>MNZL01000151.1 GCA_001873585.1 Rhodobacterales bacterium CG2_30_65_12 | reverse complement strand
TGGTTCGTCGTTGCCTGCATCAGCGTGGTGAACCCGGCGAGGATGGTAATCTGAAACAGCGAGGTGCCGATCACCGTCTTGGTTGGCATGTTGAGCAGGTAGATCATCGCCGGCACCATCACGAAGCCGCCGCCCACGCCCATGATCGCAGCCATCACCCCCACCAGCACGCCCACGCCCAGCGGCGGGATCACCGAAATGTAGAGCCCCGAGGTGCGAAACCGAATCCGAAACGGCAGGCCCTGCACCCAGTTGTGGTTCTTGCGCCTGAGGATCACCTTGCCGCCGGTTTTGCGCCGCCGCAGCGCGGTAACGGATTCGATCATCATCAGCCCGCCGATGGTGCCGAGCAGGCCGACGTAGGCGAGCTTGATCACGAGGTCGATCTGGCCGAGCGAAGTGAGCAGCCGGAACAGCCGCACACCGAGGAACGAGCCAGCGAGACCCCCGATCAGAAGGGCGATGCCCATCGGAAAATCCACTGTCTTGCGGCGCAGGTGGGCGAGCAGACCGGAAAACGACGAGCCAACGATCACGTTGCCCTGTGTGCCCACCGCGATCGCCGGCGGAATGCCGATCATGAACAGAAGCGGCGTGAGGATGAAGCCGCCGCCAACGCCGAACAGCCCCGAAAGCAACCCCACGATCGCGCCGAGCCCGACGAGAACCGGAATCGAGGCGGAAAGCTCGGCGATGGGCAGGTAACTGTGCATATATGAAACCCCGAATAGACGCGGTGCATAGCGTCGGAACAACCGGATGAAAAGGGCCCGGGGTGCGGCACTTCGGAGCGACCGCCCCGCGCGGCGATCACCGTTTCGTGAGCGCGCGGGCGAGCAGGCGTTCGAGCTTGGCGGCACCGAGCGGGGCCATGGCCTTGGTGTGATCGTGGCTGATCGCCACGTCCGAAGGCCCGGCAGCCATGTTTGAGATCGCAAAGACGGCATTGGCGAGGTGGCCCAGCCCCGAACCGAAGATGAGCCCGAGGGCGAAAGGCTCGGCACCGGCCATGTGGCGGATCCTGGTGGCGAGGGGTTTGGCGTCGGTCATGGCCGGCTCCCGTGGTTGCCCAACGAGGCTAACGCGGCGAGAGCGGCTTGGCCATGGTCAGCGCGTCTGCAGCACCGGTGGGCCGTGCGTAATAGGCGGCGCGCCGCCCGATCTCGGCCCAGCCTGCGGCGCGGTAGAGCGCGAGCGCGGCGGTATTATCGGCGGCGACTTCAAGAAAGGCGGTATCGGCGTCGTGCGCCCGGGCTTCAGCCTCGAAGGCTGCCAGCAGGGCGCGGCCAGTGCCTTGTCGGCGGGCAGTGGGGGCGACGGCGATGGTGATCAGCTCGGCCTCGCCGACAATGGCGCGGCCAAGCGCGAAGCCGGCGGCTGCGGTCACGGCAAAGCCGCCGGGGCCTGAGATCAGCGCGGCGATTTCCTCGGCGCTCCAGGCCCGGACCTCGGCGAACGCCGCGGCATAGAGCGCGGCCATTTCGGCGGTCGTCATGGCAAGATCACGGGGGCGGGATCGCGCGGCGGGGCGGCGTCGGCACTTCGGATGTAGAGCGGGGCCGGGCGCGCGATGGGCTCCCCTGCCCCGAGCCGCGCCGCCGCGATTCGCGCCATCGCCGGGGGAAGCGCGCTCGGCTCGATCATCGGCGCGCGCGGCAGGTCTGGGCGGATGCTGGCCGCGTCCAGCACGATCACGGGTGCCTGTGCCCCATCCGGGCCGAGCACCTGGGCAAAGGTCATCCCCCGCCGCGCATCGTGAAGCGAGAGGCAGGGCCGGGCGACGCCCTCGGCCTGCGCTTCGAGGGTGGATACGCCCACGGCAGGCTTGCCCAGGCCAAGAGCCAACCCGCGCGCGGCGCTCACGGCAATGCGAATGCCGGTGAAATTGCCCGGACCGACGCCAACCGCCACGGCGTCGAGATCGCGCCAGCCGATCCCGGCTGCGCCAAGCACCTCTTCGAGCAGCGTCATCAGCCGCTCGGCCTGACCGCGCGCCATCGCTTCGCGCCGCTCGGCGACGATCACGCCACCGTAAAGCAAAGCGGCCGCGCAATGCGCGGCCGATGTATCAAACGCCAGTATGGTTGGATCAGAGGGCAACGGCGCGCACCTCTGTGACCTCCGGCAGGTAGTGCTTCAAAAGGTTCTCGATGCCCATTTTCAGCGTCATCGTCGACGAGGGGCATCCGGCGCAAGCGCCCTTCATGTGCAGATAGACCACACCCCGATCGAAGCCGTGGAAGGTGATATCGCCACCGTCCTGAGCCACCGCAGGGCGCACACGGGTATCGAGCAGCTCCTTGATCTGCGCCACCAGCTCGGCGTTTTCACCGTCGCCCGCCTGATGTCCGCCGGCTTGGCTCCCCTCGATCACCGGCTCGCCGGATTGAAAATGCTCCATGATCGCACCGAGCAGGGCGGGCTTGATGTGATCCCATTCCACCGCGTCGGCCTTGGTGACGGTCACGAAATCGGTGCCGAGAAACACCGCGACAACGCCAGCCACGTCGAACACGCGGCGCGCCAGAGGCGATTTGGTTGCCGCCTCGACGTTCGGGAAATCGGCAGTGCCGGCTTCAAGCACCGCCTGGCCTGGAAGAAACTTCAGGGTCGCCGGGTTTGGCGTGGATTCGGTCTGGATGAACATTTCGCGCACCTTTTCTGTCAGGTATTGATATGCGGCCGGCGCGGCGCGAAGTCAACCCGTGCGCGCGTCGGGGCTTGCCAGCGCGCTGTTTTTCGCGCCTTGATCCGGTCATGTCGGATCATCTCAAAGGCCTCCTCATCACCGGGCTCGGCGTGCTGCTGATCGTGCCGGATTCGCTTTTCGTCCGGCTGATCGGGGCCGATGCGCTCACCATCGCTTTTTGGCGCTCGCTGTTGACGGCGGCGGCGATTGGCCTGTGGGTGCTTGTAACCCGTGGCCCCGGGGCATTTGGCGCGGTGTTGCGGCTCGGCCCGGCGGCATGGGCCTATGCCGCCGCCACCGGGCTCACCGGCCTGCTGTTCGTGCTCGCCGTGTCGATGACCTCGGTCGCCAACGTGGTGTTTATTATCGCCGCGATGCCCGCTTTCGCCGCGCTCCTGAGCTGGGCCTTTCTCGGCGAGCGGCCATCGCGGCGCACTGTGGCGACGATCCTGGTGGTGATGGTGGGCATTGGCGTGATCGCGCTCGGATCGGGCGAGACCGAAGGCGCCACGTTCGTGGGCGATATGGTGGCGCTGGCGGTGGCGCTGGCGTTTGCCATCGCGCTCACCATCGCCCGCAGTCTGCGTGCGGACTCGATGGTGCCGGCGATCCCGGTGGGGTATTTCGCGGCGGCGGTGCTGCTTTTCTTCGTCTCGGAGCCGATGTCGGTGCCGGCCGGCGACTGGATCTTCGTGGCCCTTCATGGCGGCGTGTTCATCGCCGGGGCAACGGCGCTGATCGCCATCGGCCCGCGCTATCTGCCCTCCGCCGAGGTGGCGCTGCTGATCCTGCTCGAAAGCGTGCTCGCGCCGCTGCTCGTCTGGCTGGTGCTGGGCGAAACGGTCGGGGTCTGGACGTTGGCGGGTGGCGCACTGGTGCTCGGGGCGCTGGCTGCCTCGAATGCCGTAGCGCTCGCCGGCAAACGGCGGGTGCGGGTCGCGCCAGGCACCTCGGTGCCGCCACCACTGCCGCCCGGCAACGGGGCGCCGCCGGGCGCGTGACGCGCGCGATCAGGCCCGGTCAGGTGATCGCTTCGAGCCGTTCCTTCGACATCTCGCCCGGCACGATTGTCATCGGCACCGGCAGCGAGGCCGACTGGCGCATGAGCTGGGTGATGATCGGCCCCGGGCCACCCCTGCCGCTCGCGGCGCCGAGCACCAGCAGGCCAATTTCCTCGCTTTGTTCGATCCGTTCGAGGATCTTGTCGACGACCTTGCCCTCGCGGATCACCAGACGCGGGTCAACATCGTGCTTGTCGCGCATCCACTTTGCAAACACCTCGAAGTGGGCGTGAATCCGCTCCTTGGCCTCTTCGCGCATGATCGAGCCAACGCCGATCCAGTGGTTGAATTCATCGGGCGGGATCACCCCGAGAATCTCCACATCGCCGCCGGTGTGCTGGGCGCGCATCGCGGCGAATCGCATCGCGTTGAGGCATTCTTTGCTATCGTCGAGAACGACGAGGAACTTGCGCATAGCTCTTACTCCCTGTGGGTCTGCGGCATTCTGTCGAAGCGCGGGGCCCGGATCAAGCGGTCTTGGATGCGTCAGAATGTGCCCAGTCCCAATACAGCGCACGCGCTCGGCTGGTAACCGGACCCACCTGGTAATGGCTGCCGTCAAACTCGGTGACGGGGGTAACCTTGTGCATGTTGCCCGAGAGAAACACCTCGTCGGCGGCGCGAAAATCATCGAAAGTGAGAACGGTTTCATGCACTTGCACGCCTTCCGCGCGCAGGTTCGAGATGTGCCGCGTGCGGGTGATGCCAGCGAGGAACGTGCCGTTGGCGATCGGGGTAAACACCTCGCCATCCTTCACCATGAAGACGTTGGCGGAGGCGGTTTCGGCCACGTTGCCAAGCGCGTCGGCCACCAGCGCGTTGCCGTAGCCCTTGGCGCGGGCCTCGGCGATCATCCGCGCGTTGTTGGGGTAAAGCGCACCCGCCTTGGCGTTGACCACCGCATCTTCGAGCACAGGGCGACGAAAGCGGGTGGTGGTGAGCGTGGTGGTGGCGTCGGGGGCGGCGATGGGGATTTCTTCAAGGCAGACGGCAAAGCCCGTCGCGTCGGGGCTGGGCAGGATGCCGAGTTGGCCGGAATCGATACCCCAATACATCGGCCGGATGTAGACCGGCGCATCGGCCGGATAGAGGCGCAGCCCCTCCCAGACGATCTCCAGCATCTGTGCCACCGACACGGTGGGGGTGATCAACAGCGCCTCGGCGGAGCGGTTGACGCGGGCAAGGTGCTTGTCGAGGTCCGGGGCTATGCCGTCGACGTAGCGCGCGCCGTCAAACACCGTCGAGCCAAGCCACGCCCCGTGGTCGCCCGCGCGCATCACCGCCACGTTGCCGTCGTGCCATTTGCCCTCAAACCAGGTGCGCAGGTTGGTTCCGGCTGCCATATTCGCCTCCCTCTTTTGGCGGCGAGCCTAGGAGGCCGGGCGCAGAACGTCCAGCCGACAAAAAGGCGCCCCCGGCGGGAACGACCGGGGGCGCGGCGCGCATGCGTCGGGAAAGAACAGGCGCGCAAGGCAACACCGGCCCCGGGACGGGAGAGAGCCGGCGTCTGAGCGTGAAACTACCGGCGCATTGATTCCGTTGCGTGACGGTGATCCGTCACCGCCGGCGCGAGCGGACGAAGCCCATGATCTCGAAGGTGCGCTCCAGGATCGGCTCGGCGATCGCCTCGGCTTTCTCGGCCCCCTTGGCGAGCAGCGCGTCGATCTCGTCGGGGGCGTCGAGCAGGCGTTTCATCTCGGCCGAGATCGGCGCGAGCTTGTCGACGGCAAGATCGGCGAGGGCAGGCTTGAACTTGCCCCAGCCTTCGCCGCCGAATTCGTTCAGCACCGAGTCGGAGGTTATGTCGGCGAGCGCGGCGTAGATCTCGACGAGGTTTTTCGCCTCGGCCCGGTTCTTGAGGCCGTCGAAGGTGAGCGGCAGCGGCTCGGGATCGGTGCGCGCCTTCCTGAACTTCTTCGCAATCGCGTCGGCATCGTCGAGCATGTTGATCCGCTCCATGTCGGACTCACCGGATTTCGACATTTTCTTGGAGCCGTCGCGCAGGTTCATCACCCGCATCGCCGGGCCTTCGATCACCGGCTCGGTGAGCGGGAAGAACTCCACGCCGTAATCATGGTTGAACTTCGCCGCGATGTCGCGGGTGAGCTCCACGTGCTGTTTCTGGTCTTCGCCCACCGGCACATGGGTGGCGTGGTAGGCGAGAATGTCGGCGGCCATCAGCGAGGGGTAGGCATAAAGCCCGAGGCTCTGCTTTTCCACGTTCTTGCCGGCCTTTTCCTTGAACTGGGTCATCCGGTTCATCCAGCCGAGCCGGGTGACGCAATTGAACAGCCACGCGAGCTCGGCATGGGCCGGCACCTGCGCCTGGTTGAACAGGATCGACTTTTCCGGGTCGATGCCCGACGCCAGCAACCCGGCGGCCACTTCGCGGGTTGCCTGCGTGAGGTCGGCGGGGTCTTGCCAGACGGTGATCGCGTGCAGATCGACGACGCAATAGATCGTCTCGAAGTCCGGCCCCTGCATCCCGACCCAACGCTTGATCGCACCAAGGTAGTTGCCGAGGGTCAGCCCGCCGGAGGGTTTGATTCCGGAAAACACGCGGGGGGTGAAGGCGCTGTCGGCCATGGTCGAACTCCGTTATGGATTTCTCTGCCCGGCTCGCTTACCCATGCCGGGGCCAAGCGTCAAGGAACCCCCCATGAAACCCGTCTTCCCGCTCCCCGAGGATCAGGACCACAACGCGCCGCCGGTGAACCCGCTGCCGGTGAGCGTGGTGCTGCTGGCGCTGGCGATCTTCGGCATCGAGATCGTGCTGACGGCGGCAGACGCCGCGCTCGTCGGCGGCCCGGCGGCCACCGGCTGGCGGCTCGCGGCGATCGAGCGTTTCGGCTTCTACCAACCGCTGATGGGCTGGATGATCGAAACCGGCACCCTGCGCGCAGATTACATGCTGCGCTTCATCACCTTTCCGTTCATCCACGCCACCTTCACGCATGCGCTCTTCGTGCTTGTCTTTCTGCTCGCCATGGGCAAGCTGGTGGGCGAGGTGCTGACCGATTGGGCTGTGCTGGCAATCTTCTTCGGCGCGAGCTTGCTGGGCGCGCTGGTCTACGGGCTGGTGTGGGAAACGCGGGTGATGCTCTACGGCGGATATCCGGGCGTCTATGGGCTGGTGGGGGCGTTCACCTTCATCCTATGGGCCGGGCTGGCCGGGCACGCGCGGGGGCTGCAGGCGTTCACCCTGATCGCCTTGCTGATGGGCATTCAGCTCGTTTTTGGGCTGTTGTTTGGCGGCGGGATCAGCTGGGTGGCGGAGATGACCGGCTTTGTCGCCGGCTTCGCCATCGCCTTTCTCGTCAGCCCCGGCGGTTGGCAGGCGGTGCTGCGGCGGGTGCGCCAGCGGTGAGGCCACGGGCCGGCGTAACGCCTCGGTGTTGCGCGATCCGTCCGGCACCGGCCATCGCCCCGACAGCGCCAGCACCCTGATCTGCCACGCGGGCGCGCGCGCTTTTGCCGAGGCTTGAGCGGCGCAGCTGATGCGGGGGCTGACGGCACGGGGGCCGACGGCAGGCGTTATTGGCAGTGCTTCACCGCTGTCTCTGCAAACAGCTCCCAACGCGCCCAGAATGCATCGTCGGCCGGGCGCTTTGAGGCTTTCACCTCCTGCGCCGAGTGCGGGTCGGCAAAGAAGCTGGCGCCCTGCTTCTGCTGGCTTGGCGACAGCACCGCGTTGGCGACAGCCTGCAAACAGCCACAGAGCGCGCGCCCTGCCGCCGGTCGGTCGGAGCGCAGGCAGGCGGTTTCGATCGTGCCGCCGGCAGTGGCGGCAAGCGGCGCAAGGACGAGGCCACCAAAGGCAAAGGCCAAGACGAGATGTTTCATGGAGTCTGCCTTTCGTCACCGGCCAGGTGCCGACCACGCTGACCTTAGCAGCTTTGCCCGGCGCCATCAAACCGCGGGCGCACGTGCGGCGGTCAGATCCGCGTGAGCATCGCGCTGCGCGCGAGATCTTCCACCTCGGCTTCGTTGCACAGCTCGGTGCCATCGGAGGTAACGGCCGAAGACGCCGCTGCCACACCGTAGCGCAGCGCCTCTTCCCAAGCCGCGCCATTCGACAGCGCCCAGGTGAAAACGCCGACAAAACTGTCGCCCGCGCCCACCTTCGAGCGCACCTTTACCGGCACCGTCTTGGCATGCCAGCGGTTGCCGTTCTCGACCATGATCGAGCCTTCGGGCCCCATCGCCAGCACCACCGCCTCGGCCACGTCGCGCGCGATCAGTTCCTGGGCAAAGTCGGCCACCGCGTGGTGGTCGGGCAGGCTGCGCCCGGCAAGCTCTTCGCTTTCACCACCGTCGAGCCTGAGCACGTGTTGGCGCGCCGAGCCTACATTCATCAGTGCCTTTAACGGCTTGCCCGAGGTATCGAGGATCAGCCGCGCCGAATGGTCCTGCATCTGCGCCGCGAGTTGGGTGGGAAAGTGCAACGGCACCCCCGGCGGCTGGCTGCCCGAGAGCACCACATAGCCGCGCTGCGGGGTCACCCGGCCAATCGCGTCGAGCGCGTCCTGCGCCTGTTCGGGCGACCAGCTCGGCCCCGGCATGACAAAGCGAAACTGCGCGCCGCTCTCGCGGTCGATCACCGCAAGGCTCTGGCGCGTCTCGCCGTGGGTGTGAAACACCTCCGGGATCAGCGGCTCCTGGCGCAGGATGTCGAGAAATTGCTGGCCATGGTAGCCCGAGATCGCCACGAAGGCATGGGCCCGCCCGCCCATCGCGCCGATCGCACGCGCCACGTTGATGCCACCGCCGCCAGCTTCAAGCACCGGCACCTCACAGCGCAGCTTGTCTTCCGGCACCACCCGCGCGACCGTGGTCGATAGATCGAGTGCCGGATTGAGGGTAACGGTGAGGATATTGCTCATGGCTGTCTCGTCTGGCCGGATGCGTTAGCGCCAACATTACCCCCACACGCCAAGCGCCACAACCGCGATCTGACCATCTGGTCGGACGGTGTGTCGCAGGGGTGAGGGCTGCTGCTGCCGATCGGTAGCGCGCCGGGGTATGACGATCACCTCGTTTATCGCCGCTGGTCAACGCTCCTGCCCGCTGTGATATCAACGCCGACGTCTCATTGCGTGGTTTTGGCTTGTGCGACGAGTGTGGCAAGGAAAACATCAACACGACCGAGAAGCAGATTGATCAGCTTCCTGACCGAATCGTCGGAGCCGAAAATGATTCAGTGATCCGTGCTTGTGCGAAGCGGATCGCCGAGCTGGACCATGAGACGGCGCGTGCCGTGGAAAAACCGGGCACGGGAACGAAACCCCGGCTGCCCCCGGAGCAGCGGTCCGAACACGCAATGCGATTTCTCTCAACCACTTGGAAAATTTGGAAAAATGCTGATATGACGCTCAAGAGAACGGTGCCCCGATCAGCATTTTAGAAGCCTCTTCCGTATCGCCGGAATCAAGGCCTTCGAACGCCTGATTCAGCCGTTCCATTCAAGGCTTCAGGTCAATTCTGCAGCAACAAATGTGAGATGGTGCGCTGGGGAGGATTCGAACCCCCGGCCCCTTGATTCGTAGTCAAGTACTCTATCCAACTGAGCTACCAGCGCGCTATCAGGCGGCATTTAGCGGCCCGCGCCGGGGTTTGCAAGGGGCAATTATCCTGCGGCGAGGGTCTCCAGCCCACGCGGCAGGTGGATTGCGAAGCTGGTGCCCGCCGGCCCGCTCTGCACCAATTCGA
>MNZL01000098.1 GCA_001873585.1 Rhodobacterales bacterium CG2_30_65_12 | reverse complement strand
CCCTCTTCGCCGCCGAAAAGATGGGCGCAGCCGGTGATATCGAGCACCAGCGCGGCGGGCGGCTCCTGCGAGACCCACGGGGTGAACTTTCCCGCCCAGCGCCGCAACGTGGTGAGAAAGCCGGCCTCGGCCACGGGGTTTGCCGGCCGCGAGGCAAGATCGGGGCAGATCGCCCGGGCATCGCCAAGCGGCTGGCCGGGAAAAAGCCCGGCCGCCTCGGCCTCGATGCTGAGGCTGATGAGCACCTGCGTGCCACGCTGGTCGGCCACCACCGCGAGCGGGCCGGGCATGAGCCGATGCTCGAGCCGCACCAGCCGCTCGGCGGCAAGGCGGGGAAACCACAGGCTGAGAAAACGTTTGCGGGGCATGGCGGGTGGCACTGGCGTATGTTCGCTAAATGTTCTTTTACCCGCGCGCAGACGGAGAGTCGAGTCGGCCCAGGGCGCGCAAAATGTCACGATTGGTAAATCTGACCAGAGCGTTAACATAAAATTATGCGCAACTCTCTGAAATATATTTATATTCCTGGAAACCGATGTTCTTGATGTTTGAAATTGATTTGCCGAAGCAAGTGTCACCACGCACGGCGGGGTTTGGCACACCGATGGCGTCGCCCGGCCGGGACCCTGCCCTGGTGGTTCGACTCTGCCGCTTCGAACCACTCGTTCTTTTCGCTTTGGATCAACGTATCAAGACATTTGAAAGGCTTGGCGAGGCTCGGCTTCATCCGGTGGAGGGGTTCAAATGCTCCGTTGACCCGCTAATTCTCGCGGAACGCCTTGTTGAAATAATCCGCCAGCGGTTTCATCAGATAGGTGATCGGGCTACGGTCGCCGGTGCGAAGATAAGCCTCGACCGGCATGCCGGGAATCAGCACCGAACCCTCGGGCAGCTTGTCGATCTCGCCCTCGCTGAGTTCCACCCGCGCCCGGTAAAAGCTGCGGCCGGTCCGATCGTCCGACAGCGCGTCGGGCGACACCGAGATCACCCGGCCCAAGATCTCCGGGGTCTGCCGGGAATTGAAGGCCGAAAACCGCAGAATTACCTCCTGGCCCACATGCACCTGGTCCACATGGATCGTCTCGACCTGCACGCCGATAACCAGCGGTCGGTCCTGCGGCACGATATAGAGCACCGGCTGGGCCGGCTGGATCACCGAGCGTTCGCCGAAGATCTGCAGCGCATGGACAGCGCCCGAGAGCGGCGCGCGGATATCGAGCCGGGAGAGCTGTTCGAGGATCGCGCGGCGGCGCTCGGCCAGCTCCAGCTCGCGCCCCTCCTGCTCGCTGAGCGCCGTGATGGCATCCTCGCGGCTCTGCGCCCCGATCCGGATGATCTCGATCTCGACCTCGGTGATCCGCCCCTCGGCCTGCGCCTTCGAGGCGACGACCTCCCCCGCCGCGCCCTGGAGCCGCGCCTTTTCGCGCTCGAGCGACATCACCCGGGGAAGCTGCGCCAGCCCTTTTTCCTGCAATTCATACTGGCCCTTCAGCTCCTCATCGATCAGCGCCACCTGGGTTTCAAGCGCGGTGAGCTGGGCCGATAGCCCCTCGATCTGCGCCACGGTCTGCGCCTTGCGCTTGCCAAGCTGCTCAACCGAGGCGGCGAAATTATCGCGCCGCTGGGCAAACAGGTTGCGGTTGCTCTCGAGCATCTCCGCTACGTCGGAGTTTGCGGCGGCCGCGGCGATGAGTTGATCGTCAAAACCGATCTCGGCATCGCCGTCGCGTTCGGCCTCGAGCCGGCCACGCCGCGCCATCAGCTCAAACAGCTGGCTTTCGACGATGGTGCGCTCGGTGTCGAGCCGCTCGCGATCGAGCCGCACGAGCACCTGACCGGCTTCCACCAAGTCACCCTCGCCCACCAGGATTTCCGTAACCACCCCGCCGTCGGGATGCTGCACCACCTGGCGGTTCTGCTCCAGCTCGATTGCGCCCGGAGCGACGATCGCGCCGGCGATGTTGGACATCACCGACCAGGTGCCGAAGCCCCCCACCAGCGCCAGCACGGCGAGGATACCGACAATCACCGGGCCGCGCGCCGACCAGGCCCTGAGCACCTGCGCTTCGCTGTTGCCGTCCGGCGCGCCGGGGCCGGCGAGGGCCACAGCGCCGGCACGCGCGGTTTTCGTCACTGCGGTCGGGGCCGGGCGGGTGATCTCGGTTCCCATCAGCTCACCCCTCCGGACTGGCCCTGCGCCGCCGTCGAACGGATCGCCTGGGCGTTCTGCACCGTGCGCGCGAGCACCTCGTCGCGCGGGCCGAAAGCCTTGACCATGCCGTGATCGAGCACCAGCAGCTTCTCGACCTCGCTGATCGCCGAGGGCCGGTGCGCCATGATCAGCACCGCGCCGCCCCCCGCCTTCATCTCGCGCACCGCGTCGTTGAGCGCGTGGCTGCCCTCGTTGTCGAGGTTGGAGTTGGGCTCGTCGAGCACCAGCACGACGGGTCCGCCATACATCGCCCGGGCAAGGCCGATGCGCTGCATCTGCCCGCCCGAGAGCATGCCGCCACCACCCGAGACCCGGGTATCGTAACCATCGGGAAGGTGCAGGATCAGCTCGTGCGCAGCGGCCTTCTTCGCCGCCGCCACCACCGCCGCGGCATCGGGCGCAGTGCTGAGTCCGGCGATGTTTTCGGCGATGGTGCCATCAAACAACTGCACCCGCTGCGGCAGATAACCGATATGCTGGCCAAGCACGGCGGGCTCGAACTGGTCGAGCGCCGCGCCGTCGAGCCGGATCTTGCCACCTGCGGGCCGCCAGACCCCGGTTATGGTTCGCGCCAGCGTCGACTTGCCGGCGCCGGAAGGGCCGATCACGCCGAGCGCCTCACCCGGCCTGACCTCGAAATTCACCATCCGCAGGCTGGCTTGGGATTGCCCCGGCGGCACCACGGTGAGGTTTTCCGCCGTCAGGTGCCCCTGCGGGCGCGGCAGCCGGGTGCGCGGCGCCTCCGGCGGCACTTCGCCCAGAAGCTCCACCAGCCCCTGCCAGCCCTGGCGCGCACGCTGGACCAGCTGCCATTGACCGATTGCCATGTCGACCGGCGCGAGCGCCCGGCCAAGCAGGATCGAACCCGCAATCATCGCCCCCGGGCTAAGCTCGCCCTGCAGCACCAGGTAAGCGCCCAGCCCCAGCATTGCCGATTGCAAAAACATCCTGAAGGTCTTGGACATCGCCGAAAACTGGCCGGAGCGGTCGGACGAAACAATGGTATCGGCAAGCGATGCGGTGCGGGCCTGGTGCCAGCGCTCGAAGGCGGCATCCGACATGCCGAGCGCGCGCACCATCTCGGCCTCTGCGCGCAACTGTTCTGCCAGGTGGTCGGCGCGCATCGTCGCGGCGTTGGCGCTTCTCACCGGGCCCGCGGTGAGGATCTGGTTGAGGATCGTGATCACCACCAGAACCCCGCCACCGGCGAGCGCGAGATAGCCAAGGTAGGGGTGAAAGATCAGGATGCCGGCGAGAAAGATCGGCGTCCACGGCATATCAAACACTGCGGCGAAGACGGGTGAAGAGAGCAGCCGCTGCACCGCTTCGAGATCGCGCAGCGTGTTGGAGGTGCGCTTTGCCCCGCCCGCCGCCACCGCCTCGCGGCGCAGCACGGCGGAAAACACCCGCCGGTCGAGCCGGGCCTGGAATTTCGCGCCGATCCGCGCCAGCACCCGGCCCCGGGCATAGTCGAGCACACCCATCATCAGGAACAGAAATCCCATCAGCACGGTGAGCGCGATCAGCGTCGCCACCGAACGCGAGCCGAGCACGCGGTCGTAGATCTGCAGCATGTAGATCGGCCCGGTCAACATCAGGATATTGACGAAGACGGAAAACAGCCCGGCCGCCCAAAACAGCCCACGGCTCTCGCGCCGCGCCGCACGAAGTTCGGTTTCGCCCTGTTCTTTCTGGGCCGGGGTCATATCTGCCTGTCCTGCCTTCAAGCCGGAAATCGGCGTTTCGGGTCAATACTTGCAACCAAAGGTCCATTTCCGGTTAACGGCCAATTTCTATCGCGTCTCGCCGCGATTGCCTACCCGTCGATCCCGAGTATCGACTTCAGCACACCGAGCAGCGAATCCGCGCCAGCGGGGGTGCGGCCACGCCCACCAGGCAGGCCGGGCACCTGGCGCCCGTTCGCCACCGTCGGGGCTGTGTCGGGGCGGATCATCGGCAGTCGCCGGGGCGGCAGGCCGTCCTGCACGCGGGTCATGGTTTCGTGCCAGATTTCCGCAGGCAAGCCGCCACCCGTCACCCCCTTGAGCGGTGTGTTGTCGTCGTAGCCCATCCACACGCCGGTAACGTAATCGGCGGTGAAGCCGAGAAACCACGCGTCGCGCGCCGCCGTGGTCGTGCCGGTCTTGCCTGCGGCCTCGAAGCCATCGAGCCGGGCGCGCCGGCCCGAGCCATCGGCCACCACCCGGCTCATCATGTAGATCAGCTGTTCGGCCGCCTGCGGCGTGATCACCCGCTCGCCGATGCCGCCGCTCTGCTCCATCAGGGGCGCGTCATCGCCGAGCAGTCTCAGCTCGATCAGCCCATAAGGCATGACCGACGAGCCGCCATTGAGAATGCCGGCATAGGCGCCCGTCATTTCCAGCAGGGTCGATTCCGAGGCGCCGAGCGCCAGCGCCGGGCCGGCGGCAAGGTCGGACTGGATGCCGAACATCTCGGCCACCGTGCGCACGTTCTCGCGCCCCACCGCTTCGGAAATCTTCACCGCCGGGATGTTGAGCGAATTGCGCAGCGCGTCGGTGAGCGTGACCCAGCCGCGCGTCTTGTTGTCGTAGTCCGAGGGGCACCATTCGCCTGAGCCGGGGATGGTCATGCAGAACGGCGCATCTTCGATCAGGCTGTCGTAGCGCCAGCCAAGATCGAGCGCGGCGGCGTAAACGAACGGTTTGAAGCTTGAGCCGGTCTGGCGCCTGGCCTGCGTTGCCCGGTTGAATGCGCCTGAAACCTTGGTCTTGCGACCGCCGACCATGGCCCGCACCGCACCATCGGCGCTCATCACCACGATCGCCGCCTGGGCCTCGCTGCCCTCGCTCACCTTGTTCTCAAAAACCCAGGCCAGCGCCTCTTCGGCGGCGCGTTGCAGGCGCTGGTCGAAGGTGGTCTTGATGATCACGTCTTCGGTGGTGTCACGGGTGAGAAAGGAGGGGCCGGAGGCCATCACCCAGTCGGCAAAGTAGCCGCCTGCCCGCGCCTCGGCGGCTTCCGACAGCTCGGCAGGATGGTCGCGGGCATAGGCCGCATCCTGCGCCGTGATGTAGCCTTGCTCCTCCATCAGTTTCAGCACCGTGAGCGCGCGGTCCCAACTGCGCTGGAGATTGTTGGTGGGGTCGTATCGGCTGGGCGCGGTGAGCGCTCCGGCGAGGATCGCCGCCTCGGCGGGCCGGATCTCGGACGCCGACTTGCCGAAATAGCGCTGGCTCGCTGCCTCGAAGCCATAGGCCCCGGCACCAAGATAAGCGCGGTTGAGGTAGATCGTCAGGATCTCGTCCTTGGAAAACTTCGCCTCAAGCCCCATCGCAAAGACCGCTTCCTTGATCTTGCGCCAGAGCGAAGAGGTGCGGCAATCGGCCTCGTATTCGGCCTCGGTCATTCCGGCGGCGGGATCGTAGGGCACACCGAGGCACAACAGCTTGGCCGTCTGCTGGGTGAGCGTCGAACCACCGTTGCCCGAGAGCGGGCCGCGCCCCTCGGAAAGGTTGATCCGCACCGCGCTGGCGATGCCCCTTGGGCTGACGCCGAAGTGGCGATAGAAGCGGCGGTCTTCAGTGGCGATCACGGCGTTTTTCAGCGCAGGCGAAACCGTTTCGGCGGTGATGATCCCGCCAAACTGGTCACCGCGCCACGCGAAAACTTCGCCATCCCGATCCATCAGGGTGACAGAGCCCTGCGCCCGGCCATCGACGAGGTGCGACAAGGGCGGCATGGTGGAGGAGAAATAGAACACGCCAAGGCCGATCAGTGCCGCCAGCACCAACGTGGCGACAAGCCCGAGCTTGAAGCCGAGGCGCAGCACCCACCGGATCAGCGCCAGCGGCCAGGCGAGGAAAAACGGCAGCCTGCGCCCGCGTTTGCGCGCGGGCCGGCGCGGCTTGCGCGGGCCACCGCCGCCCGATCGCTTCGGCGCGGCCTTCTTCTTGCCGTTGGCGGATGTCGAATAGCGCTTGTCCGCGACCAGCGGCGACCGCCCGGAACCTTTCTGTGCCATGAATTCTGCTGACCTGCTCTCTTGCTTCTTGGTTTTCGCCAAGTTTAACGACTCGCCCGATCGAAGACGAGGGGGAACAGGCGCAGGTGTTTGCTGCCCAAAGGCATTCTGCACATCTTTTGAGCGCACAAAATTTAAGCATGCACCCGTGTATTTGCAGAAAATCTGCCATTTCGCCTGTTTTGCAGGCAACCGAACCCTGCTGTTTGCTTGAGCGCACGCTCGCAGGCGCGCTTGGCTGATTGCGCAAAACCGCTCATCGCGCGGGGCAAGCCTCGCTTCTGGCAAAAGGGGAAACACGTGAAACTGATCATTGCAGCGATCAAGCCGTTCAAGCTCGAAGAGGTGCGCGAAGCGCTCACCTCCATCGGTGTGCGCGGCATGATGGTGACGGAAATCAAGGGCTTCGGCACCCAGTCGGGCCACACCGAGATCTATCGCGGCGCCGAGTATGCCGTGAACTTCGTGCCGAAGGTAAAACTCGAAATCGTCGTTGCCGACTCACTCACTGAGCAGGTTGTCGAGACAATCGCCAAGACCGCCCAGACCGGCAAGATCGGTGACGGCAAGATTTTCACCCTGGATGTCGACGGCGCCCTTCGGGTGCGCACCGGCGAAACCGACGGCGACGCGCTCTAAGCCCGGCCTGACAGACCAAGAGGACAAATATCCCATGAAACTCACCAAGCTTCTCCCCCTCGCGGCGGCGGCGGCACTTCTGCCGGTGGTTGCTTTCGCGCAGGATTCCGACGTTGCCCCGCTCGCCCCGGCGGGCACCGAGGTCGGCTTCATCTTCACCACCTTCATGTTCCTCGTCACGGGCTTCCTCGTGATGTGGATGGGCGCGGGCTTCTCGATGCTCGAAGCCGGCCTGGTGCGCTCCAAGAACGTGACCATGCAGCTCACCAAGAACATCGCGCTCTTCGCCATGGCCGCGGTGATGTATTACCTGATCGGCTACAACCTGATGTATCCCGGCGATGGCTGGACCATCACCAACGTGCTTGGCGCCTTCTCGCTGACCTCGCTGGAGCCGGTGGGCGTCGGGACCGACGCGGTCGACCTTACCTATGCCTCGGTCGGGTCTGACTTCTTCTTCCAGCTGATGTTCTGCGCCACCACCGCTTCGATCGTCTCGGGCACGTTGGCCGAGCGCATAAAGCTGTGGCCGTTCCTGATCTTCACCGTGGTCCTCACCGGCCTGATCTACCCGGTCCAGGCGTCGTGGAAGTGGGGCGGCGGATTTCTCGATGCCAACTTCGGCTTTCTCGATTTTGCCGGGTCTACCGTGGTGCACTCGGTCGGCGGCTGGGCCGCACTCGCCGGCGCGCTCGTGCTAGGCCCGCGGATTGGAAAATACACCAAGGACGGCAAGGTCAACGCCTTTCCCGGCTCGAACCTGACGCTGGCCACGCTCGGCACCTTCATCCTGTGGTTGGGCTGGTTCGGCTTCAACGGCGGCTCGCAGCTCTACATGGATACCGCCGGTAACGTCGCCGACATCTCCCGCATCTTCGCCAACACCAACACCGCTGCCGCCGGTGGCGCGCTGACGGCGCTGGTGCTCACGCAGCTCCTTTACAAGAAGGTCGACCTGACGATGGTGCTCAACGGCGCGCTGGCGGGCCTCGTCTCGATCACCGCCGAGCCGCTGACGCCCGGCCTCGGCCAGGCCACCCTGATCGGGGCCGTGGGCGGGCTGATCGTGGTCTTTGCCGTGCCGTTCCTCGACAAGCTCAAGATCGACGATGTGGTGGGCGCCGTCCCGGTGCACCTGTTCGCCGGAATCTGGGGCACGATCGCGGTGCTGCTCACCAACGGTGATGCCACGATCGGCGGTCAATTGATCTCGATCGTGATCGTCGGCGCCTTCGTCTTCACCGTCTCGCTGGTGATCTGGCTGGTGTTGAAGATGGTGATGGGCATTCGCGTCGACGAGGAAGCCGAGGCGATGGGCCTCGACCGCGCCGAACTGGGGATGGAAGCCTACCCCGAATTTACCAACGGCTGAGCGTTCCTTCCAGAGTTTCAGCCGAAACTTGCCCGGGCGTTCGCGCCCGGGTTTTTTCGTCGCACGATCACGCAAGATCAGGCACCGATGCGAATCGGCTGGCGCTTGGCGCCCCAGGTGCCCGGCGGCCCTTCGATCACGCCGGCAAAGCGGGTGCCGCAATTGCGACAATGGCCACTGTCGTCGAGGTGCCACGCAGTGATCGCGTGCCAGTCGCGGCCGATCACGCGCTGTCCGCAGCCGGTGCAATAGCTCGATTGCGCCGCCTCGTGGTGAACATTGCCGACATAGACGTGGTGCAGCCCGACAGCCTTGGCGATCTCGCGCGCGCCAAGCACGGATTCGAGCGTCGTGGCGGCGTGGTGCGGCATCCGGTGCTGCGGCGTGAAGGCGGTGAAGTGCAGCGGCGTATCCGCGCCGCACTGCTCCAGCACCCAGCCACTCAACGCCTCGATCTCGGCCGGGCTGTCGTTCTCGCCGGGGATCAGCAGCGTGGTGAGTTCCAGCCAGCAGGTGGTTTCCTGCGCGACGTAGGCAATCGTATCGAGCACCGGGCCGATCTCGGCGCCGGTGAGTTTGCGATAAAACTCGGGGGTGAAGCCCTTGAGGTCGATATTCGCCGCATCCATCGCCGCGAAAAACTCCTCGCGCGGTTTTGGCTCGATGTAGCCCGCCGTGACCGCAACCGAGCGCACCCCCACCGCGCGGCAGGCCGCTGCGGTATCGACGGCATATTCGAGGAAGATCACCGGATCGTTGTAGGTATAGGCCACCGAGGCGCAGCCGTGCCGCTGCGCCGCCGCCGCGAGGGCTTCGGGCGAGGCACGGTCGACACTGCGGGCGGTGGAGATATCGTAGTTCTGGCAGAACTTGCAGGCAAGGTTGCACCCCGCCGTGCCGAAGCTGAGCACCGAGGTGCCGGGCAGGAAATGATTGAGCGGTTTCTTCTCGATCGGGTCGATGCAGAAGCCGGACGAGCGGCCATAGGTATCGAGCACGATCTGGTCGCCCTCACGCATCCGCACAAAGCACATGCCGCGCTGGCCGTCGCGCAGCGCGCAAAAACGCGGACAAAGCTCGCAGCGCAGCCGCCCGTCGGGCTGGGCGCTCCAGTAACGTGCGGGATGTCGGGGTTCGGTCATGGTTTTCTCGCGGTGATGCTCTACACTTGCAACGGATCGTTGTTATATAGCACTCACATGAGCAATGTTTCAAAAAATACAAGGCGGGTGCCGGCGGTGGCGGGGATGTTCTCCCCCG
>MNZL01000055.1 GCA_001873585.1 Rhodobacterales bacterium CG2_30_65_12 | reverse complement strand
TATACCTCGACGCTGACGCTTGACATGGGCGAAATCGTGCCGGCCATTTCTGGCCCGAAGCGGCCGCAGGATTATCTGCCGCTCGACACCGCTGCCGCCGCCTTCAAGGACGTGATCGCGGAATATCGCGGCGGAATCGACACCACCAATGGCGCGGCCGACATGGCCGACGAAGGCCCGGCCCCAACCGCGCCGGCGTTCGCCGCGAAGACGGCACAGGTCGAAGGCCAGGAGTATCAACTGAGCGATGGTTCGGTTGTGATCGCCTCTATCACATCGTGCACCAACACCTCGAACCCCTATGTGCTGATCGGTGCCGGGCTTGTGGCGCGCAAGGCCCACGCACTCGGCCTCACCCGCAAGCCGTGGGTAAAAACCTCGCTCGCGCCGGGCTCCCAGGTGGTGACGGAATACCTCGAAGCCGCCGGGTTGCAGGAAGACCTTGATGCGATCGGGTTCAACCTCGTGGGCTACGGCTGCACCACCTGCATCGGCAACTCGGGCCCATTGCAGCCCGAGATTTCCAAGGCGATCCACGGCAATGACCTGATCGCCACCGCGGTGCTCTCGGGCAACCGCAACTTCGAGGGCCGCATCAGCCCGGACGTGCGCGCCAATTACCTCGCCAGCCCGCCGCTGGTGGTGGCCTATGCGCTTTCGGGCGACATGAATATCGACATGGCGAACGATCCGATCGCCCAGACGCCGGACGGCGAGGACGTGTATCTCAAGGACATCTGGCCGAGCGATGGCGAGATCGCGGAACTGGTGGAACGGGTCGTCACCCGCGAGGCGTTTCAGGCCAAATATGCCGACGTTTTCAAGGGCGACGAGAAATGGCAGGCGGTCGAGATTTCGGGTGGCGAAACCTATGACTGGCCCGCCAGCTCGACCTATATCCAGAACCCGCCCTACTTCGAGGGCATGGGCGCCGAGGCTGGCACGATCGACGATATTGACGGCGCGCGCATCCTCGCGCTGCTGGGCGATATGATCACCACCGACCACATCAGCCCGGCCGGCAGCTTCCAGGCCGAGTCTCCGGCGGGCAAATACCTGATCGAACGCCAGGTGCCGGTGCGCGATTTCAACTCCTACGGCTCGCGGCGCGGCAACCACGAAGTGATGATGCGCGGCACATTCGCCAATATCCGCATCAAGAACGAGATGCTCGAAGGCGTCGAAGGCGGCTACACCAAGGGCCCCGATGGCGCGCAAACCTCGATCTACGACGCGGCAATGGCCTATCAGGACGCAGGGGTGCCGCTGGTGGTGTTCGGCGGCGAGCTCTACGGCGCCGGATCCTCGCGTGACTGGGCGGCGAAGGGCACCAGCCTGCTCGGGGTCAAGGCCGTGGTGGCCGAGAGCTTCGAGCGCATCCACCGCTCCAATCTCGTCGGCATGGGGGTGATCCCGTTCGAGTTCACCGGCAGCGATGATCGCAAATCGCTCGGGCTGATCGGCGACGAGGTGATCTCGATCCACGGGCTCGCGGGCGATCTGGAGCCACAGGCAAACGTTCCCTGCACCATCACCTATGCTGATGGCCATGAGAAGACGATCACGCTCAAGTGCCGGATCGATACCGGGGTGGGGAAGGATTACGTCGAAAACGGCGGCGTGCTGAATTTCGTTCTGCGCAACCTCGCCAAGGCCTGAGGCGGCCACCATGAAAGCAAAAGCCCCGGCTCAGCGCCGGGGCTTTTTTGTTGCGCTTGCGATCGGCAGAACATTGCTTCGGGTCAGTCTCTGGCCCCAGTGTCGGTATGACGCCAACGCGGAAACACTGTGTTTCCTCAGATTACCAGATTCGGTAAGCTTGCGTTAAGCTTGGCGTGGCAGAAGGAGGAATGATGTTTCGTATCCCCCTCCCCGCCTTCGAGGCCATTGCCTTTGCCGCCTTCATTCTCGCTCTCGGCCTGACCGTATGAGCACGGGGGCAAGCGGGCGCCTCGCAAGTCGGAACGCCCGCTTGCCCCCGCATGCTCATTCGATCACGCGCACGCTTTGCATCACGTCCGGCTCGCCGATCACCGCGCCATTGCGCCCGTCGGCACCGCGCTTGATCGCGTTCACCACGTCGATGCCCTCGATCACCCGGCCGACGACGGTATACTCACCGTCGAGATGCGGTGCGGCATCGAACATGATAAAGAACTGGCTGTTGGCGCTGTTGGGATCCGACGATCGGGCCATGCCGACAACGCCAGCCACGAACGGCTCCTTCGAGAACTCCGCCTGCAGATCGGGATAGGACGAGCCACCACTGCCCGCGCGCGACAGATCGCTGCCGAGCTTGCCATTTTCAACGTCGCCGGTCTGGGCCATGAAACCATCTATTACCCGGTGAAACACCACGCCGTCGTAGGCCCCTTCGCGCGCCAGCGTTACGATCCGCTCGGCGTGTTTGGGGGCCAACGTATCAAACAGCTCGATCACAACCGTGCCATTGGCCTCGCCGGCGATGGTGATCTCGATCCGCGGCCCTCCCGCCTCGCCCGGCACGTCCGTCACCACCTCCGGAGAGGCCCCCGGCACGGTCATGAAATAATAAAGCACAACGAGGCCGGTGCCGGCGAGAAAGATGATCCAGGCCGCGAGGGTGTTCCTAGACATCCGCCGCCACTTTCACGCTGATCATCTTGTCGGGGGTCGCGGGCGGCTCGCCGCGCAGGATCTTGTCGACATGTTCCATCCCCGAGATCACCCGGCCATACACGGTGTATTGACCGTTGAGGAAGTGATTGTCGCTGAAATTTATGAAGAACTGGCTGTTGGCGCTGTTGGGGTTTTGCGAGCGGGCGGCGCCGAGCGTGCCGCGATCATGCGGCAGCTTGGAGAACTCCGCCGGCAAGTCGGGTTTGGTTGATCCGCCGGTGCCGGCGCGGCGCAGCTCGCCGCCCTCGCGGCCATGCTCGACGTCGCCGGTCTGGGCCATGAAACCGTCGATCACCCGGTGAAACACCACGCCATCATAAGCGCCTTCGCGCGCCAGCTCTTTCATCCTCTCGGCGTGCTTGGGCGCGACGTCCGCGAGCAGCTCGACAGTGACGGTGCCATCCTTGAGCTCGATGAGGATGGTGTTTTCGGGATCCTTGATCTCGGCCATGCGGGCCTCCTTTGATTGCGTTGGTCGCAACCTATGCATGGATTGACGGAAGGAAAAGGGGGGGCGACGCACCGTGCGTGGGCGGTGCCGATAGCCCGCCTTCAATTTTTTTTCACGCCAACCAAAAAGAATTCATGCAAATGATCGCTTTGCCGCATTGACCGGAATAAACAAATCGGTGTGACTCGCCTCAACGCAATACGGGAGGACCTCTCATGGCCTGGAAAACACTCGACGACATGGACCTCGACGGCAAGGTGGTGATGACGCGGGTCGATATCAACGTGCCGGTCGACGAGGCCGGCAACGTCACCGACACCACCCGGATCGACCGCATCGTGCCAACGGTCAAAGATATCGTCGCCAAGGGCGGCAAGCCGGTGCTGATGGCCCACTTCGGCCGCCCGAAAGGCCAGGTGGTGCCGGAAATGAGCCTGAAGGCCATCGTCCCGGCGCTTGAGGCCGCCTTCGGCATGCCGGTCAAATTCGCCGCCGATAGCATCGGCGGACCGGCCAAGACGGCGGTGGCGGCGCTGCAGCAGGGCGAGGTGCTGCTGCTCGAAAACACCCGCTTCCACAAGGGCGAAACCGAGAATGACGCCAGCTTTGCCGCCGCGCTGGCCGCGCTTGGCGATGTCTATGTGAACGATGCCTTTTCCGCCGCGCACCGGGCCCACGCCTCGACGGAAGGGATCGCCCGGCTGCTGCCCGCCTGCGCCGGCCGGCTGATGGCCGAAGAGCTTTCGGCGCTTGAGGCCGCGCTCGGCTCTCCGACCCGGCCCGTGGTGGCGGTGGTCGGCGGCGCCAAGGTCTCGACCAAGCTCGACCTGCTCGACAACCTCGTCGGCAAGGTTGAACATCTGGTGATCGGCGGCGGCATGGCCAATACCTTCCTCGCCGCGCAGGGCATCGACGTGGGCAAATCGCTCTGCGAGCACGACCTTGCCGACACCGCGCGCAAGATCCTCGCCACCGCCGCGGCAGCCGGCTGCGAGATCATCCTGCCGACCGACGTGGTGGTGGCCCGCGCGTTCAAGGCGCATGCGCCGCACGAAACGGTGGCCGCCGATGCCTGCCCGGCCGACGCGATGATCTTCGACGCCGGGCCCGCAACGGTGGCCTACATCAACAAGGTGATTGCCGGCGCGAGGACGCTGATCATGAATGGCCCGCTTGGCGTGTTCGAGCTTGAGCCTTTCAACAAGGGCACCTTCGACATGCTCGACGCGATCGCGGCCGCCACCGATGCCGGCAACCTCGTCTCGGTGGCCGGCGGTGGCGATACGGTGGCGGCGATCAATGCCGCCGGCAAGGCTGCAAGCTTCACCTATATTTCCACCGCCGGCGGCGCTTTCCTCGAGTGGATGGAAGGCAAGGAACTGCCCGGCGTGGCAGCGCTCGCCGCCTGAGCGCTGAGCAACCGGCAGGGATTCCATCACAATCAGGGGCAGGCCCGCGCTTGCCCCTTTTTGTGCCCCCCCCCCGCCGTGGCGTCCGGCCAACGCATAGCCGCCATGTTTTGGCGCTACCACGATTGATCCCTCCGCCCGCGCGGCCTACACATCGGTGAACACAAACAAGCAAAGGGATCGAACATGCCCAACCAGGACCAACTAGACCAGATGCGCAGCGGCGCCGGCTTCATCGCCGCGCTCGACCAGTCGGGCGGCTCGACCCCGAAGGCACTGGCGCTATACGGCGTGGGTGAAGATGCCTATTCCGGCGAAGCGGAAATGTTTGACCAGATCCATGCGATGCGCAGCCGGATCGCCACCGCCCCCGCCTTCACCGGCGACAAGGTGCTCGGTGCGATCCTGTTCGAGATGACCATGGACCGCGCAATCGAGGGCAAGCCGGCGGCCGAGTTTCTCTGGGATGAGCGCCGCGTGGTGCCGTTTCTGAAGGTCGACAAGGGACTGGCCGATGAAGAAAACGGCTGTCAGGTGATGAAGCCGATGCCCGATCTCGACGCGCTGCTCGACCGGGCCGTGGCCGCCGGCATTTTCGGCACCAAGATGCGCTCGTTGATCAGCGCCGCGAATGCCGAGGGGATCAAGGCGGTGGTCGACCAGCAATTTGAGGTCGCGCACCGGATCGTCGCCAAGGGCCTCGTGCCGATCATCGAACCGGAAGTAAGCATTGCCTGCCCCGACAAGGCCAAAGCCGAAGACATCCTGCTCGAAGAGATCTCCGGGCACCTCGACGCACTTGGTGAGGATGAGCTGGTAATGCTGAAGCTTACCATCCCGACCATCGCCAACCATTACGCCACGCTGATCGCCAACCCCAAGGTGGTGCGCGTGGTGGCGCTTTCAGGCGGCTACAGCCGCGACAAGGCCAACGCGCTGCTCAGCGAAAACACCGCAATGATCGCCTCGTTCAGCCGCGCCCTCACCGAGGGGCTGACGGTGGACATGACCGAGGATGCCTTCAATGCCGCCATCGGCGCGGCGATCGAGGGCATTTACCAAGCCTCGATCACCTGATCCGAGCCAACAGGCATCGTCGCAAGGGCGGCCCATCGCGGCCGCCCTTTTTGTGCCCGCAGTCCCGCGCGGGACGTTACAAAAAGAGATTCACAAGCAAAATCACCTGTGCGATACTTCTCCGCAACGCCCGTCAGAGGCGAAGGCGAAGTGAGGCAGCATGAGCGTTCACCGCAGACAATCCGGGCTTGGCGGGGTGATCTACTTTCTTGGGGTCATAGCCGCAGGCCTGTATTTTACCTTCGCCAGCGTTCAGGGCGATTTCGGGCTGTTCAACCGGGTGCGGATCGACGCCGAAGCTTCGGCGCTTGCGGCGGAGCGCTCTGCGCTGAATGAAGAGATAGCGGCGCTGCGCAACAAGACCCGCCGCCTCTCGGATGAGTACCTCGACCTCGACCTGCTCGACGAACAAGCCCGCTCGGTGCTCGGAATGGTGCGCGGCGACGAGGTGGTGCTGCACTGAGGCGGTTCCGTGCTTGAGCTTTGGTAAACAAACCCATACCGTGCCTGACGATCAAATTATTATCATTATATTACAATGACGTGAGAGATATTTGAAATTCGAGTTTTCCGGTTTTCCGGTGAAAAATGCCCCTGCTCCCGCGCCGCGCACGAGCTGGTGCAGGATACACCTATGTATCGCCACGGGCCGAAGCGGCGCCGCTCCGGACGCGGCGCCGGGCGTTACCCCGTTGCCCCGACCAGCATGAGCAGCATCAGCTGTGGCGCGAGGATGCGCAGGAACATCACCAGAGGATAGACCGAAACATAGGCCACCGATGCGGCCGCCGAGCCATGCAGCGAGGTGGCAAAGGCGAGCGCGGGCGGGTCGGTCATCGAGCCCGCAAGCAGGCCGGCAAGGCTGAGGAAGTTGAAGCCGAACAGCGCCCGGGCGATCAACCCCACCGTTGCCAGCGGCACCAGCGTGATCAAGATGCCGTAGCCCACCCAGGCCAGCCCTGGGCCGGCCAGCAGCGTTTCCACAAACCGGTCGCCGGCGCTGATCCCCACCACCGCAAGGAAAAGCACGATGCCAAGCTCGCGCAGCGCGGTATTTGCCACCGGCGGCATGAACCACACGAACGGCCCCCAGTGCCCGAGCCGGCCAAGCCCGATAGCCGCCACCAGCGGGCCACCGGCAAGGCCGAGCTTCAGCGGGGCGGGCAGGCCCGGGATCGCCAGCGGGATCGAGCCCAGCACGATGCCCAGCACGATACCAACAAACACCGCCTCGAACTGCACCTGGTCAAGCCGGGAGCGTTCGTCGCCGATCGTCATCTTCACCACCTCGATATCGTCGGGCAGGCCCACCACGGTGACGATATCGCCAAACGCCAGCCGGCTCGCGGCGCGCGGCGGCAGCTCGATGCCGGCACGGTTGATACGGGTGATCGTCACGTCATGCCCCTCGGGCAGGGCGAGATCGCGCAGCCGCACGCCCAACGCTCTTTTCTCGGTCACCACAAGCCGCGCCCAGGTCATCCGGCTGCCCTTGGTCGTCACCGGTGTGGCGGCCTCGGGGCCAAGCACGAGCTTCATCGCCGCCAGCGCCTTTGCCGGGCCAACGATGTGCAGGGTGTCGCCGCTGCGCACCACCGTGGCGCGGGTTGGCACGCTCACCTCCTCACCCGAGCGCATCCGGCTCGCGGCGACCTCGTCACCAAACAGGCCGGGCACCTCACCAAGGCGCAGACCGTCGATGTTGGGGTTGGTCACCACCACGTCGATCGAGGGGAGCGCCGCCGGTCCGCCGCCGCTTCTGCGCGTCCAGTCTGCGGCCTCAGCGTCCACGTCGATGCGAAACAGCGCCCGGATCGCCAGCATCACGAGCAGGATGCCGACGATGCCGAACGGGTAGGCCATGGCGTAACCGAGCCCGGTCCGCGCTTGCGCATCGGTGCCAAACCCGGTTTCGGCCAGCACCTGCGTCGCCGCGCCCAGCCCCGGCGTATTCGTGACCGCCCCCGACATCACCCCCACCAACACCGGCAGCTCCAGCCCGACCGCGAAAAACAGCGCCACACTCACCGCCACGCCGAGCCCAACGATCGCCATGGCGGCCAGGTTCAACCTCAGCCCCTCGCGCCCGAAGCTCTTGAAAAAGCTCGGGCCAACTTGGATGCCAATCGTGTAGACAAACAAGATAAGGCCAAACTCTCGCATGAAATGAAGCACTTTCGGGTCAAAGCTGATGCCCGTCGCCGCCGCGACATGGCCCGCGGCGATCCCGGCAAACAGCACCCCACCGATCCCGAGCCCGACCCGGCCGATCGTGACCCGGCCAAGCAGCAGCCCGAGGCTGCCGGCGAGCGCCAGCGCGATCAGGGTCACGGCAATGTCGGACAGATCAAAAAGCGGCATCGGCGCGCCTCATGTTGGGTTTGCCAACCCTGCGCCCGCGAGCGCGGATCAGCAAGAGCGCGGCCGGCAGGCCTGCCTTGCACCGGGCGCAAGGCACGCGGGGCGTCACGCGCCGTCCCAGATCCGCAGCAGAGCTTCGGCCACCTGCTCCCTGGGCTCGCTCTCGCTCTCGCTCTGCACCACGAGAAGCGCGTCGATCGCGCCACCGGCAGCTTCGAAACAGACGATCACCACGTCCTGCTGGCCCGGTTCGAGATCATAGCCATAGACCGACCAGCTATCGGCCCCGGTCTGCGAACCACCATGATCGAAGATGTAGCTCGAAACGGTCCGCCGCGCGCGCGACATGCAAGCGGCTAAATCATCGACGCTGTCGAGTTTGAAGATCGCCCAGCCCTCCGCCGCCACTGGTGCTGCGAAAACGGCCGGCGCCAAGGCCAGGGCGGCCAAGGCGGCCATGCCAGCGCGAAAATGCCCGGTGCGGTGTTCGGTCATGCCTCCCCCCTGTTTTCCACCCCCCTGTTTTCGCCAACCAGTCAAGCATATTCAGGGCGTGGTAAAAACCCTTTTCAGCCCCGGCGCAGGCTTTCTGTCACTTGTGCGAGCACCGCAACGGCGATCTCGGCGGGCGTTTTCGCGCCGATATCAAGCCCGACCGGGCCATGGATTCGGCCGATGTCCGCCGCGCAAACCCCGCGAGCCGCAAGCCGCGCTACCCGCTTTGCATGCGTGCGGGTCGAGCCGAGGCAGCCGAGATAAAACACCGGTGCGGCCAGGGCCGCCTCGATCGCGGGGTCGTCGATCTTGGGGTCGTGGCTCAGCGTGACCACGGCGGTGCGCGCATCAAGCCCGAGGCTCGCCATCACCTCATCGGGAAAGTCTTCGCGCAAATCCGCGCCGGGAAAGCGGTGATCGGCGGCGAAGGCACCGCGCGGGTCGATCACCGTCACGTCAAACCCGGCAATTCGCGCCATCGGCACCAGCGCCTGGGCGATGTGCACCGCCCCCACCACGATCATCCGCGGCGCCGGGTTGTGCAGACCAACGAAGGTGGCGCCGTCCGGCTCGAAGCCGGAACGGTCGGCGCGGAAGCGCTCGGCGAAGTCCGGCGGAACGGCGATCCGGCGGCTCCAGTCTGTGGTGTCGACCACCAGCGCCACCGGCGCGCGGGCGGCGCGCATCGCCACCAGCTCGGCCAGCATTGCCTCGGAAATCTGCGCCCCGACGGGCTCGATCAGCACCCGGATCGTGCCGCCGCAGGCCAGTCCCACGGCAAAAGCGCTGTCGTCGCTGACGCCGTAGCTGACGAGCCGGGCGCGGCCCTCGGCCAGCGCTTCAGCGGCCTCGGCCACCACCGCGCCCTCGACGCAGCCGCCCGAAACCGACCCGGCAATCTCGCCCGCGCCCGACACCGCAAGCTGGCTGCCCACGGGCCGGGGCGCCGACCCCCAGGTTTCGACCACCGTCGCCAACACCGCACCCCGGCCGTCAAGGTGCCAGCGCAGGGCGGTTTCGGGGGTGTTGTCAAACCGGTCAGTCATGGCGCAAAGCGTG
>MNZL01000162.1:2078-11628 GCA_001873585.1 Rhodobacterales bacterium CG2_30_65_12 | reverse complement strand
GGCGGCGAGGTAGTGGTGGCGCTGTTTCTCGTGTTCGCGCTGTCGCGGCTCACCTTCGCGCGAGAAGGGCAGGGGCGGCCGCTCGCCGGCCTGCGCGACGATCCCGAGATTCGCATTGCGCTGGCGCTTGTGCTGCTGGTGCCGGGCTTTTTGTTTCTGCGCCATTTCCTTGGCGCCTACGAATTGGACGGCACGCAGATGAGCCTCGTGAAGGGCCTCGGCGCGCTCTGGGGTTCGGTCTTTACCGTGCTCTCGTTTCTCACCACCACCGGTTGGGAAAGCGCCGCCTGGAGCGCGAGCCAGGATTGGTCCGGGTTGCAGACGCCGGGGCTGATCCTGCTTGGCCTCAGCTTGATCGGCGGCGGTGTGGCGACCACGGCGGGCGGTGCCAAGCTGTTGCGCGTCTACGCGCTTTACAAGCACGGTATGCGCGAGCTTGAGCGACTGGTGCACCCGCATTCGGTGGGTGGCGCGGGCGGCGATGCGCGGCATTTGCGCCGGCGCGGCGCCTACATGGCATGGCTGTTTTTCATGCTGATGGCGCTATCGGTGGCCCTGGTGATGACGGCCTTCTCCTTCACCGGCGAAAGCTTCGAGCAGGCGCTGGTGCTGACGATCGCGGCGCTCACCACGAATGGCCCGCTGGCGGGCCTCGCCGAAACCACGCCGTTCAGCTACGGCGATCTGACCTCCGGGGGGAAATTCGTGCTCGTCGCCGCGATGATCCTCGGCCGGCTCGAAACGCTGGCGATCGTCGCGCTGTTCAGCCCCGATCTGTGGCGGCGCTAGCCGTCGAAATTGGGGGTGGAAACTTTGCCGCGCCCACTACATAGAGAGGTTATTGGTTAAATCCTGCCGGGATCCGGCAGCACGATAAAACAAGGGCAAGAAGCGATGGCTGCCGACAAGCAAAACCTGCAGGACGCATTCCTGAACCATGTCCGCAAGGCCAAGGTTCCGGTCACGATCTTTCTCATTAACGGCGTGAAGCTTCAGGGCGTGATCTCCTGGTTTGATAATTTTTGCGTGCTTTTGAAGCGCGACGGGCAGAGCCAGCTGGTTTACAAACACGCGATCTCGACGATCATGCCGGCCCAGCCGATCAACTTGTACGACGGCGAAGAAAGCTGAGGCCAACGATCCGGCATGTCGACCGGGGGGCTTGCCTTGAGGCGGGGCGGGCCTCACATGTGTTGCGATAGCGCGTTTCGCGCCAGTGAGCCCAGATGAGCACAGATCCTACCTCTCGCAAGCCTGAACCCACCCGGGCCTGGGTCATTCATCCCGAACTGACCGCCGACCGCGCGCGCCGCGCGGCGCGCGCCGCGCTTGATGAAGGTGTGGCGCTCGCCACCGCGCTGCCGGGCCTTGTGGTGGCAGGCAGCGAGATCGTCCGGCTCGCAAAGCCGCATCCGGGCCATCTGTTCGGCACCGGCAAGATTGACGAGATCAAGGCGCGGCTTGAGGCGGGCGAGGTTGAGCTGGTGCTGATCGACGGTTCGGTAAGCCCGGTGCAGCAGCGCAACCTCGAGAAGGCCTGGAAGGTGAAGATCCTCGACCGCACCGGCCTGATTCTCGAAATCTTTTCCGACCGTGCCCGCACCCGCGAGGGGGTGTTGCAGGTCGAGATGGCCGCGCTGAGCTACCAGCGCACACGGCTGGTGCGGGCCTGGACGCACCTTGAGCGCCAGCGCGGTGGGCTTGGCTTCGTCGGCGGCCCCGGCGAAACCCAGATCGAGGCCGACCGGCGGGCGATCGACGACCAGCTTGCCCGGCTGCGCAAGCAACTGGCCAAGGTGGTGAAAACCCGCGAACTGCACCGCGCGGCGCGGGCCAAGGTGCCGTTCCCGGTGGTGGCGCTGGTGGGCTACACCAACGCCGGCAAGTCGACCCTGTTCAACCGGATGACCGGGGCCGATGTGATGGCGAAAGACATGCTCTTTGCCACCCTCGACCCGACCATGCGCGGCCTCGTGCTGCCCTCTGGCCGCAAGGTGATCCTGTCCGATACCGTGGGCTTCATTTCCGATCTGCCGCACCAGCTTGTCGCCGCGTTCCGCGCCACGCTGGAAGAGGTGCTGGGCGCTGATCTGATCCTTCATGTGCGCGATATCGCGGCCGACGAGACCGAGGCGCAGGCGCGTGACGTCGAAGCGATCCTCGAAGAGCTGGGTGTGCCCCAGGATGTGCCGCGCATCGAGGTCTGGAACAAGGCCGACCTGCTGACCGCCGAGATCCGCACCGCGCGCGAGACAGAAGCCGCACGCAGCGCGCAGGTGGTGGCCCTTTCAGCGCTGACCGGGGCCGGCATCGCGGCCCTCACCGCCATGATCGAGGCGCAAATCGCCGAGGAGAGCAGCCGCGAGGTGCTCCGGCTCGGTTTTGCCGATGGCAAGGCGCGGGCGTGGCTGCACGAGGCGCATGTGGTCGAAAGCGAGCGCCAGGTAAAAAACGGCTGGGACATGGCCGTGAACTGGACAGCGCGCCAGAAGGCTGAGTTTGAAACGGGGGCCTGACGTCGTCGGGGAACTCGGCCTTACTTGATCGGTGTGAGCTGCATCACCCCCACCGCCGCCGCCCGGGCAAGATCGGCGTCGAGCGACATCGGGATGTATTCGCCGCGCCGCCAGAGCTCGCCGAGATCGTCGTAATAGCGGCTGAGAAAATGCCCCGATTGCCCGGTTGCGGTGACGAACAGCGACGAATCGGGATCGGAAAAATCGTAAACCCCGCGATAGCCGGCCCCGTGGACGTTGAGAAACGGGTTGGCCCCGGTGCCCGAGGTGCGCCCCCGGTTGAGCGTGTTGTCGCCGCCCGAGGTGGATTGGCGGATGTTCACGAACCATTTGAGAAACGGCACGCTGCCCAACACCGAATGATCGTGGGTGGCCTCGTGCATATCGCCCCAGCGCAGCGCTTCGGTGGCGCCACCGACGTTTTCGTCGATCCAGATCAGCGCGTCGTCGAGCGCCGCCCTTGCGATCTCGGTGCAGCTTTCTTGCGGTGCGCTCTGCACCACGTCGCACCAGATGCCAGCACCGTTCACATCGCGAAACACCCGCTCGATAAACACCGGCTCGACATGGCTGAAGGCCGCCGCGAGCGGGCCAACCTCATCGCGGATCAGCCGATCTTGAAGCGCGCGCATCCAGGCCATGTAGATCAGCGGCTCGGGCATGTGCTCGTTCATCTCGCCGTTCCATTCTGCGAGCAGGTCGAGGGCGCGCTGACGGGCGCGCTCGGGGCTGCCCTCGGGTGCGGCCTCGCCGGTAAACCACAGATCGGCCCCGACCAGAGGCAACAGGTTGCGCGCGGTGATCGACACCGAATCGAGCTGGGCCTCGATGAAGCTTTCGCGGGTGTGCACCTCGCGCGTTTGCATCAGCCGCTCCCAGCGCTGGATACGCTGCGTGTCGCCCCAGTCCCAGCTCACATGCAGCGGGAAGGGGCGCTTGAGGAGCTTGTTGTTGGTGTTGCCGACAATGCCTCCGGCGGGATCGACAAACTCGGGGTTGGCGGCATAGGCCTCGACGCCGATCCAGCGGTTTTGCGCCTCCCAGCCGGGGGCGGGCATCCGGCCCAGCGTCATGTGATCGGCGGCGCGGCGCGGCATTGCGCCCATGGTCTTGAGGGCGATGTGTTCACCGTCGACCATGGTGACGTTTTGCGAGGGCGCAAGAAAATCCTTCCCGGCCTCGATCCCCTCGGCAACCGATTTTGCCTGCATCAGCCGCAGTGCGGCGGTCATCGAGCGGTCGCGCGCGGTGAGCATGGTCCAACTGACCGAAGCGACATGGCCGGGCGGGGTAATGGCGCCAAGGCCGTATTGGTTGCCCGCCAGCACCGGGCCGTTGTCGGTCCAGTTCAGCGCGATGGTGACGGGAGGCTGATCTTTCACCCGGATGATCGAGGCCCGGCTCTCCATGCGCTTGAAGCCGTCGGGGGTAAGCACCTCGCCGGGGTCGTCGGGGTTGAGCCTTTCGATGAACACATCCTGATCGTCGAGATACGACGAAGTGAGGCCCCAGCCGAAGCCTTCCGAGCGGCCGAGAAGCACCACCGGCATACCGGGGATGGTGCCGCCGATCACGCCGCCGCTTTGCAGCTCCAGCCGGGCGAGATACCAGATCGTCGGTGCGCTAAAGCCCAGGTGCGGATCGTTCGCCAGCAGTGTGCCCCCGGCGGCCGAGCGCGACGGCGCGGCGGCCCAGGCGTTGGACGCGCCGCCCATTCCGAACCCGGCCACCGGCGAAAGCGGATCAGGCGCGGGCAACGGGGCGAGGGCGGCAAACGCGCGCGGCGCGGCATTGAACAACGCCGCGTAGTCCGGCAGGGCGGCAACGCCGGTGCCGGGGGTGTCGGGCAGAATGTCGGCGAGCCGATCCGGCGAGAGCGTGAGCGCCACGCGCGCGCGCAGCACCTCCGATTGGATCTGGCTGCCCATCTGCACCGCCATCAACTTCAGAATCGCCAGGCTATCGGCCGGAACCCAAGGTGAAATGTCGTTTGAAAACAAGAACAATTCCGGCGCGCCGCGCCCGAGCGCGTCGGCGTTCACGCGGTCGAGCCGGGCGTTGACGCCATGGGCATAGGCAGAGAGGGCGGCGCGGGTCTGTTCGCTTTGCACCGCCACGGCCTGCTGCGCGAGGCTGTAGATATCGAGCCGGCGCATCAACTCGTCGACCTTGAGGGTGCGCGCCCCGAAGATTTCGCTGAGCCGCCCCTGCGCCGTGCGCCGCAGCATCACCATCTGCCACAGCCGATCCTGGGCGTGGGCATAACCGAGGGCGAAAAACACGTCTTCGTCGGTTTGCCCGAAGATATGCGGCACGTTGGCATGGTCGCGCACGATCTCGACCGGAGCGGCAAGCCCGCGCACGGCGTGGCTGGTGTTATAGTCGGGCAGTGAGCGCGAGGCGAGGTAGTAGACGACACCAAGCACCAACGCGGCGAGAAGCAACACCGCCGTTACCACCCGCACCGTCCAGCGAAATAGCCCAGCCATGAGCGCTCCTTGTTGACCCGCCTCAAACCCCCGTCAATAAAGACAGTCTCACGGGCATGCAATTGACGGAGCGTTGAAATGGCGAAACTGGCTTTTCTGGGTCTTGGCGTGATGGGCGCGCCGATGGCGGGGCATCTGGCGGCGGCTGGCCACGCGGTGACGGTGTATAACCGCACCACGGCGAAGGCCGAGGCTTGGGTGGCCAGGCACGGCGGCGCGATGGCAGACAGCCCGCGCGAAGCAGCCGAGGGGGCCGAGTTCGTGATGGCCTGCGTTGGCAACGACGACGATCTGCGCTCGGTTTGCCTCGGGCCGGACGGGGCCTTTGCCGGCATGGCGGCGGCCGCGGTGTTTGTCGATCACACCACGGTATCGGCCCGGGTGACGGCGGAGCTCGCCGCCGTCGCCGCCGGGCAGGGGGCGGCGTACGTCGATGCGCCGGTGTCGGGCGGGCAGGCGGGGGCCGAGAACGGCGTGCTGTCGATCATGTGCGGTGGGTCGCAGGCTGCCTATGACGCCGCTGAGCCGATCATGCAGGCCTATGGCAAGACGATCCGGCGGATGGGCGAGACCGGCGCGGGCCAACTTGCCAAGATGGTCAACCAGATCTGCATCGCCGGCCTCGTGCAGGGCCTAGCGGAAGGCCTGCACTTTGCCGAAAAGGCCGGGCTCGATATCCGCGAGGTGGTGGCGGTGATCAGCCAGGGCGCGGCGGGAAGCTGGCAGATGGCGAACCGGCACGAGACCATGGCCGATGACCGCTTCGATTTCGGCTTTGCGGTGGACTGGATGCGCAAGGACCTTGGCATCTGCCTCGACACCGCCAATGAGACCGGCGCCAGCCTGCCGGTGACAGCGCTGGTCGACCAGTTTTACAAGGATGTGCAGAAGATGGGCGGCGGGCGCTGGGATACATCGTCGTTGATCAAGCGGCTCAAGGCGATCGGCTGATGCCCCGATGGCGCGGGGGTATGAGTATTTTTGCCAAGAAAAAGGCGCAAGCGCGGTCGCTCTGGACGGGGGCGCGGCGATGCGCGAACATGGCGCCATGTTGACGCCGCTTGCCCTTCTCCTTGCCCTCATCGCCGCGCCCGCCGCCGCGCAGGGACCGTCGCTGCCGGTGCACGGCAACTGGTGCGGCCCGTTTCACGGCGCCGGGCCGATCCTTGACGCGCTCGACGAGGCCTGCATGCGGCACGATTTTTGCACCATGCAGGCGGGCCGGCTCGATTGCGGCTGCGATCTTGCCTTCATGGACGAACTGCGCACCCGGCCCTGGCCGAACCCGGCGCTTGGCGAAAAGGCCCGTGCCGTTTATGAGGCGATCGCGCTCACGCCGTGCCATGACCCGCAGGGCCGCCGCGCCAAACTGAACATGGCCGCCTCAGATTGGGCGCAGGCGGTGGCGCGCGGGCAGGAGCCGCCCTGGGCCGTTCTCGACCGGCTCGGCGCGCTGATGGCCGAGGGCCTTGCGCGGGCGCGCTGAGTTCGGCTCGGGCGTGATGGCGGGTTGCACAGGGGTGGGCTGCGCCGGGGCTGAACCGGCGCCTGCGTAGCGATCAGGGCAGGATGCGGGTGTATTTCGAGCCTTCGAGGCTCGCGCCAACGATCAACCCGGCCGAGCCGAAGACCAGCGCGACCACCGGGTTCAGCGCGGTGATGGTGTCTGCGCCAATGCGGCCGCCTTCGTTTGCCGCGGCATATTTGATGTCGGCCCCGGCAACCCAGCCAGACGCGGTGCGAAAATCCGCCAGCGCTTCGTCGGTCATGAAGAACAGCACGTGGGCAAATTGCTGCGCGCCGGCCTGGATGCCGAAGCTCGCCTTGGCCTGGGCGTAGTAGTCCACCGACATGCCGCCGACCACGAGCGCCCCGCGCCCGTAAGCGCCACCGATACCGAAGCCCGCTTCGGTGACCAGAGGCATGACCAGCATGCCGACCGATTTTTGCTCCAGCACCCGCGCGTCTGGCACATCGGTGCGCATCTGGGCGAGGGTGGCCTGCACCCGCGCGTCGATCCGGGCCGGGCCTTCGGAGCCAACCCCGTTGCCACAGCCCGCCAGCACCACCCCGGTGCCGCCCGCCGCGAAAATAAACCCACGTCTGGTGAAATTGCTCATGCGTTCTGGCCTTTCTGTTGCCTCTCGGCCCGGATCTGGTGCCCGGGTGCTGGCGGCAATGATACGCGAGCCCGGTGGGGCTGTCACGCCCGCAGGCGCGATGGGCGAAAAGCCGCGCGCGCGGGGTGGATCAGCCGTTCAGGATTTCTGCCGCGCGGGGGGCGAAATAGGTCAGGATGCCGTCGAGCCCGGCGCGCTTGAAGCCCGCGAGGCTTTCCATCATCACCTGTTCTTCTGCCAACCAGCCGTTCTGAGCGGCGGCCATCAGCATCGCGTATTCGCCCGATACCTGATAGGCGAAGGTGGGCACGCGGAAGCGATCCTTTACCGCCCGGGCGATGTCGAGATAGGGCATCCCGGGCTTGACCATCACCATATCTGCCCCTTCCATCAGGTCGCGTTCGACGAGGCGCAGCGCTTCGTCGGCATTGCCCGGGTCCATCTGGTAGGTTTTCTTGTCGCCTTTCAGCGCGCCGGCGGCGCCCACCGCATCGCGGAACGGCCCGTAGAAAGCCGAGGCATACTTGGCCGAGTAGGACATGATCGACACATTCGCGTGGCCGTTTTCCTCCAGGATTGCCCGGATCGCGCCGATCCGTCCGTCCATCATGTCGGACGGGCCGAGGATGTCGGCCCCCGCCTCGGCCTGTGCCAGCGCCATCTTTGCCAGCGCCTCCACCGTTTCATCGTTGACGATCTCGCCGCCCTTCACGATCCCGTCGTGGCCGTTGGCATTGTAGGGGTCGAGCGCGACATCGGTCATCACTGCCACCTCGATGCCGGCCTCGCGGATCGCGCGGGTGGCGCGGTTCGACAGGTTGCCGCGGTCCCATGCGTTTTCGCAGGCCTCGGTCTTCAGGCTTGGGTCGACATAGGGAAACAGGCAGATCGCCGGAATGCCGAGGCTCTCGGCGCGCCGCGCCGCGGCCACCACCTTGTCGATCGTCAGGCGCGACACGCCGGGCATTGACGGCACCGGGTGCTCGGCGTTTTCGCCCTCCATCACGAACATCGGCCAGATCAGGTCGGTCACGCTGAGGTGCGTTTCGCGCACCAGCCCGCGCAGGGCTTGGGAGCGGCGGTTGCGGCGCAGGCGGGTGGCGGGAAAGGGGGCAATGGTGCGCATGATGGATCCTCCGGCTGTTGGCCCTCCTTTGCCACGGCGCGCGCCCGCGCTCAAGGCCTGGCCGCGCCCGCGCTCAGGGGTTGGCCGCGCCCGCGCTCAGGGGCTGGCGCTGGCCAGCCATGGCGGTTATGACACCCCAAACAGCATTCAGCCAACGCACAGGCAGGCCCTTGGACTGGTATTCCGTCGTTTTTGAACTCATCGACATGCGATCCTTTTCCAACCTGTGGTACTGGATCGCGCTGGCGGTGTTGTGGTCGACCACCTCGCACTGGGTGCTCGGCGTACCGTGGGACATGATCCAGCGCGCCGCGCGCCACGGCGGTGAGGCGCAGGCCGATCTCGAAGACATCGTGCGGGTCAACTGCAACCGGCTGTTCTACATCGCCGGCGTCTCGGGGCTTTGGCTGCTCGGGCTGGTGTCGGGCTTGCTCACCTCGCTGGCCATGCTCGGCTTCTGGTACGGGATCGAGTTTGCCCAGGCCGTGGTTCTGCTCGCCGGGCCGATGACCGTGGTCGGGGCGCTCTCGCTCAGATCCGCGCGGATCATCCGCGAGTCTGCGCTCCATGGCGAGGCGCTGCGGCGCCGGCTTGCGCGGCACCGCATCCAGACCCAGGTGATCGGCATGATCTCGATCTTCGTGACCGCATTGTGGGGAATGTATCAAAACATGGCGATCGGCCCATTCGGCGCGTGATCGTGGCGCGCGCGGTGGCCAAACGCGCGGGCGTTCAAAGCCAGTTGATCCCGCCCGCGCCGGGGGGTAGGCCAAGGCCATGAGTGAGACCCGCCCGATCATCCTGTCCGGCGCCCCAGAGGGCTACGACGCCGCACTGCTTGTGCGCGAACTGGAAAAATCCAGCGCCCCGGTGGTGCACGTCGCGCGCGACGGGAGCAGGCTTGCGGCGATGGCGGCGGCGCTCGATTTTTTCGCCCCGGGCGTGACGCGGATCGACTTTCCGGGCTGGGATTGCCTGCCCTACGACCGGGTTTCGCCCAATGCCGACGTGTCGGCCACGCGGATGGCAACGCTGGCGGCGCTGGCGCATGGAATGCCCACCAACCGTTTCGTGCTGCTCACCACGCTCAGCGCCGCCACCCAGCGGGTGCCAGCCCGCGACGTGCTGCGCGAGGCGAGCTTTACCGCCCGGGTCGATCACCGGCTCGACGTGGACGCGTTGCGCAGCTTTCTCGTGCGGATGGGTTTTTCGCAGGCGCCCACGGTAACCGAGCCCGGCGATTTTGCCGTGCGCGGGGGGATCATCGACATCTACCCGCCGGGCGAGGCCGGGCCGGTG
>MNZL01000162.1:0-2069 GCA_001873585.1 Rhodobacterales bacterium CG2_30_65_12 | reverse complement strand
GTGACGTGCTCGAGGGCGCGCGCCGGTTTGATCCCGCCACCCAGCGCACCACCGAAACGCTGAGCGTGGTGGAGCTTGCGCCGGTGAGCGAGGTGATCCTCGACGAGGCGGCGATAACAAGATTTCGCCAGAACTACCGAATCGAATTTGGCGCGGGCACCAGCGACGATCCGCTCTATGAGGCGGTAAGCGCGGGGCGCAAGCACCAGGGCGCGGAGCATTGGCTGCCGTTCTTCCACGAACGGCTGGAAACGCTGTTTGACTACCTGCCGGGCGCGAGCGTGGTGCTTGACGATCAGTTCACCCCGGCGCGGATCAGCCGTTGGGAGGGGATCGCCGACCAGTATGACACCCGCCGCGAGGCGATGGCGGCGAAAAGCCGGGTGGACAGCGTATACAAACCCTGTCCGCCGGGGCTGCTCTACCTCGATGATGCCGGTTGGGCGAAGGCCACAGCGGGTGTGCGGGTGATCGAGATGGCCGTGCTGCCCCGGCCGACCGGGCCCGGTGTGCTGGATGGGATGGGCCGAATCGGGCGCAATTTCGCCCCAGAGCGCCAGCAGGAAAAGATAAATCTTTTCAGCGCACTATCAGACCATATTCGGGCAAAGCGTGAAAACGGGCCGGTGATCGTCGCCTCCTATTCGCAAGGTGCGCGCGAGCGGCTGAAGGGCCTGCTTGCCGACGAAGGGCTGACCGCCACCGCCGAGATCGGCGATTGGCGCGACGTGCCGGATACGGTGTCGGGCAAACATGGCGGCGTTTACCTCGCGGTCTGGCCCCTCGAACATGGCTTCGAGGCGGACGGCCTCACCGTGGTCTCGGAGCAGGACGTGCTGGGCGACCGGCTGATCCGCGCGCCAAAGCGGCGGCGGCGGGCAGACAACTTTCTGACCGAGGCCAATGCGCTTTCGGCGGGTGATCTCGTGGTGCACGTCGATCACGGCGTCGGCCGTTACACCGGACTTGAGACGATCACCGCCGCTGGCGCGCCGCATGAATGCCTGGCGCTTGAATATGCCGGTGGGGATCGCTTGTATCTCCCCGTCGAAAACATTGAATTGCTTTCCAAATTCGGCCATGAGGAGGGGCTGCTCGACAAGCTCGGCGGCGGGGCCTGGCAAGCCAAGAAGGCGCGGCTGAAAGATCGCATCAAGCTGGTTGCCGAAAAGCTTATCCGGCTTGCCGCCGAACGGGCGCTGCGAAAGGCCCCGGTGCTGGAAGCACCGCACCACGCCTGGGAAGACTTCGCCACGCGCTTTCCCTACCAGGAGACGGAAGACCAGCTTTCGGCAATCTCCGACGTGATCGAGGATATTGCCGCCGGCACGCCGATGGATCGGCTGATCTGCGGCGACGTCGGCTTCGGCAAGACCGAGGTGGCGATGCGCGCGGCCTTCGTCGCCGCCATGGCCGGAAGGCAGGTGGCGGTGATCGCGCCGACCACGCTGCTTGCGCGCCAGCATTACAAGAGCTTCGCCGAGCGGTTCCGGGGTTTCGAGATCAGCGTCGGCCAGCTCAGCCGCTTCGTTGGCGCGCGCGAGGCCGAGCGCACCCGCAAGGGTATTTCCGACGGCACGATGGATATTGTCGTCGGCACTCATGCGTTGCTCGCCAAGTCGGTGCGGTTCCACAACCTCGGGCTGTTGGTGGTCGACGAGGAACAGCGCTTTGGCGTTGGCCACAAGGAGCGGCTGAAGGAAATGCGCTCCGACGTGCATGTGCTGACGCTCACCGCCACGCCGATCCCGCGCACGCTGCAGATGAGCCTTTCGGGGGTGCGGGATCTGTCGGTGATCGGCACGCCGCCAATCGACCGGCTGGCGATCCGCACCTATGTCAGCGAGTTTGACTCTGTGACGATCCGCGAGGCGCTGTTGCGCGAGCATTACCGGGGCGGGCAATCGTTTTTTGTGGTGCCACGGATCAAGGACTTGCCCGAGATCGAGGACTTTCTCAAGACCCACGTTCCGGAGGTGACTTACGTGATCGCCCATGGCCAGATGGCGGCCGGCGAGCTCGACCGGCGGATGAACGCCTTCTACGACGGCAAATTCGACGTGTTGCTG
>MNZL01000086.1:9625-9689 GCA_001873585.1 Rhodobacterales bacterium CG2_30_65_12 | reverse complement strand
GGACCCCCCGAGGTATTTGAGGACCAAAGAAGCAGTTAGACTTTTCCGACTTTTCGGACAGAAT
>MNZL01000086.1:0-9555 GCA_001873585.1 Rhodobacterales bacterium CG2_30_65_12 | reverse complement strand
AGACCGGTCGACCGTTCATCAGGGCAACGCCGAGGCCGTAATCGTCGATCCCGGCCATCAGGATGTTTTTCCGGTGGCCGGGCGACTGCATCCATCCCGCCGCCACCTGCGCTCCGGTGTTCTGGCCCCAGGCGATGTTTTCGGCGGTGAGGCGGGTGCGGTAGCCGGTGGCCTTGATCCGCTTCTTCGGCAGACTCCCGCCCGCGCCCTTGTGCGAGAATGTGCCTGTTTCGGCCATCCAGCAGGCGTGTGCCATCGCCGCGTTGTCGAGGTGCACCGAGCGGGCGAGAGCTCGCCTGCCTTGCGCCTTTCGCGCAGCATTCACCGCCGCCGCCGCATCAGCGACGAGCTGCGAGAGGTTGGGTGGGGTCGAACATCCGGCCATGGACGGCACCGGCGCGAGCGCGAGAAGCGCTGCGATTGCGAGCCGCCTCACGCCTTGTCGGCGGCCGCTTCCAGCGCCTCGATCCGGGCTTTCAGCGCCTCGTTCTCTTCGCGCGCCTTCTGCGCCATCGCGCGCACCGCATCGAACTCTTCGCGGGTCACGAGCTGGCGGTCGGCAAGCCAGCGGTCCATCCAGCTTTTCATCGCCGTCTCCGCCTCGGTCTTGGCGCCCTGAGCCACGCCCATCGCGTTGGTGAAGAGCTGCGAGATATCGTCAAACGCCTTGTTGCTTGTTTTCATCGACACGCCTCCATCGCTTTTTCCCTATATGGGCCGGTCCGCGCGCCGAGACAAGGTTGACACCCTGCGCGGCCCCGGCCAATCAGGGTGCATGTTTGCCGCTGCGATCCCGTTCCCCGATATCGACCCCGCGATCTTCACGATCCGGCTGGGCGAGTTCGCCTTCCCGGTCTACTGGTATGCGCTCGGCTACATCGTCGGCATCCTGATCGGCTGGTGGATCATTGCCCGGGCCATCGCCCGTCCGGGGCTCTGGGGGGGCGAGGCGCCGATGACGAAGGCCCAGCTCGAAGCGCTGGTGAGCTTGATGGTGATCGGCATCATCGTCGGCGGGCGGCTGGGCTATACGCTGTTCTACCAGCCGGGCTATTACCTTGCTCACCCGGTCGAGATCCTTACCGGCATCCGCTCGGGGGGCATGTCGTTTCACGGCGGGTTTCTCGGCGTTGTGGTGGCGGCGTGGCTGTTTGCCCGCAAGCATGGGCTGCAAACGGCAAGCCTCGCCGATCTCCTGGCCATCGCCGCGCCACCAGCGCTGGGGCTGGTGCGGGTGGCGAACTTCGTCAACGCCGAGCTTTGGGGCCGGCCCACCGATCTGCCTTGGGGCGTGATCTTTCCCGGCGAGCTGGCGCAGGCCTGCGCCACCGTCGCCGGCCCCTGTGCCCGCCATCCCTCGCAGATCTACGAAGCCGGGCTGGAGGGCCTGCTGCTCTCGGTGCTCTTGCTGGTGCTGGCGTTCCGTCGGGGTTGGCTGAAAACGCCCGGTCTGCTCGCTGGCACCTTCTTCGCCGGCTACGGGCTGTCGCGCTTCATCGTCGAGTTTTTCCGCCAGGCCGATGCCTTCTATATCACTGCCGACAACCCGGCGGGGCACGTTTTTCTCGGGATGACCATGGGCCAGGTGCTTTCCTTGCCGATGGTGCTGGCGGGGGGGGCCACCGTGCTTTGGGCGCTGAAGCGCGTGCGGGCATGAGCCTAAAGCGCGCCCTGCTGGCGCGCATCGTCCAGACCGGGCCGATGACGCTCGCCGATTACATGGCCGACTGCCTGACCCATCCCTCCCTTGGCTATTACACCACCCGCGACCCGCTTGGGGCCAAGGGCGATTTTACCACCGCGCCGGAGATCAGCCAGATGTTTGGCGAGCTGATCGGGCTGGCGCTGGCACAAGCCTGGCTCGACCAGGGCGCGCCCGCGCCGTTTACCCTGGCCGAACTCGGGCCGGGGCGCGGCACCTTGATGGCCGACATCTTGCGCGCCACGCGGCGCGTGCCGGGGTTTCATGCCGGGATGCGGCTGCATCTCGTCGAAGCCTCAGAGCCATTGCGCGAAAAGCAGCGCGCGGCGCTGGCCGGCCTTGGCCTGACCCATCACGCGGACGTCGCCACCCTGCCCGACGCGCCCCTGTTCCTCGTCGCCAACGAGTTTTTCGACGCGCTGCCGATTCGCCAGTTCGTGCGCACAGCGGGCGGCTGGCGTGAGCGGCTGGTGGGGGCGGAAGCTGGCGCGCTTGTCTTCGGGCTCGGGGGGCCGGCGCAGCCGGAGCCGCTGGCGCATCGCGGCGAGGTGGCCGAGGGCAGACTGGTGGAAATCTGCCCGGCGCTCGCCCCGATCATGGCCGAGATCGCCGCCCGCATCGCCCGCCATGGCGGGGCCGCGCTCGTAATCGACTACGGCGACTGGCGCTCGCTCGGCGACACGTTGCAGGCGGTGCGAGGCCACACGCCGCAAGACCCGTTGGCGCAACCGGGCGAGGCCGACCTCACCGCGCATGTCGATTTTGAAGCGCTGGTGCGCGCCGCGCCCGGGCTTGCCGCCAGCGCCATGACGCCGCAGGGCGTGTTTCTGGAACGCCTTGGGATCGTCCAGCGCGCCCAGACGCTGGCCACCCGGCTCACCGGCCCGGCGCTCGCGGCGCACATTGCCGCGCATCGGCGCTTGACGCACGGGAGCGAAATGGGAACCTTGTTCAAGGTGATCGCCGTCGTTCAGAAAGGTGCGCCGATGCTGCCGGGGCTGGAGCCATGACCCTCGAATACATCACATCGCAAGCGCTGAGTGGCGTTATCCACGGGTTTTTCACCCGCAAGGGCGGCGCGTCCTCCGGGGTTTATTTCGGGCTGAACTGCGGCGGCGGCTCCGACGATCAGCGCGACGCGGTGGCCTTGAACCGGGCCCGGGTGTGCACCGCGATGGAGATCGACCCGCAGGCGCTCACCACCGTCTACCAGACCCATTCGGCCGACGTGGTGACCGTGACCGGCCCGCTCGCAGATCCCCGCCCCGAGGCCGACGCGATGGTGACGGCCACACCGGGGATCGGGCTTGCCATCCTCACCGCCGATTGCGAGCCGGTGCTGTTTGCCGACCGCGAAGCGGGGGTGATCGGTGCGGCGCACGCGGGCTGGAAGGGGGCGCAAGCTGGCGTGCTCGAAGCCACGCTCGACGCGATGGAGGCTCTTGGGGCAAAGCGCGCGCGGATCGCCGCCGTGATCGGCCCGACGATCAGCCAGGGCGCTTACGAGGTAGGGCCGGAATTTGTCGAACGCTTCCTTGATGAAGACCGCGCAAACGCCCGCTTTTTCGCAAATGGCAGCGGCGACCGGGCGCTGTTCGATCTGCCGGGCTACGGCCTCATGCGGCTGCGGGCGGCGGGCGTAGGCCACGCCGAATGGACCCGGCATTGCACCTATTCCGACCCGGCGCGGTTTTATTCCTACCGCCGCTCGGTGCATACGAAAGAAGCCGATTACGGCCGGCTGATCTCGGTGATCCGGCTCTGACGCTGTTGCCGCGCGCGCAACACTCCGGGAAGAGCGCCCCGCTTGTGCCGGCAAGAAGCCCCGGAACTTCCCCGACCACGCCCAAAACCTGCCCCATTGTGGGGCGACAAAGGCCTCAACGCGAACGACGGGCCACAGACGCCCAGTAGCAAGAGGCAGACAGATGAAACAGCGTTGGATGAAATCGGTGATCAAAGCCGCCGAGACCGAAATGATCGAGCTTCCCTGGGCCCGCGGCACCCGCCGCACCGCGCGCAAGGCTGCTGCCCGAGCCCGCGCGCTCGCTGCCTGATCCGCCGCCCTCTCTCATCTCAAGACCAAATGCCGCTCCCCAACAGGGGCGGCTTTCGCGTTTTTCGGCAGGGCTCAGCGCGCCGCGTTCACCCGCGCCTCAAGCACGTCAAACGGCACGCCGGGCTCGTCCTTGGCATCGCGGATCACCAGCGAGGTTTTGACGCTCGCCACATTCTCCGCCGCCGTCAGATCCTCGGTCAGGAAGGTCTGGAACGTCGAGAGATCTGGCGCGACGCATTTGAGGATGAAATCCACCTCGCCGTTCAGCATGTGGCATTCGCGCACCAAAGGCCACGAGCGGCAGCGATCCTCGAATTTTACCAGGTCGGCTTCGGCCTGGCTCTGCAGCCCGACCATCGCAAACACCTGCACCTCGAAGCCGAGCTTGCGGGCGTCGACGGTGGCGTGATAGCCGCGAATGTAGCCTTGCTCCTCCAGCGTGCGCACCCGGCGCAGGCACGGCGGGGCAGAAATTCCCACGCGCTTGGCCAGTTCGACGTTGGTCATCCGGCCGTCGGCCTGGAGTTCCGCAAGGATCATGCGGTCGATCGGATCGAGCTTGGCGTGCGACATCGGGAATCCTCGTGAATTTGCGCAATCCTTATCCTCAGGCGTAGCGATGCGCAATAAAGTTTCGCCGTAGCGCAAGATCATGTCCAAGCGTTTTTCTGGGCTTGCCAGCTCGGACAGCATGTCGCGGGGGGTTTCGGCGCGGTATCGGGCGGATTATATCTGCTGCAACACCACATTTTCGAGGGATATCCCATGTCTGAAACACGTCATTCCAAGGTTCTCATCATCGGCTCCGGCCCGGCGGGCTATACCGCTGGCGTTTACGCCGCGCGCGCCATGCTCGCACCAGTCCTCGTGCAAGGGATAGAGCCGGGCGGCCAGCTCACCACCACCACCGAGGTGGAGAACTATCCCGGTTTCACCGAGATCCAGGGCCCTGAGCTGATGGTCAACATGGAAGCGCACGCCCGCGCCATGGGCACCGAGATCATCGCCGACATCATCACCGATCTCAATCTGCAAAACCGCCCCTTCACCGCCAAGGGCGATAGCGGCAACACCTACACCGCCGACGCGGTGATCCTCGCCACCGGCGCGCGCGCCAAGTGGCTGGGCCTGCCCACGGAAGACAAGTTCAAGGGCTTCGGCGTGTCGGCCTGCGCCACCTGCGACGGGTTTTTCTACCGCGACAAGCCGATCGTGGTGATCGGCGGCGGCAACACCGCAGTGGAAGAAGCGCTGTTTCTCACCAATTTCGGCTCCAAGGTCACGCTGGTGCACCGCCGCGACGAGCTTCGCGCCGAAAAGGTGCTGATCGACCGGCTCCTGAAGAACCCCAAGGTCGAGGTGAAGTGGGACTCGGTGCTCAAGGAAGTTCTGGGCACCGATATGCCGATGGGCGTGACCGGCGCGCTGATCGAAAACGTGAAAACCGGCGCGACCGAAGAGATTGTGGCCGACGGCGTGTTTATCGCCATTGGCCATGCGCCGGCCTCGGAACTGGTGAAAGACCAGCTTGAGCTTCACCACGGCGGCTATGTGCAGGTGGAGCCGGGCTCGACCCGCACCACGATCCCCGGCGTCTTCGCCGCCGGCGACCTCACCGATCACGTCTATCGCCAGGCGGTAACCTCCGCCGGCATGGGCTGTATGGCCGCGCTCGACGCCGAGCATTGGCTGGCGGCTCAGGCGTAAGGCGCGGTCAAACCCGGGCGCGCCCGTTCCCGCCATCCCGGGGGCGGGCGCCGTTGTTTCGTTTGGGCCGCACATGGCCGTTGCCGATGCGACACATCTGCGAAAATCTCAGGTTTTCGCGCCTTCGCCCTTTCACCATAGCTCGAAATCTGAGATGTGTTCACATGTGAACACACTTTGAGCCGAACCTGATGCCCGCGAAAGACCTCACCCCGCCGCCCGAGGAAGACCAGCTCTTCCTGCTCCTGCGCCAGCTCGACCTGGCGCCGGAAGCCTCACAGCGGGTAACGGCACAGGCGCTGGGCATTTCGCTCGGCCGCCTCAACGCACAGCTCAGAGCGGCAACCGACGCGGGGTTCGTAAAGGTGAGCACCCGGCAAGGCCCCGACCAGCGCCAACGCTTTGCCTATGCGCTGACGTCGCGTGGTGCGGCGGAAAAGATCAGGCTCACCGACCGGTTTCTCACCCGCAAATTCGCTGAATATGACGCATTGCACGCCGAACTGACCGGCACCACCAGTGGACTCGTTCCCTTCAAGCATAGGACCAATACCGTGCAAAGTAACCTTACCCCGATCCCCGAGCTCTACGTTTCGTATGAAAGCGCCCAGAAGCTGAAGCTCGACGCCGCTGATCTGGTGAGCTGGGATCTCACCCCGCGCCAGATTTGCGACCTCGAACTGTTGATGAACGGCGGCTTCAACCCGCTCAAAGGCTTCCTCTCGGAAGAAGACTACAACGGTGTGGTTGAAAACATGCACCTCGCCAGCGGCGCGCTCTGGCCGATTCCGATCACTCTCGACGTGTCGGAAGACTTTGCCGCCAAGCTCGAAGACGGGCAGGATATCGCCCTGCGCGACCAGGAAGGCGTGATTCTCGCCACCATGACCGTCACCGATAACTGGGTGCCCGACAAGGCGCGCGAGGCCGAGATGGTGTTTGGCGCCGATGACCTGGCGCACCCGGCGGTAAACTACCTGCACCACACCGCCGGCAAGGTCTATCTCGGCGGGCCGATCGTGGGCATCCAGCCGCCCACGCATTACGATTTTCGCGGCCGCCGCGATACGCCCAACGAGCTGCGCGCCTATTTCCGCAAGCTCGGCTGGCGCCGGATCGTGGCCTTCCAGACCCGCAATCCGCTGCACCGCGCGCACCAGGAGCTCACCTTCCGCGCAGCCAAGGAAGCCCAGGCCAACTTGCTCATTCACCCCATCGTCGGCATGACCAAACCAGGTGACGTCGATCACTTCACCCGGGTGCGCTGCTACGAGGCGGTGCTCGACAAGTATCCGCAATCCACCACCACGATGAGCCTGTTGAACCTCGCCATGCGCATGGCCGGCCCGCGCGAGGCGGTCTGGCATGGGCTGATCCGCGCCAACCACGGCGTGACCCACTTCATTGTCGGGCGCGACCATGCCGGCCCCGGCAAGAACTCGGCCGGCAAAGACTTCTATGGGCCTTACGAGGCGCAAGAGCTGTTCCGCGCGCACCAGGACCAGATCGGTGTCGAAATGGTCGACTTCAAGCACATGGTCTACGTGCAGGAGCGCGCCCAGTATGAACCGGCCGACGAAATCGAAGAGGGCGTGACCGTGCTCAACATTTCCGGCACCGAGCTGCGCCGCCGTCTGCGCGAAGGGCTGGACATCCCCGATTGGTTCTCCTTCCCCGAGGTGGTCACCGAACTGCGCCGCACCGCGCCGCCGCGCTCCAAGCAGGGCTTCACCGTGTTTTTCACCGGCTTCTCGGGATCGGGCAAGTCGACAATCGCCAACGCGCTGATGGTCAAGCTGATGGAAATGGGCGGCCGTCCGGTGACGCTGCTCGACGGCGACGTCGTGCGCAAGAACCTCTCGTCGGAACTGGGTTTCTCCAAGGAGCACCGCGATCTCAACATCCGCCGGATCGGCTACGTCGCCTCCGAGATCACCAAGAACGGCGGTATCGCCATATGCGCGCCAATCGCGCCCTACACCGCCACCCGGCGCGCGGTGCGTGAAGACGTAGAAGCTTATGGCGCCTTCGTCGAGGTCCACGTTGCGACCTCGATCGAGGAATGCGAGCGGCGCGACCGCAAGGGGCTCTACAAGCTCGCGCGCGAAGGCAAGATCAAGGAGTTCACCGGAATCTCCGATCCTTATGAAGCGCCGGAAACCCCCGAGCTTCGGGTGCAGACCGAGGGCGTCAACGTCGACAACGCGGCGCACCAGGTTATCCTGAAACTGGAATCCATGGGGCTGATCGCCGGGCATTGAGGCTGTCAAATGTGGCAATCAGACAAGGCCGGGGTATATCCCCGGCCTTTTCATTTGCGCCGTGCGCGCACGACCTCGCGCCAGTCTCGTGATCGGGCTCTCAATGAGGCCGGCGCGATGACAATTGAAACCTCGTGCACCGAAAGTTTGGCCTCCAGCCCTCGATCTGACCTTTTTCTTGGCAAAAATACTCACCGTCACAGCGCCGGCGCCGGGCGATCCCGCCGTTTCAGTGCACCGTCACAGGGGCAAAATCGTTTTGCCGGGCAAGCATGAAAGCCATCTGCCGGTCGCGCACCAGCGCCAGCCGCTCACCCTCGGGCGAGCAGACGGCATAGAGCCGTTTCAGCCCCCCGGCCTCGCGCTGCACCTCTTTCGGAAGATCGTTTACGTCCACCGCGCGGACATAGACAATCCGGTCATCGCTCTCGGGCAATCCATTGAATTTCACATCCATGATGTTCTCCTTGCTCACTTTAGCCGCAACCGGGTGGTTCGCGTCACCCCTTGCGGGTCTCGCCTTTGCGGATCTGGATCGTCTGGACCAGCCGTTCCGGCTCATCCCGCTCCAGGTCGATATGCAGAAGCCCATCTTCGGTGGCCGCACCCGTCACCTCCACCCCATCGGCAAGCACGAAGCTCTTGATGAACTGCCGCGCGGCGATGCCACGGTGAAGAAATACCCGCGCTTCGTCGGTCCTCGGGCTGCGGCCCCGCACCACCAGCTTGCGGTCTTCCACGGTGATCGCAAGGTCATCGCCCGAGAACCCGGCCACGGCGAGGGTAATCCGATAAGCACGTTCGCCCACCTGTTCGATGTTGAACGGCGGATATCCCTCGGTGCCCGATTTCTCGGCCTGCTCCAGCAGGCGTTCGATCTGGTCGAAACCCAGCAGAAACGGGTGGGTGCCCAAGGTCAATTTGCTCATCTACACGCCCTTTACCAAAGCGACCTGCTTTGCCGGGCCCCGCATCCGGCAACCCGACAGGGAAGATATGGGAACCTCGCGCACGCCCCGCAAGAGGGCGCAAATCCCTTTGGTTTTCGCAGCCGAGAGCGTAACCTGTTTCGGAAGCAGGCAAAAACGACTCATCGGGCCAATGGTCAAAGCGCGAGAAATGGAAAACGAGGACGTGCTTCGGGTGGAGCTTGAAGTGCTGCGCCAGGAGCACCGCGATCTTGATGCCGCGATCCACGCGCTGATGGAGCGCACCACCGCCGATCAGCTGACGATCACCCGGCTGAAAAAGCAAAAGCTCAACCTCAAGGACATGATCGCCCGGATCGAAGACAAGCTCACCCCCGATATCATTGCCTGATACGCTGTTTGCGCATAAAAGGCCCATTCCCGAGAGCGAGGCGGCAATGGCAGACGTGAAAGTGGGTATCATCATGGGCAGCCAGTCGGACTGGTCAACCATGAAAGAAGCGGCGCAGGTGCTCGGCGAGCTCAGCGTTCCTTTCGAGGCAAAGATCGTGTCGGCGCACCGCACGCCCGACCGGCTGTGGGATTACGGCAAGACAGCCGCCGCGCGCGGGCTTCACGTTATCATCGCCGGTGCCGGCGGTGCGGCACATCTTCCCGGGATGATGGCCTCGAAAACCCGGCTACCGGTAATTGGCGTGCCGGTGCAGACAAAAGCGCTTTCAGGCGTCGACAGCCTTTATTCCATCGTCCAGATGCCCAAGGGCTTCCCGGTCGCCACCATGGCGATTGGGGCTGCGGGCGCAGCCAATGCCGGGCTGATGGCCGCCGCCATTCTCGCCCTCGCCGATCCGGCGCTTGCCGAGCGGCTCGACGCCTGGCGCGCTGCCCTCTCCGCCT
>MNZL01000138.1 GCA_001873585.1 Rhodobacterales bacterium CG2_30_65_12 | reverse complement strand
GCGCGGCGCTCTCGGCGGGGTGGTTCTGCCACGGGGCCTTCGCCTGAGGCTGCAAGGCGGCCGGGAAAACGGGCTTTCCCCCGTCTTTGGGTTGACATAATGTCGCATCCTCAAACGAGGCGCACAACATGGCATCCATCGTATCGATTCAAGGAGTCCGCAAGACCTACGCAGGCGGGCTCACCGCGCTGAACGGCATCGACCTCGAAATCGCCGAGGGCGAGGTGCTGGCGCTGCTTGGCCCCAACGGCGCGGGCAAGACCACGCTGATCTCGATGATCTGCGGCATTTCCACGATCACCGAGGGGCGGATCACTGTTGGCGGGCATGACGTGGTGCGCGATTTTCGCGCTGCGCGGGCGCTCATCGGCCTGGTGCCGCAGGAGCTGCACACGGAGGGGTTCGAGACGGTGATGAACACCGTGCGCTTCACCCGAGGCCTGTTTGGCAAGCGCCGCGACGATGCGCTGATCGAGCGAATCCTGCGCGATCTTGCGCTATGGGAGAAGCGCAATGCGAAGATCATCGCGCTGTCGGGCGGCATGAAACGGCGGGTGATGATCGCCAAGGCGCTGGCGCACGAGCCGCGCGTGCTGTTTCTCGACGAGCCGACGGCGGGCGTTGACGTGGAGTTGCGCCAGAGCATGTGGGAGGTGATGCGCGGGCTGAAAGCGCGAGGTGTCACCATCATCCTCACCACGCATTACATCGAGGAGGCCGAGGCGATGGCCGACCGTGTGGGCGTGATCGACAAGGGCCTGATTTTGCTGGTGGAAGACACGGCGGCGCTGATGAAGCGGATGGGCAGGAAGAGCCTCACCGTGGAGCTTGCCGCGCCACTCGCCGCGTTGCCCGCCGGGCTGGACCGCGACGGGATTGCGCTCGGCGTTGACGGGGCGAGCCTTGTGTATTCCTACGATACCGCCGCCGAGAAGACCGGGATTACCGACCTGCTTGCCGATATCCGCGCGGCCGGGCTGCATATGGTCGATCTCAACACCAGACAATCGAGCCTTGAAGATATCTTCGTCGGGCTGGTCAAGGAGGGCGCACGATGAACCTGGCCGCGATCCGGGCGATCTACCTTTTCGAGATGGCGCGCACCTTCCGCACGATCTGGCAGAGCCTGGTGGCGCCGGTGCTCTCCACCTCGCTCTATTTCGTCGTCTTCGGCACCGCCATCGGCAGCCGGATCGAGGAGGTTGAAGGGGTAAGTTACGGCGCCTTCATCGTGCCGGGGCTGATCATGCTTACCGTGCTGCAGCAATCGGTGGCCAACGCCTCGTTCGGCATCTACTTTCCGAAGTTCATCGGCACGATCTACGAGCTTCTCTCAGCCCCGGTGACGGTGATCGAAATAGTTATCGGCTATGTCGGCGCGGCGGCCACCAAGGCGCTGATGATCGGGCTTATCATCCTCGGCACGGCGACGTTTTTCGTTGATCTGCGCATTGCCCACCCGGTCTGGATGCTCGCCTTTCTGGTGATGACCTGTTTCAGCTTCTCCATGCTGGGATTCATCATCGGCATCTGGGCGAAAAACTTCGAGCAGCTCCAGCTCGTGCCACTGCTCGTGATCACGCCGCTGGTCTTTCTCGGCGGCTCGTTCTACTCGATCTCGATGCTGCCGCCGGTCTGGCAGACCGTCACCATGTTCAACCCGGTGGTCTACCTCGTCTCTGGCTTCCGCTGGGCCTTTTTCGGCATGGCTGACGTGCCGGTAGCGGCCTCGCTCGCGGCCATTACCCTGTTTGCCGCGCTCTGCCTCGCCGGGATCTGGGTGATCTTCCGCACCGGCTGGCGGCTGCGCACCTGAGGCAGGAACACAACGGCGCGGGCTTTCGCGGGCACTGGCCTTGCGGCCTTGCGGCCCGGGCTCTACATGGCACCCCATGAAGCGCTTCATCCCCTTTCTAAACCGGTCGCCCCGGGTCGCCGTCATCCGCCTGCATGGGGTGATTTCCACCGGTGCACGCGGGCAGTTGAACGACGTCGCGCTTGCGCCGATCATCGAAAGGGCGTTCCGGCGCGGCAAGCCAAAAGCAGTGGCGCTGTCGATCAATTCGCCCGGCGGCTCGCCGGTGCAGAGCGCGCTCATCGCCGCGCGCATTCGCCGTTTGGCCGCTGAAAAAGATCTGCGCGTCACCGCCTTCGTCGAAGACGCGGCGGCCTCGGGCGGCTACTGGCTGGCCTGCGCCGCGGATGAAATTCATGCCGACCGCTCGTCGATCATCGGCTCGATCGGAGTGATCATGGCGAGCTTCGGCTTCGACCAGTTCATCGGCCGGTTTGGCGTTGAGCGGCGGGTGTATACCTCTGGCTCGGCGAAATCGCAGCTCGATCCGTTCCGCCCCGAAAACCCCGAGGATGTGGCCCGGATCACGGCGATCGGCGATGAAATCCACGCCGCCTTCATCGAGCATGTGAAGACCGCGCGCAAAGGCAAGCTCGTCGACGACGCTCGGCTGTTCACCGGCGAATTCTGGACCGGCGCCAAGGCCGCCGAGCTCGGGCTTGTCGACGGCATCGGCCACCTTGTTCCGGTGATGAAGGAGCGCTACGGCGACAAGGTGCGCTTTGCCGTCTACGGGCCGAAACCCTCGCTGTTCAAGCGATTTGGGGCGGCGCTCGCCGGCACCGCGCTCGACACGCTGGAAGAGCGCGGCCTCTGGGGGCGGTTCGGTCTTTAGATGCTGGTAAAGCTCATCGCCCTTTTTCTCGTCGGCATGATGGTGCTGGCCTTCTTCGGCAAACTGCGGTTTCCGGGGCAGAAAAGGCTTGCGGCAATGAAATGCCCGAAATGCGGGCGCTACCGGATCGGCTCTGGCCCCTGTTCTTGCGAGAGAAAGGGCTGAGATTTGGAGTTTTTCTACGCTGCCCTCGGGCTGGTAATCCTGCTTTTCGCCGGTGACAGCCTGGTGCGCGGCGCGGTAAATGTTTCGCTTCGCCTCGGCGTGCCGGCGCTGATCGTTTCACTCACCATCGTCGCCTTCGGCACCTCCGCGCCGGAGCTTCTGATTTCCGTTCAAGCGGTGCTCGACCACGCGCCGGGCCTCGCGCTGGGCAATGTGGTGGGGTCCAACACCGCCAATATCCTGCTGGTGCTGGGTGTGCCGGCGTTGATGACCGGGCTCGCCACACGCGGGGTCGATACCCGGCGCAACTACATCGCCATGCTTGCGGCGACGGCATTGTTCATGTTGCTCGCCGCCAACGCGCGGCACTTCGGCTTCTGGGAGGGGATCACGCTGCTCGCCGGGCTCGGCCTGATGCTCAGTTCGGCCTTTCAGGAAGCGCTGGCGCACCGCCGCAAGATGGCGGCCGAACGTCTTGCCGAGCTGGAAGCGGCGGGCGCGGCGCTTGACCCCGAATCGCTTGCGGCGGAAGCCGAGCTGGACGCGGAATCCGAAGAAAAGGGCGAGATCGAGGGTGCCGACCCCGACATGCCCTGGCCCAAGGTGATCCTGTTTCTCGCGCTCGGCCTGATTGGCCTGCCGCTTGGCGCGAGCATTCTCGTTGATGCCGCAACCACCATTGCGCGCACCTACGGCGTATCGGAAACGGTGATCGGCCTCACGCTCGTGGCCGTCGGCACGTCGCTGCCCGAGCTTGCCACCACGGTGATGGCCGCGATCCGCCGCCAGGCCGACGTGGCGCTGGGCAACGTGATCGGATCAAACATGTTCAACCTGCTGGCGATCATCGGCCTCGCCGCGCTGGTCGGGCCGATCCCGGTGGAGCCGACGATGCTGAAGCTCGATCTTTGGGTGATGTTCCTGGCTTCGCTGCTGATCGCGCCCTTTGTTTTTCGCGGTTGGCATATGGGGCGAACCTGGGGCATCGTGTTTATTGCGCTTTACGTCGTCTATATCGGCGTGCTGTTGGGGAAATGAGATGGAGGCTGGACGGGCACTTGTAACGGGCGCGGGCGCGCGCCTGGGCCGGGCGATGGCCGTTTGGCTCGCCGGGCGCGGCTGGGACGTGGCGGTGCATTATGCCGGCTCCGAGACGGGCGCCGCCGAGACGGTGGCGCTGTGCGAGGCGCAAGGCACACGCGCCGTGGCGCTGCAGGCCGATCTGCTCGACATGGCCGCAACCGAGGCGCTGGTGCCCCGCGCATCGCAGGCGCTTGGCGGGCCGCTCACGCTGCTCGTCAACAATGCCAGCGTTTTTGATTACGACCGGCTTGAGACGGCGACGCCCGAGAGCTGGGACCGGCACATCAATTCCAACCTGCGCGCGCCGTTCTTCCTGACCCAGGCCTTTGCCGCCCAGGCGCCCGAAGCCGCCACCTGTGCCGGTGGCGAGCCACGCGCCACCGGGCTCGTGGTGAACATGATCGACCAGCGGGTGCGCAAGCTCACGCCCGATTTTGCCACCTACACCATTGCCAAGATGGGCCTTTGGGCCCTCACCCGCACCGCCGCGCAGGCGCTTGCGCCGCGCATCCGGGTCAACGGCATCGGCCCCGGGCCAACGCTGATCGGTGCGCGCCAAACGCAAGACCACTTTGCCCGCCAGCGTGCTGCGACCGTGCTGGGGCGGGGGGCCGATGCCGAGGATATCACCGCAGCGCTCGGCTACCTGATCGAGGCGAAGGCCGTCACCGGGCAGATGATCGCGGTTGACGGCGGCCAGCACCTGGGCTGGAAAACCGCCGATATTCTCGGCATCGAATAGCCGCGCCCAGGTGTGTCTACAACAACTTGTGCACTCTGGTGATGGCTTGCCGGAATCGCACATGAAAACTTGAGCAAATTCAGAAGTTTACAAAATGGTCATATTTTTTACGCGACATTTCAATGGCTTGAAATAGTGCCTAAATATTGGGCAATGCGACGAACCTGCCCGGAAACAACGGGAATTCCACCCGGCGCAGCAAGCATCCACGGAGTTATCCACAGATTCTGTGGGCGCGTTTGGCCTTGAACTCGTGGCCGCAAGATTGCAGCCAAGCGCGGGAATCAGTAGGCAAGGGCATGAGTGACGCACCGGATACCAAGCCACCCGAGCCGCCCCTTACCGGGCACCGGCTGATCGCTGATTACGTCAAACGGCTTGACGGCTCGCCGGGGGTTTACCGGATGCTCGATGACAAGGGCCGCGTGCTATACGTCGGCAAGGCGAAGAACCTGCGCAAGCGGGTTTCGAATTACGCCAAAGGCACCGGGCACTCGGCGCGGATCGCGCGGATGATCGGTCAGACCGCCGCGATGATGTTTCTCACCACCCGGTCGGAAACCGAGGCGCTGCTGCTCGAACAGAACCTGATCAAGCAGCTCAAGCCGCATTTCAACGTGTTGCTGCGCGACGACAAGTCGTTTCCCAATATCCTCGTCACCGATCACCCTTTCCCGCAAATCCGCAAGCATCGCGGGGCAAAAACGGACAAGGGGCACTATTATGGGCCGTTTGCGAGCGCCGACGCGGTGAACCGCACTTTGAACCAGTTGCAGAAGGTGTTCCTCTTGCGCAACTGCTCGGACTCGATGTTCGACGGCCGCACAAGGCCCTGCCTGCTGCACCAGATCAAACGCTGCGCCGGCCCCTGCGTGGGCAAGGTGAGCGCGGCCGATTATGCCGTCCTCGTGCGCGATGCCGAGCGCTTTCTGTCGGGCAAGACCACGAAGGTGCAGCAACAGCTCGCCGCCGAGATGCAAGCCGCCTCTGAGGCGATGGAGTTTGAGCGCGCGGCAAGCCTGCGCGACCGTATCCGCGCGCTCACCCAGGTGCAGTCGAACCAGGGGATCAATCCGCGCAGCGTGGCCGAGGCCGACGTGATCGCGCTGCACATGGAGGGCGGCCAGGCCTGCGTGCAGGTGTTTTTCATCCGCGCGCATCAGAATTGGGGCAACCGCGATTTTTACCCCCGCACCGGCGCGGGCGCCGGCGAGGCCGAGGTGCTGCAAGCCTTCATCGGCCAGTTCTACGATCAGAAAGAGCCGCCGCGCCTCTTGCTTCTCAGCCACCCGATCGAAGACCTCGCTCTGATGGCCGAGGCGCTGGGTGAAAGGACCGGGCGCAAGGTGGAAATCGCCGTGCCGCTGCGGGGCGAGAAGGCCGAGTTGGTGGCGAGCGCGGCGCGCAATGCCCGCGAAAGCCTTGGCCGCAAGATGGCGGAGACGGCGACGCAGGCAAAGTTGCTCACGGGGTTGGCCGAGGCCTTCGGGCTCGACGCGCCGCCAAAGAGGATCGAGGTTTATGACAACTCTCACATCCAGGGCGCGCATGCGGTGGGGGCGATGATCGTGGCCGGGCCGGAAGGCTTTATGAAAAGCCAGTATCGCAAGTTCAACATCCGCGGCGAAGAGATCACGCCCGGCGACGATTTCGGGATGATGAAGGAAGTTCTCACACGGCGCTTCAAGCGGCTTTTGAAGGAAGATCCCGATCGTCAGGGCGAGCATTGGCCCGATCTGTTGCTGATTGACGGCGGCGCCGGGCAGGTGAGCGCGGTGAACGAGATCCTCGAGGATCTCGGGGTGGAGGATATTCCCATGGCCGGCGTGGCCAAGGGGATCGACCGCGATGCCGGCAAGGAGGAGTTTCATCGCATCGGCAGCCGCCCCTTTGCGCTCAAGTGCAACGATCCGGTGCTTTATTTCATCCAGCGGATGCGCGACGAGGCGCACCGCTTTGCCATCGGCACCCACCGGGCAAAACGGGCGAAGGCGATGGGGGCGACGCCGCTCGACGAGGTGCCCGGCGTCGGCGCGACCCGCAAGCGCGCGCTGCTCAGCCATTTCGGCTCGGCCAAGGCGGTGGCGCGCGCCAGCCTCGGCGATCTCAAGGCGGTGCCGGGCATTTCGGCGGCGCTGGCCGAGACGATCCATGGCTATTTTCAGGACCATGGCTAGGTGCGCCTGTGGGACCGGGGCGCCGCCCCGGACCCCGAGGTATTTGCCGACCAAAGAAGCGGCGGTGGCGCGCATCGGCGGCGGGGCGCGACGGAAAGGGCCGCGCGGTGCGTTAAAACCTGCGTTATCGCCGCACTTCCCCTGCCCCGCAGAACAGGATATTCAAGCCAAATGAGATGGACACTGCCCAATATCCTCACCATCGCCCGGCTGGTTGCGGTGCCGCTTCTGCCGGTGATGTTTCTGTTTTTCGCCCGGCCCTGGGCGGATTGGTATGCGATGGTGCTGTTCATCATTGCTGCGCTCACCGATTACCTCGATGGCTACCTCGCCCGCGCCTGGAAGCTCGAAACCCTGTTCGGCGCGGCGATGGACCCGATCGCCGACAAGGCGCTGGTGATGATCGCGCTCCTGGTGATCAACGGCTATGCCGGGCTCACGCCCTGGATCTTGCTGCCCTCGGCGATCATCATCTACCGCGAGGTGTTCGTGTCGGGCCTGCGCGAAAGCCTTGGCGGCAAGGCGCGCGCGCTCAAGGTAACCAAGCTTGCCAAGTGGAAGACCACGGCGCAGATGGTTGCGATCACGCTGGTTTTTGCCAAGGGCGTGTTTGAACACCACGGGCGGCTGGAGGCCGGCCAGTTTCGCACCGCGCTTATGGGCTGGGCTGATTGGGTCGGCAATGCCGGGATCGTGCTGCTATGGGTGGCGGGCGCGCTTACAATCGTCACCGGATGGGACTATTTCCGCAAGGCGATGCCGTTCCTGAAGGAGGTTGAGGATGCTTGACGTGATGTATTTTGCCTGGGTGCGCGAGCGGATCGGGCTGCCACGCGAGCAGGTAGACACCGAAGCCACCACGGTGGCCGACCTGGTGCAAGAGCTCAGCGCGCGTGAACAGCGCTACGCGCTCGCCTTTGCCGATCTCGCCGCGCTCCGCGTGGCGGTTGACCAGGAGCTGACCGGGTTCGACGCGCCTCTTGCCGGCGCGCGCGAGGTGGCATTTTTCCCGCCGATGACCGGAGGGTGAAATGGGCCGGGTGAGGATCCAGAGCGAACCGTTCGATCCGGGCACCGAGCTTGAGGGCTTCGGCGCGGGCGCTGACGTGGGCGCGGTGGTGAGCTTTACTGGCATCGTGCGCGGCGCGGGGGAACTGGCGCGGATGGAGATCGAGCATTACCCCGGTATGACCGAGGCCGCGGTGGGCAAGATCGTCGCCGAGGCCGAGGCGCGTTGGGCGCTGGCCGATTGCCTGGTGATCCATCGTTTCGGCCCGATGCAGCCGGGCGAGCGAATCATGATGGTGGCCACCGCCAGCCGCCACCGTGCGGAAGCGTTCGCGGCGGCCGACTTCGTGATGGATTACCTCAAGAGCCGCGCGCCGTTCTGGAAGAAGGAATTTGGCGCGGACGGCGAAGCCTGGGTGGCGGCGAAGGACGCTGACGAAGAGGCGCTCAGGCGCTGGTAGCGCCACGGGCTTGCCACTTGTTTTCTGCCCGCACGCCCAAGCCCGGCCGATCGGACCGCCAGCCATGACCCCGCGTTTCATCCATGATGGCAAAGACCTGCGCGCCACGGTGCTGGGCGACGCCCCGGATCGGCTGATCGTGACCTATGATCACTGGGGCGCGGACAAGGCGGGTTTTCCGCCGCTGCGGGCGCACTCATCTTATGCGGCGTTGGGTTTCAGCCATCTTCACCTCGTCACCCGGCGCAACGACTGGTTTCTCAACCGCGATCTGCCGGGTGCCCTGCATGATATCGCTGAGTTTGCCGCGCCCTTCGCGCACAAGCTAACGCTGGCGTTCAGCATGGGTGGATTCGGCGCGCTGATGGTCAGCCGTGTGGTGGCGTTTGACCGGGTGATGCTGGTTTCGCCGCATTCCACGTTTTCGCCCGACCACCCGCCGCACGACGACCGTTTTGCGGCCAGAGGCATCGCGCTGGACTTCGCGGCGATGGCCCATGACATCGTGCTTGGTGGCCCGAAATCGAAGGCCGACTGCGCGGTGCTCTATGACAGCTCGGCCCGGTTTGACGCAGCCCATGCCGCAGCGGTGGCGGGGCTGTTTCGTGCGCCTCGGCTCGTCGATCTGAAAGGCGGCGGCCACCCGGCCACGACGCGGCTTACCGCCAACGGGAAGTTCGATCTGGTGGTGCAGGCGATCACCGGGCAGGATTTCGCGCTGGATGCGCTCGTGAGCGCACACTGCGCGTTGGCAACGGCGGCTGGCACTCCGTGACCGCGTGGCGGCTATTGCCGCACGCTCATCTGCTCGATATAGGCGCGCAGCTCTTCGGCCTCGGTGCGCGCATCGCGCAAGCCGTCCATCGCCGCGCGCAGCTCGGCCTCGGTCTGGTGCAGCTGGTTTGCCATTTCGGCCTCGCGCTGCTGCAGATAGGTGATCGCCTGGTCGCGGGTTTCCTCCGCCTCGTGCAGCGATTGCGCCATCCTGTCAATCTCGCTCATGTCGCCTGAGGCGACGCGAGAGAAGCGGTGGATCAGCCAATGCGCGAACCAGCCCATCGCAAAGGCCGCGAACAGGATGATGGTGGTGACGATGATGAACTCGGTCCTGTTCATGGTCTACTCCGTTTGGGCCTCTTCGCCGTCCAACGCCGGGCGTGGTTTTGGGCGGATGCCGGCAAGCTCGGGATCGACGACCAGCGGGGCGTCGGATTGCGCATCCTGCGCGGCCTCGTCGGTGTCCGCTTCGCCATCGGCGGTGGGCTCGCCGACACTTTCGCTGGCCTCGCCTTCGGTTTGGGTTTCGCTCGCAGCGTGCGTAGCTTCGGCCTCGGCTTTTTCGGGATCCGCGGCGGGCTCCTGCGCCGTATCGTCTGCGGTCGCATCGTCTGCCGTGGTCTCGTCGGCGGGCGCTTGGGGCTCGCCAG
>MNZL01000023.1 GCA_001873585.1 Rhodobacterales bacterium CG2_30_65_12 | reverse complement strand
CTATGGCGGCAAAAAGCTTGCGCGCCGATGTTTCGCCCCAGCCCTCGCGGTTTTTCAGCTTGGCGAGGTTTTTCGCGTCGCGCGCGGCGAGGGTAAAAATATCCGCCGGTTCGCGGATCGCCAGCACATCGTCGTGGTAAAACATTTCCACCTGTTTCGCCCCCAGACCCTCGATATCGAAGGCCCCGCGCGAGACGAAATGCTTGAGCTTTTCCACCGCCTGCGCCGGGCAGATCATGCCACCGGTGCAACGGCGCACGGCGTCGCCCTCCTCGCGCACCGCCTCCGATCCGCATTCGGGGCAGATGTGGGGGAAAGCGAAAGCCTCTGCCCCCTCGCGCCGCTTGCCAAGATCGACATCGGCGATCTTCGGGATCACGTCGCCGGCGCGATAGACCTGCACCCAATCGCCGACGCGGATATCCTTGCCGCCCCGAATCGGCTGGCCCTTGGCATCGCGCCCAGCGATGTAATCCTCGTTGTGCAGCGTGGCATTCGAGACCACCACACCGCCCACCGTCACCGGGTGCAGCCGCGCCACAGGCGAGAGCGCGCCGGTGCGGCCAACCTGAATGTCGATCCCTTCGAGCCAGGTCCAGGCCCGTTCGGCGGGAAACTTGTGGGCGACCGCCCATCGCGGTGTGGTCGAGCGAAAACCCAGGCGCGCCTGCAGCGCGAGCGCATCGACCTTGTAGACCACGCCGTCGATATCATAGGGCAACGTCGCGCGTTGGGCCTCGACGCGCGCGTAGTGTGCCAGCATTTCGTCGAGGCCATGGCAGACTTCGGTGAGCGGGTTGATCACGAAGCCGAACCGGCCAAGCCGGGCGATGGCCCCCGATTGGGTCTCGGCCAGCGGCGCCGAAAGTGCACCCCAGCCGTAGGCGAAAAACTTCAGCGGCCGCGCGGCGGTTATGCCCGGATCGAGCTGGCGCAGGCTGCCGGCCGCGGCGTTGCGTGGGTTGGCAAAGGGTTTCTGGCCCGCGTCTTCCTGGCGCGCGTTGAGCTCCGCAAAATCGGTGTGGGCCATGTAGACCTCGCCGCGCACCTCGAAGAGCTCGGGCGCGTCTTCGATCATTTGCGGGATCTCGGCAATCGTGCGGGCGTTGGCGGTGACGTTTTCGCCCTCGGTGCCGTCCCCGCGGGTGGCCGCCTGCACGAGTTCACCGTGTTCATAGCGTACACTGAGCGAGAGCCCGTCGATCTTGGGCTCGGCGGTATAGCCGAGCGGGGCTTCCGGGTCGAGGCCGAGAAAGCCGCGCACACCCGCATCGAAATCCGCGAGCTCGTCTTCGCTGAACACATTGGCGAGCGAGAGCATCCGCACCGCGTGGCGCACCTTGCCAAAACCCTCCGCCGTGGGAGCGCCAACCTGCTCTGTCGGGCTGTCACTACGTTTGAGGGCGGGAAACCGCGCTTCGATTGCGCTATTTCGGATCTTTGCGGCATCATAGTCGGCGTCGGAAATCTCCGGCGCATCGTCGGTGTGATAGGCCACATTGGCGCGGTGAATGAGGGCGGCAAGCCGCGCGAGTTCGGCTTCGGCCTGGGCTGCGGTGAGTGCGCCCACCCCGATATCTTCTAATCCCCCGTTCGGCATGGCATCCCCCGAAACCTGTGCCTTACGGGTTTAGGCTGCGCCCATGGTCTCGTCCAGCCTCAAGCGCCGGGCGGAATCCGAACCCCCTGGGGGTTTCATCGTGCCCAATACAGCCGCCGTATGGCCGCCGTCGCGGAGTGCCCGGACCTGGCGCGCCCTGCCGGCACGGTCTCGACGATGCGAACAACCCGGCGCCGCTCGCGCGCACGCCGGGGCAAAGCGAGAGAAATCCTGCACCGCAATCAGGCGCCGAGCGCGAGCGGCGTATCGATCCGGGCCGGATCGGGATCACGCAAAACGTAACCCCGGCCCCAAACCGTTTCGATGTAATTGTCGCCGCCGGTGGCGGTGGCGAGCTTCTTGCGCAGCTTGCAGATGAAAACGTCGATGATCTTCAGCTCCGGCTCATCCATGCCGCCATAAAGATGGTTAAGAAACATCTCCTTGGTCAGCGTGGTGCCCTTGCGCAGGCTCAGCAGCTCAAGCATCTGGTATTCCTTGCCGGTGAGGTGCACCTGATTGCCCCCGACCTCGACCGATTTCGCGTCGAGGTTCACCGCGATCTTGCCGGTTGCGATCACAGATTGCGAATGCCCCTTCGAGCGGCGGATGATGGCATGGATGCGCGCCACCAGTTCCTCGCGGTGGAACGGTTTGGTCATGTAGTCGTCGGCGCCGAAGCCGAAGCCCTTGAGCTTGTCCTCGGTATCGTCCGAGCCAGTGAGAATCAGGATCGGCGTTTCGATTCTGGCCAGGCGCAACTGGCGCAGCACCTCGTGGCCATTCATGTCGGGCAAGCCGAGATCGAGCAGGATCAGGTCGTAATCATAAAGTTTGGCGAGGTCGATCCCCTCTTCGCCGAGATCGGTGGAATAGACGTTGAGATTCGCGTGTGTGAGCATGAGTTCGATCGAGCGCGAGGTGGTGGGGTCGTCTTCCACGAGGAGGATTCGCATGGGGGTTTCTCCGCAAGTCTGTCCGTTCTGTTGGTAAACACCTTGGTATGAAAAGGTTAATGGCCCGTTACCGTTGCGGAACTTTTAGCGAATACATCTCAGGGTTGTCTATACTTTTGCAACGCCGTAGCCTTCAACGCCGCTTCGCCATGGCGGCTTACCGCCGTTTGCCACTCGGTGAATTCCTCCTCGGACAAGCCATAGGTTTTCAACGCCTCTGATATTGTCAGGAGCCCGGCATTTACGGCACGCACCACGGCGGCCTTGCGGCTCGCCACCCAACGGCATGTATTGGCGGGGGGCAGATCGGCCCGGCTCATCACCGTGCCGTCCGGCAGGCGCACGGTGCGTGGTCCGTCGATTTTTTTCAGATACATGGCCTTCCTCATCGGCTGCGCGCGCCCCAAACTCTGCCGCGCGAGGTTTAAGGAGTGGTGAAGCCGGGCCTTGTTGTTACGTCGAATTTTCCTATATTTCCGTTTTGCACCGGAAAATGCTCTGCCATGACATCAACTTCAGCAGGTATGCCACTGAATTCTCTCGGCTTCCCAAAGCCTCGGGCTGAAACCCGCGTTGTCGTCGCCATGTCGGGCGGGGTCGATTCGTCGGTGGTGGCGGCGATGCTGAAGGCCGAGGGCTACGATGTGATCGGGGTCACGCTGCAGCTTTATGACCATGGCGCGGCGCTGGCGAAAAAAAATGCCTGCTGCGCCGGGGTCGACATCCACGACGCCCGCCGGGTGGCCGAAGCGATGGGCTTCCCGCATTACGTGCTCGACTACGAAAACATCTTCCGCGAGGCCGTGATCGAGGAGTTTGCCGACAGCTACCTCGGCGGCGCCACGCCCGTGCCCTGCATCCGCTGCAACGAACGGGTGAAATTCAAGGATCTGCTGGCCACCGCGCGCGACCTCGATGCCGACTGCATGGCCACTGGGCACTACATCCAGCGATTCGCGGGGCAATCAGGCCCCGAGCTGCACAGCGCCGCCGATCCGGCACGCGATCAATCCTATTTCCTGTTCTCGACCACGCCGGAGCAGCTCGCCTTTCTGAGATTCCCTCTTGGCCACCTTGCCACCAAGGCCGAAACCCGGGCTCTCGCCCTCCAGTTTGGCCTCGACGTGGCCGACAAGCCCGACAGCCAGGATATCTGTTTCGTGCCAGATGGCGATTACGCGAGCGTGATCGAGAAGCTGCGCCCCGGGGCTGCAGAACCGGGCGAGATCGTCGATACCAAGGGGAATGTGCTCGGGCGCCACGACGGGGTGATCCACTACACCATCGGTCAGCGCCGGGGCCTCGGCATTGGCGGGCTCGCAGACCCGCTCTATGTGGTCCGGCTCGATGTGAAAAACCGGCATGTGGTTGTGGGCCCGAAAGAAATGCTCGCCACCCGCATGATCCCGGTGCGCGAAATCAACTGGCTGGGCGATGAGCCCTTCACCGCGCGGTCCGAATGGCAGCTTTCGGTCAAGGTTCGCTCCACCCGCCCACCGCGCGCGGCGATCGTCCGTCCGATCTCGCAAACGCAAGCGGAGGTGGAGCTGCTCACCGCGGAAGAAGGCGTGAGCCCCGGCCAGGCTTGCGTGTTCTACGCCTCCGAAGGCAGCCGGGTGTTTGGCGGCGGCTGGATCCACGCAGGTCCCCGCAGCTGAGCCCCTGCCCGGTTTCTTTGGTCTGGAAATACCTCACGGGGGTCCGGGGGTGTGAAACCCCCGGCGTGACGCTTCGCAGCGGCGGCGGCTGTTTACGCCGCGCCCGAAAGGTCGATCATCGCCGAAAACTCCGCCGTGCAGGCCACCTGGTCATCGACCGTCGCCTTGCCGGAAAATTTCCAAACCTTCGAGCCTGGGCCCCCGCGCAGGGTGGTGATCTGCATCCGGAGCACGTCGCCCGGAACCACCTTGCGGCGGAACTTCACGCCGTCGATCCCCATGAAATAGACCAGCGCGTTCTTGCCCACGAGGTCGAGCGAGAGGGCAACCATCACCGCGCTAGTCTGCGCCATCGCCTCGACGATGGTTACCCCGGGCATGATTGGCGCGGCGGGAAAATGGCCCTGAAAATGCGGCTCGTTCACCGTAACCATCTTGATCCCCACCGCGCTCTGGTTCGCCACGATGTCTTCCACCCGGTCGACAAAGAGGAAGGGGTAGCGGTGCGGGATGCAGCGTTTGATCAGCTCGATATCGGCGGTGGTGGGGATCGCGGTCATGGCGCACTCCTGTTGCGAGGTGGTGGCGCGCGCCGCTGTTGGCACGGCGCCGGAAAAGGGCTAGTTGCCGGCGGTGGCGTCAGGGGCCGGGACGGGCGCCGGGATCGTATCGACCGGTGCGGGCGTGTCATCCGGCGCCGGCGCGATCGCCCCATCCTGCACCTCGGCGCCGTCGCCGAGCACCGCGTCGATCCGGGCAATCGCTTCGTCGGTGATATCGACATCCGCAGCCGTGAGCAGGATCGCCCGGCGGTCAAGGATCATGACCGCGCCGCGTTCACGGACCAAAGCGCCGAGCAACGGGCCGATCTGGTCGAAATAGGCAAGCTGGGCTTGCTCGATCTGCTGGCGCAGATTGGTTTCGGCGGTGTCGCGTTGCTGGCGCAGCGCCTGCACCTTTTCGTCGAACGCGTCGGCCAGCGCCCGGAATGCCTCCGGCGTGAGCGTTGCGCGCCGTTCGGTAAGGTCAAGCTCCTCGGCTTCCAGCGCCGTCTCGATCTTTCGGGTTTCCGTCGCCATCGCCGCCGACGAGGCCTCAAGCTCGCGATTGATGCGCTGACCATAGAGCGAATCGGCAAACAGCCGGTCACGGTCAACGGTGAGAATCGGCGAGACCACGCGCCCAAGCGTTTGCGCCGGTGCCGCGCTTGGCAGCACAGCGCCCCCCGCCAAGGCCAATGCCAGGCTCACAGCCGGCAGAAATCCGCGCCAGGCGCCCATCTCGGCGCCCCGCTCAGAAGCCGGACGAGATGCTGATCCCGAAGCGCTGCTCGACGTCGTAGGCCTCTTTCAGGAACGGGTAGGCATAGGAAAAGCGCAGCGGGCCAATCGGCGTGTCCCAGTAGAGCGCCGCGCCGGCCGAGGCCCGCAGGAGCAAGGAATCGTCCACCCCCGGCGAGGCGTCGAGGCCCCAGACCGAGCCCGCGTGCACGAACACGCCGCCTTTGATCCCGTATTCTTCCGGCAGGCCGATCGGAAATTTCGCTTCAAGCCGGGCCGAGCCGAAAAAGTTGCCGCCGAGCGCATCCTGCTCCGGCGTCGCCAGATCGCGCGGGCCAATGCCATAGGGGGCAAAGCCGAGGAGCTGGTCGGATGACATCAGGAAGCGGTCGGTGATCCGTGTGCCGGGGCCCGCGATGGTGCGCACCGCGCCGCCCTCGACCGTGGCCGACAGGGTGATATCGTTCAGCATTGTGGTGGTCATGTTGGCCAGCGCCTTGGCCTCGACATACTGGTTGTCGGCACCAATCCCGCCCACGCCGGCGGAGGCCTGACCGAGGAAGAAGGTATCGCTCTCAAGCCCGGTGCGGCGGCTGTCATAGCTGTAGCCGAGGCCGGCGCTGCCACCATATTGCCAGCTGCGCGCTGCCTCGGCGATCATCGTCGCCGAAGTGCCGGCATAGTTCTCGATCGTCGCCGCGTCGAACCCGGCGGATACCCTGAAACGGCCGGTTTCCGATATCGGGAAATCGAGCGACGGCTCGATGCCCGACTGGCGGGTATCAAACAGAGCATCCTGCCAGGTGGTCTCGTTATAGAAAGCCTTGAAGCCCAGCCGCAGATCGCGCCCAAACAGATTTGGCTCGGCGAAGGTGAGCGAGTAATTGCGGTTGTCGAGCCCGCCGGTGAACTGGATGTCGAGATACTGGCCCCGACCGAGGAAGTTGGTCTCGGTGAAGCCCAGCATCAAGCCCACACCCGCCCCCAGAGCATAGGTGCCGCCGAAGGTGAAGGCACCGGTTCCCTGCTCTTCCACGTTGACGTCGACCACCACGCTATCGGGGTTAGAGCCCTCGCGCGCCTGCACGTCGACATTGGCGAAATACCCCAGTGCGCGGATGCGCTCGGCGGCGGCACGGATCTCGCGCGGGTTGAACGGGTCGCCCTCAACGGTGGTGAAGCGGCTGCGCACCACCCGGTCGAGCGTGGTGTTGTTGCCCTCGATATCGATCCGTTCGACCACGATCCGGGGGCCGCGCACCACCGCGAATTCGATGTCGAGCGTGCCGTCGCGCGCGTTGCGCGTTACCCGCGGGTCCACCCGGACGAAGCCATAGCCATCCTGCTGGAGCCGTTTTTCCATCCGCGCAGTCGCACGGTCAACCACGGTCGGGTTGTAGGTGGTGCCGGCACGGATGCGCGCGAGCGAATCGAGAGCGGCGGTGTCCACGCCCTCGACCTCGGACACGGTTGAAACCTCGCCGAAGGAAAACTGCTGGCCCTCACGGATTTCGTAGGTGACGAAAAACGCATCTTCCTGCGCCGCCACGTCGGAGGTGACCGCCACCGCATCGAAATCGACATAACCGCGCGAAGCGTAAAAGTCCTTCAGCAGTTGCTTGTCAAACTCGACCCGGCCAGGATCGAAGGTATCGGCGCTGATCAGAAAGCGCAGGATACCGGCCTGTTTCGAGCTGACCACGCGGCGAAGCCGGGCATCGGAAAAGGCGCGGTTGCCAGTAAAGGTGATGCGCTCGATTTCGCTGTTCTTGCCTTCGACCACCTCAAACACGAGATCGACCCGGTTGCCGGGCCGGCGGATGATCACCGGCTCCACCTGGGCCGCGAGGCGGCCCTTGTCGGCATAGGCCTTGGCGATCGCCTCGGCATCCTGCTCGGCGGTGGCCGGGTTATAGACGTAGCGCGGCTTGGATTGCAGCAAAACGAGCAGAGCGTCGTCCTTGAGGCGTTTGTTGCCCTCGACGTTGATCCGGTTGATCAGCGGAAATTCAGTAACCTTCACCACGAGGGTGGATCCGCGCGGGTCGATCGACACCTTGTCGAACAGCCCCGAGCCGACCAGCCGCTTGTAGGCGTCGTTAAGTTCGGCGGCGGTGATCGTTTCGCCACGGCCGAATCCGAGGTAGGCCAGCACCGTATCGGCCTCGATCGTGGCCAAACCTTCGATCTGCACCGAATTGAAAGAATAGCTCTGTGCCGCCGCCACACTGGGCACCAGCCCCGAAGTGCCTGAAACCCCGAGGAAAACCGCGAGTGCCGCAGGTTTCAGCAAGGAGGTGTTCAGCAGCCGGTTCCTGACTGCGATGCGCCGCTCGTAATACGTCATTTTGTTATCATCCGCACAGAGACCCCAGACCCTTGTGTCGATACCGGGAATGGGCGCGGGAGTCAAAGCGTGATGCGCAAAGGGCGCCGGGCTGTGGCCCAACGCCCATAGTCTTTCGCAATCCGCGGATCGGCCCGACGCAGGAACGCCAGCGACCGGCGCGCTCAGTTCAGGAGCGAGCCGACATAAGCCCCGGCGCAAAGCGCAAAGGCGAGCGTGCCGGCGTAGAGCAGGCGATCCCAGTTGAGGTTCATCAAGAGCGAAAGGCCGCGATAGCCGTGTTGTATCTGTTGCATCCGTCCCGCCCCGGTTGATCGTGAGAAGACAGCTCCGAATCTAGGCGACGATTATGGCTGGATGGGCCCGGAAATGTGGCATTTTTGTGGCCCGCCCCACCGGTCAGGGGCAGAAGATATCGTTGGCAAGCCCAAGCACCATGATCCCGAGCACAAGGGCCAGGCCGATCATGGTCAACAGGTTCAGCGCCTTGTCGGACGGGGCGCGACCAGTGAGCGCTTCCCAGGCGTGAAACATCAGATGCCCGCCGTCGAGCACCGGGATCGGAAACAGGTTGAGCAGCCCCACCGCCGTCGACAGCACCGCGACGAACCACAGGAAGCTTTGCGAGCCCTGCGCCGCCGCATCGCCGGAGGTTTCGGCGATGGTGATCATGCCGCGCAGGTTGCAGCTTGAGATCGCGCCGGTGGCCATGTGCCAGATGCCCGAGAGCGAGGCCTCGACGATATAGCGCACCGTCGCAACGCCCCCCCTGGCCGAAGCCCAGAGCCCCGGATTCTCGGTTGTCGGCGCGAAAAACAGCCCGCCCTGGATGCCGATCAGAAAGCGCGTCTCGTAGCCGCCGTCCGGCAGCGGCAGGTCTTTCGACTGCGGCGTGAGGGTAACGGTGAGCGCCTCGCCCGCGCGGTTGATCCCGAGGCTGAGCGGGGCTCCGGCCCCGGCTTCGACGAGCCGCTGCAGATCGGCAAAGGTGGAAATCGGCGCGCCATCGACGGTTTCGATCAGGTCGTCTTGCGCGAGCCCGGCGTCGGCGGCCGCTGATTGCGGCATCACGCCGGAGATCATCGCCAGCGACGGGTGCGGTGCCGCCACGGTAATCTCGGCGCCATCGCGGCGCACGGTCCAGTCAAGCGGGCTTTCGTTCGGCAGCGCGTCGATCAAGGCTCCGAAATCATCGAGCGTTGCCAGCGGTTTGCCGTTGATCTTGAGGATCTCATCGCCGGGCGCAAGGGTTCCCGCCACGCCCGCAACCGGCTTCAGCGCGGCCACCGTCAGCGGCTCGCTGGCCACCCCGGCATAGAGCGCAATGGCGGAAAAGATGATCGCGGAAAAGATGAAATTGGTGATCGGCCCGGCGGCGACGGTGGCGGCGCGGGCCCAGAGCGGCGCGCCGTGCAGGGTCTGGCGGCGCTCGGCGGCGCTCATCTCGGCCATCGCACCTTCGTCGGCCGAGCCGGAGGCGGCATTGGCATCGCCGTGAAACTTGACGTAGCCACCCACCGGAAAGGCGGCAATCTGCCAGCGGGTGCCGCGCTTGTCGTGCCGGCTCACCAGCACCGGCCCGGCGCCGATGGAAAACACGTCCGCCCTGATCCCCGACCAGCGACCGACGATGTAGTGGCCAAACTCGTGTACGAAGACGATCGGAATCAACGCCAGCAGGAAGGCGAGGATGGTCAGCGCCAGGTTTCCAAACGATGGGATCAGGCTCGCCAAATCCAAAACTGCCTCCTTCGCCGGGCTCAGGCCCCGGTCTCGATGATATCTTTCGCGCTCGCCCGTGCCATCTGGTCGGCCGCGCGCACGTTATCAAGGGTAATCTCGGCATGAATGAGGCCGGCGTCGCGCGACATTTTCGTGAGCACCTCCTCGACCACGTTCGACATCCGCAAAAAACCGATCCGCCCGGCGATGAAGCCGTCGATCGCGGCCTCCTT
>MNZL01000108.1:13691-14742 GCA_001873585.1 Rhodobacterales bacterium CG2_30_65_12 | reverse complement strand
GGCCTCGACCAGCATCAGAAAGACCACCCCGGCGGCGCAGAGATAACCCGGCCCTTCGGGGTTTTCGTCCTGCCGGTTGGGGTTCACCACGGCCAGCGCGGGGGGCAGGGTCTCGCTGCCGAGGTGATGATCGAGCACCAGCACGTCAGCCCCCTTCGCCACAGCGGCGGCGATCGGCTCATGGGCCAGCGTGCCGGCATCGACCACCACGATCAGCGGATGGGTTTCAGCGAGCCGTGCCATCGCCGGCGCGTTGGGGCCATAGCCTTCGTCGATGCGGTCGGGGATGTAGAGCGTGGGCGTGACGTGGAAGTGCCGCAGCCAGTCGATCAGCAGCGCGGCGGAGGCGCCACCGTCAACGTCATAATCGGCGAAAACGGCGATGCGCTCGCGCCGGTCGAGCGCCGCCAGAAGCCGGGCGGCGGCTTTCTCCATGTCGCGCAGCCCGCGCGGGTCGGGGAGGGTGTCGCGCAAGGTCGGGGCGAGGAACGCCTCCGCCTCCGCCGGCGCCACGCCCTGACGCGCGAGCACCATAGCCACGGCGGCAGGCAGGCCGGTGGCTTGTGCAAGCGCTTCCGCCGCGCGCGCGCGCTCAACCGTGGGGCCGGTCCAACGCCGCCCGGTGAGGCTGGCTTCGACATCGAGAAAGGCGGTCATGCCCCGGTCTTAGGGCGTGGTGCAGAGCAGGTCCAGCGTCGAAACCACGCGGGCAAACTCGCCGTGGAGCTGATCCAGCGCGGCCTGATGGATGAATTTCGGCTCGACCTTGCCGCCCTCGCGCCAGGTGGTATCGACGTTCCGGGTAAAGGCGGCGCAGGCATCGTGCGCCAGCTCGACGGAAAACCCGAGGTTGGCCGCCATCCGGGTGGTGGTGGAAACGCAATGCGGCGTGGTCAGGCCGCAGATCACCAGCGCCTCGATCCCGGCGGCGCGAAGGTCTGCCTCCAGACTGGTGCCGATGAAGGCGGAATTGACCTGCTTTTCATAGACCGGTTCGCCGTCCTGCGGCGTCACCGCAGGGTGAAAATCCACCCGGCCGAATCCCGGGTTC
>MNZL01000108.1:9895-13680 GCA_001873585.1 Rhodobacterales bacterium CG2_30_65_12 | reverse complement strand
AGGTGACGAACGTGAACCACCGGCGCGCCCGCCGCCCGCCAGTGCGCGAGCAGGCGGCCGGCGTTCTCCTCCGCCTGGGGGTTGTTGCGCGCGCCCCAATAGGCGTCGTCAAACGCCAGCTGGATGTCGATCAGCAGGAGCGCGCGCGCGGTCATGGCAGCCTCACAGCCCGACGCGGCTTGTCGGGTTGCGGTAGGTGATCCGCCGCACCGAGCCCGATTTCGAGCGCATCAAAAGCGTCTCGGTCTCGATCCACCCCGGTTCGCGCTTGAGCCCGGCGAGGATCGAGCCGTCGGTCACGCCGGTGGCGGCAAAGATCACGTCGGCCGTCACCAGATCGTCGCGCGCATAGACCCGGTCGAAATCGGTGATCCCGGCCTTGGCAGCGCGGCCGCGCTCGTCGTCGTTGCGAAACAGGAGCCGCCCCCACATCTGCCCGCCCATGCACTTGAGCGCGGCGGCGGCGAGCACGCCCTCGGGCGCGCCGCCCGCGCCCATATACATGTCGATCCCGGTGCGCAGCGCCTCGGCGGTATGGATGATGCCGGCCACGTCGCCGTCGGTGATCAGCCGGATGGCGGCGCCGGTGGACCGGATCTCGGCAATCATTTCCTCGTGGCGGGGCCGTTCCAGAACGCACACGGTGATATCGTCGGTCTTGCAGCCGCGCGCCCCGGCCAGCGCGGCGATCCGCTCGGACGGACTCATCTCAAGGCTCACCACGTCGCGCGCAAAGCCCGGGCCGATGGCGAGTTTGTCCATGTAGACGTCGGGCGCGTGCAGCAGCGTGCCGCGCGGTGCCAGCGCAATGACGGTGAGCGCGTTGGGCATGTCCTTGGCGGTGAGGGTGGTGCCTTCGAGCGGGTCAAGGGCGATATCGACCTCCGGACCATGGCCGGTGCCCACCTCCTCGCCGATGAAAAGCATCGGCGCCTCGTCGCGCTCACCCTCGCCGATCACCACGGTGCCCTTGATATCGAGCAGGTTGAGCTGGTCGCGCATGGCGTTTACGGCGGCCTGGTCGGCGGCCTTTTCATCGCCACGCCCCACCAGCTTGTAGGAGGCCATCGCAGCGGCTTCGGAGACGCGGGCGAGGCCGAGCGAGAGCATGCGGTCGGCGAAAACGACGGGCGAGGCGTTCATGGCAAATCCTTTGACGGGGGTTGGTCATGGCCTCGATAGCAGCCGAACGCGAACGAGAAAAGGCAGTCAGACAACAGTTTGCGCTACCATATCAAACACTTGGCATGTTAGCGCCAAACATGGCGGAGGGCATGGCCTTCATCTTGCCAAAAATATCCCGGGGGTGCGGGGGCAGAGCCCCCGCGTGGGCTGGGCTGGGGAATTTTCTCCGGCCCAGCGGCTCCATGACCATCCGGAACGCCTTGTCGCCCGGTCGAGATCGTCCACGCCAAGGGGGGCGTGGGACAGCATCACCCTTCCTCGATCCGGATCGCCACCGGTTTGCCCTTCACCACCGACGTCGCCGCGATCCCCTCCAGCGCCTCGTCCACCTGGGTGCGCGCGCATTTGTGGGTGACGAAAATCACCGGCGCGGTGGGCGAATGGTGGCCGTGCTGGCGCATCCGGTCGATCGAAATCCCGGCCTCGCCAAGCACGGCGGCCACCTTGGCCATCGCCCCCGGTTTGTCGTCAAGCTCCATGCGGATGTAATACGGCGCAGGCACCACCGCCATCGCCGGCTTGGCCGCCACCAGCTGCGCCGCCGGCGCGCCGAAGGTCGACACCCGAAAGCCACGGGCGATGTCGATCACATCGCTCATCACCGCGCTGGCGGTCGGGCCTTCGCCGGCGCCGGGGCCGCGCAACACCACCTGGCCGATCGCATCGCCCTCGATCACCACCATGTTGGTGCCGCCTTCGAGCTGGCCGAGTGGGCTGGCGGCGGGCACCAGGCAGGGGCTCATGCGCTGTTCAAGCCCGCGCCCGGTCATCTGCGCCACGCCGAGCAGCTTGATCCTGTAGCCCATTTCGGCGGCTTCTTCGATATCCTGCAATTCGATCTGCTCGATCCCCTCAAGCTCGACAGCATCGAAATTCACCTGGGCGCCAAAGGCGATGGACGCGAGCAACGAAAGCTTGTGGCCGGCGTCGATCCCGCCCACGTCGAGCTGCGGGTCGGCCTCAAGATAGCCAAGCTTGTGGGCCTCTTCAAACAGGGCATTGTAGCCTTGGTGAGTGGCTTCCATTTGCGTCAGGATGTAGTTGCAGGTGCCGTTCATCACCCCCATCACCCGGGTGATCTCGTTGCCGGCGAGCCCTTCGGTGAGCGCCTTGATCACCGGGATGCCGCCGGCCACGGCGGCCTCGAAGCGCAAGCTCACGCCCGCCGCCTCGGCAGCCATCGCCAGCGCCTGCCCGTGGTGGGCCAGGAGCGCCTTGTTGGCTGTCACAACGTGCTTGCCGGCCTTGATCGCGGCCTCGACGGCGGCCTTGGCCGGCCCGTCGGACCCGCCTATGAGCTCCACCAGAACGTCGATATCTTCGCGTCGGGCCATGGCGACGGGATCGTCTTCCCAATCGTAATGCACGAGATCCACACCGCGATCCTTGTCGCGGCTCCGCGCCGAGACGGCGGCGATTTCGATCCTGCGCCCGGCGCGCGCCTCCAGCAGGGCGGCGTGTTTGCGCACAATCTTTACCACGCCTACGCCGACGGTGCCGAGGCCGGCGATGCCGAGGCGGAGGGGTTTGTCAGACATGGGGGCCTCCCGCGGTTTGCGTTACCCGGCCGAGATAGCGAAAGGGGGCAGGGCGCGCAATGCGGGCGGCGAAGTCTTTGAGAGACGTCGCCCCGGCTTTTTGCAAGAAACCGGACCCGCCGCCCGCTGGACAGTGCCGCTCCGCCCGCCCATATTCTGCACATGTCACTGCCGCCCGGATTCCTAGATGAGCTTCGCAACCGCCTGAGCCTCGCGCAGGTGGTGGGCCGCAAGGTTGGCTGGGATATGCGCAAGTCGAATCAGGCCAAGGGCGACATGTGGGCGCCGTGCCCGTTTCACCAGGAAAAGACCGCGAGCTTTCACGTCGACGACAAGAAGGGCTATTACTACTGCTTCGGCTGTCACGCGAAGGGCGACGCGATCTCCTTCGTGCGCGAAACCGAAAACGTGAGCTTCATGGAGGCGATCGAAATCCTTGCCCGCGAGGCCGGGATGCCGATGCCGGCCCGCGATCCGCATGCGCAGGAAAGGGCCGACCGGCGCACCGAACTCGCGCAGGTGCTGGAGCAGGCGGTGCAGTATTACCGGCTGCAACTGAAGACCGCGCAGGGGGCGGCGGCGCGGGAGTATCTCGACCGGCGCGGGCTGAAACCTGCGGCGCAGGACCGCTGGGAGATCGGCTTTGCCCCCGACGGCTGGCAGGGGCTCTGGGATCATCTGCGCGGCAAGTCTGTGCCCGAAGAGCTCATACTCGCCGCCGGGCTCGCCAAGGCGTCGACCAAGGGCAAAGCGCCCTATGACGTGTTCCGCAATCGCATCATGTTCCCCATCCGCGACGCCCGCCGGCGTGCGATCGCTTTTGGCGGGCGGGCGATGGACCCGAACGACAACGCCAAATATCTCAACAGCCCAGAAACCGAGGTGTTCGACAAGGGCCGCTCGCTGTTCAATTTCGCCCAGGCGCGCGAGGCTGCGGGCAAGGCTCCGTTGATCGTTGCCGAGGGCTACATGGACGTGATCGCGCTCTGCGAGGCCGGGTTCAAGGCCACCGTCGCCCCGCTCGGCACCGCGATCACCGAAGACCAGTTGCGGCTGATGTGG
>MNZL01000108.1:0-9886 GCA_001873585.1 Rhodobacterales bacterium CG2_30_65_12 | reverse complement strand
ACCCCGAGCCGATCATTGCGCTTGACGGCGATAGCGCCGGTTTGAGGGCGGCGATGCGGGTGATCGACCTCGCGCTGCCGCTGATCGAGGCGGGGCAGAGCTTGCGCTTTGCGATCCTGCCCGAGAGGCTCGACCCGGACGAGTTGATCAAGCAACAGGGTGCCGGCGCGATGCAAAAGCTGATCAACGCGGCGCTGCCGATGGTGGGGCTGTTGTGGCAGCGCGAGACCGAGGGCAAGGTGTTTGACAGCCCCGAGCGCAAGGCGGCGCTTGAGCGGGACTTGCGCGAGATTATCAAGCGGATCAAGGATCCCTCGCTTCGGTCGCATTACGGGCAGGAAATCAATCGCTTGCGCCGGGCGCTGTTTGATCCGCGGCCGCAGCCGGGGCGCGGTGGCGCGCGCGCGCCGTGGCGCAAGGGGCCGGCGCCGGCGCTGGCCGAAACCCGCTCGTCGTTGCTCGCGGCGGCCTCCGGCGAGGTCGAGGAGGCGCTGCGCGAGGCGGTGATCCTTGCCACCTTCATTACCCATCCCAGTCTTGTCGAGCGCTTCGAAAACCAGCTCGAACGGCTCGAAATGCTGACCGAGGATCACCGCATGCTGCAGCGCCTGCTGCTCACCCATGCCCACGAACACGGCGCCGAGCTGCGCGCCCGGATCGCCGCCGAGGCCGGGCCGCACCTTGTCGACAAGCTTTTTCGCCTCAGCCACGTTGCCATTTCTGCCGCCGTGCGCCGGCCCGACGACAGCGAACTGGCCGCGCTCTGCCTGACCGAGGAACTGGCCAAGCTCGAAGCCGGCCGGGGTGCGCGGCGCGAGCTCGAAGAGGCGATGGGCGAAATCGAGGGCGTGTCCGACGAGGGGCTCACCTGGCGGCTCGGCGAGGCCGCCCGCGCCCGCGAGGCTGCAAGCCGGGGCGGCACGGGGGGCGACAAGAAAACCTACGAGCGCGCCGATAACGGTGCGTTGATCGCCCGGGAGGAAAAAGACCAGCTCGAAGCGCTGCTTCGGGATATCGACTATGCCAGGGGCGGGCGAAAGCCGCGCTGATCTCGCCTTTTGGCCTTCAAATGCGTATGGATCGGCCCCATATGGGACGGCGAATCAGTGATTCGCTTGGGCAACTGCCCGAATCACTGCGCCCGGGTCCAATCGAGCGAGGGAGAGCCGCATGGCCGCCAAGGACAACGACGACACCAAGGACACCCGCGAAGACGACCAGCCGGTCTCCTCCGATATGGACCAGAGCGCGATCAAGAAGATGATCGCCGAGGCCCGCGAGAAAGGCTACATCACCTACGACCAGCTCAACAACGTGCTGCCGCCCGAACAGGTATCGTCGGAGCAGATCGAAGACGTGATGTCGATGCTTTCGGAAATGGGCATCAACATCATCGAAGACGAAGAGGCCGAGGAGGGTGACGAGAACAAGGGCTCGACCGAGCTGGCCACCACCGGGGCGGGCTCGCGCGAATTGGCCGTGTCCACCGGTGAGGCCGAGAAGCTTGACCGCACCGACGACCCGGTGCGGATGTATCTGCGCGAGATGGGCTCGGTCGAGCTTCTCAGCCGTGAGGGCGAGATCGCCATCGCCAAGCGGATCGAGGCGGGCCGCAACACGATGATCGCCGGGCTGTGCGAGAGCCCGCTCACGTTTCAGGCCATCACCATCTGGCGCGACGAACTTCTCAATGAAGAGATTCTGCTGCGCGATGTGATCGACCTCGATGCCACTTTCGGCCACCAGATGGGAGAGGATGACGAGGTTGCAGTGGGGCCGGGCGTTGCTGGAGCCGAGGGCTCGGGGCAAACTGCGAAAAAAGACGCCGAGCCTGAGCTCGACGCCGACGGTAATCCGATTGCCAAAGAGGATGACGACGACGAGGAAGACGAGCAGGCCAACATGTCGCTCGCCGCGATGGAGGCGGCGCTGAAGCCGCGCGTGCTCGAAACGCTGGCGCTGATCGCGCGCGATTACGAAAAGCTGTCCGACATGCAGGATCAGCGCATGAGCGCCACGCTCAATGAAGATGGGAGGTTTTCCGCCAAGGAAGAAAAGACCTACCAGAAGCTGCGCTCCGCAGTGGTGCTGCTGGTCAATGAGCTGCACCTGCACAACAACCGGATCGAGGCGCTGGTCGACCAGCTTTATGGCATCAACAAGCGCATCATGTCGATCGACTCGGCGATGGTGAAGCTCGCCGACCAGGCCCGGATCAACCGGCGCGAGTTCATCGAGGCCTATCGCGGCTACGAACTCGAGCCGATCTGGCTTGAGCGGATGGCCGAAAAGTCTGGCCGGGGCTGGCAGGCACTGGTCGAGCGGTCGTCGGACAAGATCCAGGAGCTGCGTGCCGAAATGGCGCAGGTGGGCACCTACGTTGGCGTCGACATCCCCGAGTTTCGCCGCATCGTGCAACAGGTGCAGAAGGGCGAAAAAGAGGCGCGTTCGGCCAAGAAGGAGATGGTCGAGGCCAACCTGCGGCTGGTGATCTCGATCGCCAAGAAATACACCAATCGCGGCCTGCAATTCCTTGATCTTATTCAGGAAGGCAACATCGGCCTGATGAAGGCGGTGGACAAGTTCGAGTATCGCCGTGGCTACAAGTTTTCGACCTACGCAACGTGGTGGATCCGTCAGGCAATCACCCGCAGCATTGCCGATCAGGCGCGCACCATTCGCATCCCGGTGCACATGATCGAGACGATCAACAAGCTGGTGCGCACAGGCCGCCAGATGCTGCACGAGATCGGCCGTGAGCCGACGCCCGAGGAACTGGCCGAAAAGCTGCAGATGCCGCTCGAAAAGGTGCGCAAGGTGATGAAGATCGCCAAGGAGCCGATCAGCCTCGAAACCCCGATCGGCGACGAGGAAGATAGCCAGCTTGGCGATTTCATCGAAGACAAGAACGCGGTTTTGCCGCTGGAAAGCGCGATTCAGGAGAACCTGAAAGAGACCACGACGCGGGTTCTGGCGAGCCTCACCCCGCGCGAAGAGCGGGTGCTGCGGATGCGCTTCGGCATCGGCATGAACACCGACCACACGCTTGAAGAGGTGGGCCAGCAGTTTTCCGTCACCCGCGAACGGATTCGGCAGATCGAGGCGAAGGCGCTGCGCAAACTCAAGCACCCCTCGCGCTCGCGCAAGCTGCGCTCGTTCCTCGACCAGTAGCCCGGTGCTCGGCGGCCTCGCCTTCATCGCGCTCGCGGTTCTGGGATACATGCGGGCGTCGCCGCTGGTGATTCCGCCCTTTGTGCTGGCCGGCGGCGCGGCTTGGGTGTTTCGCCCTCGTCGCGGCGCGGCGGGTGCGGGGCAGGCTTGGTCGTGGCGGGCCTACTTGCAGGGTTTGCCGGTGATCACGGCCGTGGCCTTGGTTGGCTACGGGCTGGGATTTGCGATTGCCGTGTTGCAAGGCTGACTCACCCGAATTTTTTGACTTATCCACGGAATTGCGCTCGTGTATATTAGCCTGGGACGGGTAAGATAGCCCGGCTACACCAGAGGCGGTGTTTCACAGTCCAAGGACCAAAAAAATGGCTGAAACCGAAAAAAAGATGGCGACGCCCGAGCAGAAAACAAACCGGCGCGCGGCGAAGATCCTCGCCTTCCATTCCTGGCGGCAGGATTGGGCGGCGGCAAACCCGGCCGGAACCAAGCAAGAGCGTAAAGAAGCCTGGGCGGCAGTGAGCCGTCCCGAGTTGCGCAAGGCGCGCAGAGCATTGAAGCGGCTCGAAAAGGGCGGCTACAAGGTGGTTGCCGCCGAGGTTGCGCCGACTGAGGCCTGACCCAGGACGGCCGCGCGCTTTGGCGGCGTGTGGCCGCCTCTCCGGGGGTGCCCCATGCACACCACCTTCCAGATCGAAACCCGGGGGCAGGGGCTCTACGAGATCACCGGACAGGTGGCGGCCTGGGTTGCCGGGGCAGAGATCGACGCGGCTGCGCTCACGCTCTTCGTGCGCCATACCTCCGCTTCGCTGGTGATCCAGGAAAACGCCGATCCGCAGGTGCGCACCGATCTGCGCGCCTTCTTTCATCGGCTGGTGCCGCCTGGCAATGATCCGTCGATGGCGTATCTCACCCACACCGACGAGGGCCCAGACGACATGCCGGCTCATATCAAGGCGGCGCTGCTTCCTGTCTCTATCACTATTCCAACAATCCGAGGGCAGATGACCCTTGGAATCTGGCAAGGAATTTACCTTTTCGAACACCGCAGCCAGCCGCACCAGCGTGAGGTGGCGGCGCTGCTGCGCTGATCCCAGCTCAGTCGTCGAGCACGAAGGTCACCATCAGGTTGACCTGGTAGGAGACAATGCGGCCGTCTTCGACATGGGCCTGCTGCTCCTTGACCCAGGCCGAGCGGACGTTGCGCAAGGTCTCGGAGGCGCGCGCCACGCCGAGATTTATGGCGTCCTCAAAGCTCTTGGTCGAGGTGGCGGAGATTTCGGTGACACGGGCTACACTCATGATACCCTCCCATGGTTTGCGTGTGGCCCATGATCTCACGGCCGCCGAGTCGTCCGAAGCGGCATGGTTTGCTCCGGCCATAATCCGCCGGTCCACCGCCCGCAAAACAGCATCTTGTGGGCTGCATTATGCTCTACCCAAAACCGGGGCGAGCCCCTATAGTGCCTGTGGATAAGTGGGCACAGACCTACAATCTGGGGTAAACAGGCAAGAAGAAGGGGACAGGCATGCGCTGCCCGTTTTGCGGAAACATCGACACACAGGTGAAGGATTCGCGGCCCGCGGAAGACTACGTTGCCATCCGGCGGCGGCGGTTCTGCCCGGCCTGCGGCGGGCGCTTCACCACCTACGAGCGGGTGCAACTGCGCGATCTGGTGGTCATCAAGACCTCCGGACGGCGCGAGGATTTTGACCGCGACAAGCTTGAGCGCTCGATTCGAATTGCGCTGCAGAAGCGGCCGGTCGAGCCGGAGCGGGTTGACCAGATGATCTCGGGCATCGTCCGCCGGCTCGAAAGCCTGGGCGAAACCGACATCCCGTCAAAGACCATCGGCGAGATCGTGATGGAAAGCCTGGCCCGGATCGACACCGTGGCCTATGTGCGGTTTGCCAGCGTTTACAAGAACTTCCAGGCGGCGGACGACTTCGACAGGTTCGTGAGCGAACTCCGGCCCGACGCCACCCCCGACGAGGCGTGAGCGACGCCCGCTTCATGGCGCTGGCGCTGGCGCTGGGCCGGCGCGGGCTCGGTCAGACTTGGCCAAACCCGGCTGTGGGCTGCGTCATCGTGAAAGCGGGCCGGATCGTTGGGCGCGGGGCAACCCAGCCCGGCGGGCGGCCGCATGCCGAGGTGATAGCGCTGGCGCAGGCCGGGCAGGCGGCGCGCGGCGCCACGGCTTTCGTTACCCTTGAGCCCTGTTCCCACCACGGCAAAACCCCGCCCTGCGCTGATGCGCTGGTGGCCGCCGGCGTGGCCCGCGTGGTGGTGGCGCTCACCGATCCCGACCCGCGGGTGAACGGGCAGGGGCTGGCACGGCTGCGTGCACGCGGGATCGAGGTGGTCGAAGGGGTGCTGGCCGAGACCGCGCGCGCCGATCAGAGCGGTTTTCTCTCGCGGGTCGAGCGCGGCCGGCCGATGGTGACGCTCAAGCTCGCAAGCAGTTTCGACGGGCGGATCGCCACCGCCACCGGCGAGAGCAAGTGGATCACCGGCCTTGCAGCGCGCCGCGCGGTGCACGCGCTCAGGCTGCGCCACGATGCGGTGATGATCGGCGGCGGCACGGCGCGGGCCGACAATCCGGCGCTCACCGTGCGCGGCCTCGGTGTGCCGCGCCAGCCGGTGCGGGTGGTGCTGAGCCGCAACCTCGATCTGCCGCTCGATGGCACGCTTGCGCGCACCGCGCGCGAGGGGCCGCTTTGGATTGTCCATGGCGACCGGGTGGCGCCCGAGCTTGCTTCGGCCTGGCACGGGGTCGGGGCGACGCTGATCGCGGCGCCGGTGCTGCGTGGCCAGATCGACGTGGCGCGCGCGCTTGCAGCGCTCGGCGAGGCGGGGCTCACCCGGGTGCTGTGCGAGGGCGGCGGCGCGCTTGCGGCGTCGCTCATGGCCGAGGGGCTGGTGGACGAACTGGTGGGCTTCACCGCCGGGCTGGTGCTTGGCGCGGAGGGCCGGCCTTCGCTCGCGGCACTCGGGCTGAGCCGGCTCGCCGAGGCGCCGCGTTTCGACCTGGTGCAAACCCGTGCCGTGGGCGGCGATGTGATGCACCGCTGGCTGCGCCGCGAGATCGTGGCAAGCTGACCGCGTGCGCGGCCCCTGCTGCGGCAAGATCGCGGGCACCCGGTTCTCGCAACGAGTCGTTTTCGCGCCTCCAAGCGTCGGCTGGTTCTTTCCGTGCGTGGCCGCATCGGGCAGGATGGCGGCGCAAGCTCTCAAGGAGGCGTCAGATGCAGACCCATGTCAAAGCCCTCGTCGTCGGCGGTGGCGCCGTCGGCGCGTCAATCGCCTACCATCTCGCCCGCGCGGGGTGGCAGGATGTGATGTTGCTGGAGCGCGACGAACTCACCTCGGGCTCAACGTGGCACGCGGCGGGGCTGCTGCCGCTGTTCAACATGGGCTACGCCACCTCCCACATCCACGACTACAGTGTGAAATTCTACAAGACGCTGGAAGAAGAGACCGGGCTTAACGCCGGCTTTTCCGTGGTCGGCAACCTGCGGATGGCGCAGACGCGCGCGCGGATGGATGAATATCAACTCTACGCCACCACCGCCGAAACGGTCGGGATCGAGCACGAATTTCTCACCCCGGACGAGATCAAACAGCGCTGGCCACTGGTGCGCACCGACGATCTGATCGGCGCGCTTTTCCACCCGACGGATGGCTACATCAACCCGGCCGACGTAACGATGGCGATGGCCAAAGGGGCGCGCCAGCGCGGCGTGGTGATCGAGCGCAAGTGGCAGGTCGACGGCTACCGCTGGACCGGCTCCGAATGGATCGTGACCGCGACGAAGATGGGCGAGAAGGGGGGCAACCTGGTGCCCACCGAGGAGCAGGTGGAGATTCACGCCGAGCATGTGGTGACGGCCACCGGCAACCATGCCCAACGCACCGCCGGGCTTCTGGGCCTCAAGATTCCCGCAATCCCGGTTGAGCACCAGTTCATCGTCACCGAGCCCGACCCGGCCCTGGTCGAATACCGCAAGGCCCACGCCGAGCACCCGGTGCTGCGTGACGCCGACGCAAAATGGTATGTGCGCGAGGAGCGCGGCGGCTGGATTCTCGGCCCCTATGAGCGCGGCGCGCCGGTGCGGTTTGCCTATGGCGTGCCCGACAGCTTCCGCGCCGATCTGTTTCCGCTCGATCTTGACCGGATCGAGGAGGAATACATGAGCATGATCCACCGCATCCCGTCGTCGGAAAACGTCGGCCTCAAGGACGATTTCAACGGCCCGATCTGCTACACGCCCGATGGCAACCCGCTGGTTGGCCCCGCCCCGGGCTTGCGCAACATGTGGCTGGCCGAGGGCTTTTCCTTTGGCATCACCGCCGCCGGCGGCACCGGCTATTACCTCGCGCAGATGATGGTCGAGGGCGAGGCCGAGATCGACATGGCGAGCCTCGACCCCAAGCGCTACGGCGACTGGATGACCACCGAATACGCGTGCCGCAAGAACGAGGAATGCTACGAGCACGTCTTTGTGCTGCATTACCCCGACGAAGAGCGCGAGGCCTGCCGCCCCTTGCGCACCGCCCCCGCCTACGACCGGCAGAAGGCGCTCGGCGCGCAGTTTGGCCAAGTCAACGGTTGGGAGCGGCCCAATTACTACGGGCCACTCGATGCGCCGGAGACGTTCGACCACGATACCCGCAGCTTCCGCCGCGGCGGCTGGTGGCCCTACGTCGAAGCCGAGGCGCGCGCGATCCGCGAGGGCGCTGGCCTGATCGACGCCACCGCCTTTGCCAAGCATGTGGTCAAAGGCCCCGGTGCTGCGGCGTTTCTCGACTGGTTTACCACCAACAAGCTGCCGCGCGTGGGCCGGATCACCCTCACCTACGCGCTCACGCCCGCCGGCACCACCCGCACCGAATACACCATCGTCCGCGAGGCCGAAGACCGCTTCGTGCTGATCTCGGCCGGGGGCTTGCATGCCTATGACCGCGACTATCTGCTCAAGGCGGTCGCGGATAACGAAGACCGCTTTGGCCGGATCGAGGTGGAGGATTGGACCACCCGGATCGGCGTATTCGCCCTCGCCGGGCCAAACGCGCGCGCCATCCTGGCCGAGGTGATCAAGGACGCCGAGCCGGAAACGGCGCTTTCCAACAAGCGCTTCCCCTGGCTTTCGGCCAGGAAGATCGAGCTGGGCATGTGTCCGCTCACGGCGGTGCGCGTGGCCTACACCGGCGAGCTGGGTTGGGAGCTGCACCACCCGATCGAGATGGGCCGCTATCTGTGGGATCTCTTGCTCGCGGCGGGCGAAAAGCACGGGCTGAAGCCGGTGGGCGCCCGGGCGCAGAACTGGCTCAGGCAGGAAAAGAGCTACCGCGCCTTCGGCACCGAACTGGGGCGCGACGCCACGCCGCTTGAGGCCGGGCTTGATCGGTTTGTCGATCTCTCCAAGGAGTTTCTCGGCAAGGCGGCGATGCAGGCCAAGGGGATCCGCTCGGCCTGTGTGACGCTGCTGATCGACGGCCCGACGGATGCCGATCCATGGGGCCGCGAGGCGCTCTATGCGGGCGGTGAGAAGGTGGGCCGCCTCACCTCGGGTGGCTACTCGGTGGTGTTTGGCAAGTCGATCGGCATGGGCTACCTGCGCCCCGATCTGGCCCAGCCAGGCACCAGGCTCAAGGTGCGCATGCAGGGCGCATTGTTTGACGCAGACGTGGTGGAAGACAGCCCCCACGACCCGAGCAACGCGCGTATCCGGGTGGACGGATAGCGCAAACGCCGGGGGGCTTCGCGCCCCCCGGACCCCCTGCGAGGTATTTCTGGACCAAAGAAGCGAAGCCGGCCCTTTTCGGCGGGCTGGGGCCGGGGTAGGCGGGCGCACCCGCGACGGGAGGGCGGATCATCGCTTTGCCGGCGGGCGACGATCGGTTACAGTCGGGGCGAGCCTGGCCTTGCCTTTCACACTTGCGCCACCTGTGGGGTAACGACCCATTGGCCGAGCTTCCTAGACGATCACGTTGCGCCAAACCTCCGTCTGGCGGACGATCCGGCCAAGGTGGCCGATATCCGGTTGCGCCATTTCGACGGGGCCAAGAGCTGGCGCTTTCTAGACTGAAGCTGATCCGGCGGGCAGGGACGCGACGTAGCACAGAAAACCGGGCAGGGAGCTGATCAGGCGTGATGGGGCAGAGAAGGCTGGCACGTATCCGACAGGGCGTGCGCACCCGGCTGGGGCTGATGTGGCTGCTGGTTGGCGTGATCGCCGTGATTGCGGCCACCGGCGTGGCGCGGCTTCGCTTCGATGATGAGCTTGTGCGGTTCTTCAACTCTGATATCGCCGCGTTCGAGGACTACGTGGCGCTCGGCCGCGCTTTCGAGGGCGACGGCAACGACGTGATCGCGTTGGTGGAAGCGCCCGACATCGCCGATCCGATGCTGGCCGGCGCGCTTTCGGACTTTATTCTCGATGCACAGTTCATCCCCGGCATCCGCGCCGCGATCTCGCCGCTTTCGCTCCGGCTCGACGGCGAGTCTCTGTTTGCCTTCCCGCCCCTGCCACGGGCGGAGATGGCGGCGCGCCTCGAACGCGCCCGCGCCGAACTGCCGATTCTCGCCCGGCTGATGGCGGCGGATCGCGGGGCGATGCTGATCCTGCTGCCGATCTCGGAACGCGACGAGGGCGCGCAGGCCGGCCGCGAAGCCATTCTTGCCAGCCTCACCGCGCTCGCCGAGCGGGCCGAAGCGGC
>MNZL01000091.1:5360-9957 GCA_001873585.1 Rhodobacterales bacterium CG2_30_65_12 | reverse complement strand
CCAACGCGAGCAGCAGCTCTACGAGCAGCGCCTGCAGACACTCGCCGCCGAGCGCGACGCCCGCGCCGCCGAGGCCGCCGCGGCACAAAGCCGGTTCGCGCTGGCGATGGATCAGATTTCGGTGATGCAGTCCGAACTGCTGAGCTCCGAAGATAGCCGCAAGGAACTGGAAACCGGGATCAACGTCATTCAGGCCACCCTGCGGCGGACGATGAACGAGCGCGACGAAGCGCGAGGTTCGGTCGAGGCGATGCTGGCCGAGGCAGAGGGCGCCGACGGCGCGCCCGCCCGCCCCGGCCTGACGCTCGACGGTGGCGCCACGGTCGCGTTCCTCACTGCGGCGCTGGAAAGCACCGCTGCCGAGCGCGATGCGGCGCTCACGAATGCGGCCAAGGCCGAGGATTTTTCTGAGAATCTCGTATTCGAGCAGCGCCTGCGCGATGAGCGCAACGATCAGATTTTTCGCCAGCTCGAAGAAGCGGTCACGGTGTCGCTCGAACCGCTCGACAAGATGTTCGAGGCCGCCGGGATGTCGACGGATTCGATTCTCGACACGGTGCGCCGAGGCTATTCCGGCCAAGGCGGCCCACTTATGCCGCTGATCCTGTCGAGCAAAGGTGAAGCGCCGGATGCCGACACGCTGCGCGCCAACGCGATTCTTGGCGAACTCGACCGGATGAACCTCTACCGTATCGCCGCCGAGAAGCTGCCGTTTGGCATGCCGGTGAAAAGCTCGTTTCGCTACACCTCCCCCTTCGGCCAGCGCTGGGGCCGGCTTCACGCCGGGGTCGACATGGCCGCCCCGTCGGGCACACCGATCTACGCCACCGCCGACGGAGTTGTCACATATGCAGGGTGGCTTTCGGGCTACGGTCGGATCATCAAGGTTCAACACGCCTTCGGAATTGAGACACGCTACCCGCATTTGTCAAAAATTCGCGTGGAAAAGGGCCAGAGGGTCTCGCTTGGCGAGAGGATCGGTGATATGGGAAATTCTGGCCGGTCGACAGGCCCGCATCTGCACTACGAAGTGCGGGTTGGCGGCAAACCGATTGATCCGATGATCTACATCAAGGCAGGACGCAATGTTTTCTAAAAGCAAAATCAATGAACCCGGGCCAAAAGCCGCGAGCGACTCCAGCGAGATGAAATCGGCACCCCCCGAGGCAGCAAAAACCTCCACCGGGATGCCGATGGGTGTGCCCGGCACGACGCCGAAGGCCAAGCCGCCGGCCTCAGTGCTCTCGGCAGACCTGGTGGTGAAGGGTAACATGAAGTCCACCGGTGATATCGTCATCGAGGGCACCGTCGAGGGCGACATCCGCGCCCACATGGTCACCATCGGCGAGAGCGCGACGGTAAAGGGCGAAGTGGTCGCCGATGACGTGGTGGTCAATGGGCGGATCATTGGCCGTTTGCGTGGCCTGAAGGTGCGTCTGACCGCCACTGCCCGGGTTGAGGGTGATATCATTCACAAGACAATTGCGATCGAGAGCGGGGCGCATTTCGAGGGCTCCGTGCAGCGTCAGGAAGACCCGCTGAACGGCACTGCGAAAAAACCGATTCCGCAGCCTCAGCCCAAACCAGAGGCATGAGCCTTTCCTGATCCACATGCTTGAGGCCGCCCCCGGGGCGGCCTTTTCTTGCTGTTTGTCAAGCGTTTTGCCGTGCCGCCGATTTCGCGCAGGGGAATATTGACAGGCCGCAAACCGGATCGGCCCCCTGCCCCGGATATCGCGTGCGCCGGCAACGTGCGGCTGAGCAAAGCCCGCCGCTGCACCTTTGCTCAGCCTTCGCCGTTTGCTGCGTCGCGGCCCTTGCCCGACATACCCATCGCCAGCGTCGCGCCCATCAGCCCGTCGAGATCGCCGTCGAGCACGCCCGCCGTGTCGGAGGTTTCAAAGCCGGTGCGCAGGTCTTTCACCATCTGGTAGGGCTGCAACACATAGGAGCGGATCTGGTTGCCCCAGCCGGCTTCGCCCTTGGCGGCGTGGGCCTCGGTAATCGCCTCGCTGCGGCGATCGAGCTCCAACTGGTAGAGCCGCGATTTGAGCGCCTTCATGGCGATATCGCGGTTCTGGTGTTGGCTTTTTTCAGAGCTGGTAACAACGATGTTGGTGGGCAGGTGGGTGATCCGCACCGCCGAGTCGGTGGTGTTGACGTGCTGGCCACCGGCGCCGGAGGAGCGGTAGGTGTCGATCCGGATATCCTTGGACTGGACCTCGATCTCGATGTTGTCATCGACCACCGGATAGACCCAGACCGACGAAAACGAGGTGTGCCGCCGCGCCGCCGAGTCGTAGGGCGATATTCGCACGAGGCGATGCACGCCGCTTTCGGATTTGAGCCAGCCATAGGCGTTGTGGCCGGAAATCTTGTAGGTGACCGATTTGATCCCGGCCTCTTCGCCCGGTGTCTCCGATTGCAATTCGACCTCATAGCCATGTGCCTCGGCCCAGCGCACATACATCCGCGCCAGCATCGAGGCCCAATCGCAGCTTTCCGTGCCGCCCGCGCCGGAATGCACCTCAAGGAAGGCATCGTTGGAGTCCGCCTCGCCATCGAGCAGCGCCTCAAGCTCGGCGGCGGCGGCCTTGTCTTTCAGCGCCTTGAGCGCAGCTTCCGCCTCGGCCACCACCTCGGCATCGTCTTCGATCTCGCCCATTTCGATCAGCTCGATATTATCTGAAAGCTCCTGCGCCATCGCCTTGTAGCCGTCGACGGCATCGACCAGCGACTGGCGGTCGCGCATCAGCTTTTGCGCGCGCTCGGGATCGTTCCACAGATCGGGGTCTTCGGTCATGGCATTGAGCTCCTCAATGCGGTGCCCGGCCGTTTCCATGCCGATCCGCTTTTCGAGCAGCTCCAGCGAAGCCTTGATGGCCTCGACCACTTTTTCGGTTTCCGCGCGCATGGGTGCCCCGCCTTGTTTCGGTGTCACGCGAGGATGTATCGCCCCCGTGCCCCCGGTTCAAGCGGTGTGGCGGTGGCAAGGCCCTGTCAGCGGGTGCGCAGGCTCCTGCCCTCGTGGAACACCTGCACCTTGCCGGCGTCGGCGGTGAGCTTCACCGTCTGGCCGCGCAGATCGGGGTGGATGCCTGGCAGCTTGGCAATGATTGGGTTGTCGGCGCCGGTCTCGCGGAAGTAAAGCAGCGTCACCTCGCCGAGCGCCTCGATGTAATCCACCTTGCCCTCGAAAAAGATGTGTTCGCCTTCCTCGGCGATGCGAAAATCCTCGGGCCGCACACCCACCTTCACATGCCAGCCCTTCTCGCCCGGCTCGGTCTGAACTTCGGCGACCGCCTCGTGGCCGTGCTGCAGGTTGATCGTCGTGCTCGCGCCCGTCGCGGTAATGTCTCCGGGCAGGAGGTTCATCGCCGGCGAGCCGATGAACTGCGCCACGAACTCGTTTTGCGGCCGCTCGTAGAGATCGAGCGGGCTGCCCATCTGAGCGATCCCCTTGTCGGCCAACACCACGATCTTGTCGGCCAGCGTCATCGCTTCCACCTGGTCGTGGGTGACGTAGATCATCGTGCTTTCCGGCATCGATTCCTTGAGCTCGGCAATCTGGATCCGTGTCGCCACCCGCAGCGCCGCGTCGAGGTTCGAGAGCGGCTCGTCGAACAGATAGACCTTCGGATCGCGCACGATCGAGCGGCCGATGGCAACGCGCTGACGCTGACCGCCCGAGAGCGCCTTCGGCAAACGGTCGAGAAACTCTGTAAGTTGCAGCATGTCGGCCGCCTTGCGCACCGATGCGTCGATCTCTGCTTTCGGTTTCTTGGCGATCTTGAGCGCAAACGCCATGTTATCGTAAACGGTCATGTGCGGGTAGAGAGCGTAGGATTGAAACACCATGGCGATGCCGCGCTGAGAGGGGGGCACGTCGTTCATCACCACGCCGTCGATCTCAAGCGAGCCGACGGTGATCTTTTCCAGCCCCGCAATCATCCGCAGAAGGGTTGATTTGCCGCAGCCGGAGGGGCCGACGAAGACGATCAGCTCGCCGGTCTTGATATCCATGTTGATGCCCTTGAGCACCTCAACCTTGCCGCCGTAGGTCTTGCCCACATTGGTCAGTTTCAGCTCGGCCATTCTTCCCTCTCCTCAGTCTTGCGCCCGGGTGCGCAACAAGATGCATGGCTGCCAATGCGCCAGATGCAGGTTTCCATCCGCGCCCGGGTGAGCGCTATTGAGCTCGCCGCCCGCCGGGCTCCACCGGCCCTTGGGTGGCGTCAGTGTGGCGGGTTCTTCACCCATGTTGAGCGCAAAAAATACTTCCTCATCCCCGAGCCGACGGATGAAGGAAAGCACGTCGCCGGCGACGGTGAGCGCCTCGATCGTGCCCGTCATCAACGCCGGGTGGGCGTGGCGAAAGGCGATCGCGCGCCGATAATGGTGCAACAGCGCGCCGGGGTCGTCCTCCGCGGCCTCGACGGCAAGGCCGAGATGTTCGCTCGCCACCGGCAGCCAGCTGCGCGGCGCGGAGGAGAAGCCACCAGAGGCGTTGTCACGCTCCCAGACCATCGGCGTGCGGCAGCCGTCGCGTCCCTTGAACTCGGGCCAGAACTCGATGCCGTAAGGGTCTTGCAGATCG
>MNZL01000091.1:0-5333 GCA_001873585.1 Rhodobacterales bacterium CG2_30_65_12 | reverse complement strand
CCGAGCTCTTCGCCCTGATACAAACAGGCCGAACCATGCAGAAACATCATCAGCGTGGCGAAGCCCCGCGCCGCCGGAGGGGTGAGCTGCCAGCGGCTGATGTGGCGCATCACGTCATGGTTGGAAAATGCCCAGGTGGCCCAACCATCGGGTGCCGCCGCCTCGAATGCGCGCAGCACCTGCGCCACGCGCGCGGCGGTCGGCCGCTCGCCTGACAAAAGCTCGAAGGCATAGCACATCTGCATGAGATCATTGCCGGCGGTATACTCACCGAGAATTTCGAGCCCGCGCTGCGCATCGCCCACTTCACCCACGGCGGCGGCGTTGAACGGGTCCATCACCGCGCGGAGTTTACGTAGAAAATCAATGTTTTCCGGGCGGTTCTTGTCGTAAACGTGATCTTGCCAGTTGTAGGGATTCACCGCCGGCGCAATGGTCGCATTGCGCGCCTCGGGCGGCAGCGGCGGGTTGTCGCGCAGCTCGGCATCGCAGAAATAGAAGTTGATCGTATCGAGCCGAAAGCCATCGACCCCGCGCGCGAGCCAGAACCGCGCCACGTCAAGCAGCGCTTCCTGCACGGCGGGCTCGTGGAAGTTGAGATCGGGCTGCGAGGTGAGGAAATTGTGCATGTAATACTGCATCCGCCCGCCGTCCCACTGCCAGGCCGAGCCGCCGAATATGCTGAGCCAGTTGTTGGGCGGTGTGCCGTCTGGCTTGGCGTCGGCCCAGACATACCAGCCCGCCCGCGGATTGTCGCAGCTTGAGCGGCTCTGCTTGAACCAGGGATGCTGGGCCGAGGTGTGGCTGAGCACGAGGTCGATCATCACCTTGAGCCCGAGCGCATGGGCGGTTTCCACCACCGCGTCGAAATCCGACAGGCTGCCAAACATCGGATCGACGTCGCAGTAATCCGACACGTCGTAACCGAAATCCTTCATTGGCGAGGTAAAGAACGGGCTGATCCAGATCGCATCCACCCCGAGCGAGGCGATATAGGGCAGCCGGCGGACGATGCCGAGCAGATCGCCGATGCCGTCGCCGTTGCTGTCCTGGTACGAGCGCGGGTAGATCTGGTAGATCACCGCGCCCCGCCACCAGTCGGGTTGCTTGGCCAGTTGGGTCATCTTGGGCGCCCTTTCCTGCAGGCTCATTGCCACCTCACTTCACCGAGCCCGCAAGCAGGCCACGCACGAGATAGCGCTGCATCGAGAAGAACACGACAAGCGGCACCGCGATCGACACGAAGGCGGCGGTGGCGAGGATTTCCCAGTTGCCGCCACGGGTGCCAAGCAGTTCGACGATCTGCTGCGTCATCACCGTTGTCTCGCCGGTCGCGTCGATCAGGAAAACCTTGGCGACCAGCAGATCGTTCCAGACCCAGAGGAACTGGAAGATCGAGAAGCTGGCGAGCGCCGGGAAGGACAGCGGCAGGATGATCCTGGTGAAAATCTGAAAATCCGTCGCACCATCCACCTTTGCGTTCTCGATGATATCGCGCGGCAGGCCCACCATGTAATTGCGCAAGAGATAGATCGCCAATGGCAAGCCAAAGCCGGTATGCGCGAGCCAGGTGCCAAGGTAGCCCTTGCCGATGCCGATATCGAGGTGGAGCTTGAGGAGTGGAATCAGCGCGAGCTGGAGCGGGACGACCAGCAGCGCCACGATGAAGGCGATGAGAATACCCCGGCCCGGAAAGTCCATCCACGCCAGCGCATAGGCGGCAAAGGCGGCGAAGGCGATCGGGATGATCGTTGCCGGAATTGTCACCGTCATGGTGTTGAAAAAGGCCTTGGCCATCGAATCGGTGCCGGTGCCGGAGAACAACACCCGCTCATAGTTCGCCAGTGTAAACTCCGGCGGCGTGATCGCGGTGGCGAGCACCCGCTGGCCGCGGCCCGAGATCTGGCTTTCGGTGCCCGACCAGACGTAATCGCCATTGGCCTGAACGGTCATGGTTTCACCCTCGCCCAGATCGGCCGTCTCACCCGGCACATAAGCGCCCACGTCGCGCGAGGTGGTGCCCCAGGCGCTGATCTTGGCCACGCTGCCCTCGGCAAACAGGTTGCCCTCGACAACCCACATGCCATCAACGCGCACCCGGTTTTTATCCGGGTCGGCGGCGCGCAGGGTCAGGTTCTGCTCGGATGGAAACAACGCCAGCCACCAGCCCGAACCTGAGATCTGGTCGGTCGTGCGGAACGAGCTGACCAGAAGCCCAACTGTGGGAAACAGCCACAACAGCACCAGCGCGATGACCGAAATGTTGACTGCCCAGGACAGGGTGGATTTCTGACCAGCGATATTGTCCATCTCTCGCCTCCTCAGCGCAGTTCTTTGCGCACGTTGCGCACGTTCCAGACCAGGATCGGCGTGACCAGCAGCATGATCACGATCGCGCTGGCCGACCCCACGCCCCAGTCGGACGCGGTGAACAGCTTGGCATACATGTAGTTGGCCAATACCTGCGTCTCCCATTGCCCGTTGGTCATGGCGAAGACGATATCGAAGATTTTCAGCACGGTGAGCGTGATCGTCGTCCAGACCACGAGGATCGTGCCGGCGATCTGCGGGATCTTGATCTTGAAGAAAATCTGAAACGGGTTCGCCCCGTCGACGATTGCCGCCTCGATGGTTTCCTCGGGGATGCCGCGCAGCGCCGCCGAAAGGATTACCATGGCAAAGCCGGTCTGGATCCAGATCAGCACCACCATCAGCATGATGCTGTTCCAGAACGGGATCGTGAGCCAGGTTTGCGGCTCGCCGCCGAAGGCGACCACAACCGCGTTCATAACGCCGATCTGGCCGGTTCCCTCAGGGCGGAAATCATAGACCAGTTTCCAGATCACCGAGGCCCCGACGAAACTGATCGCCATCGGCATGAAGATGATCGACTTCACCACGTTGCCCCACGAGAGCCGGTCGGTGAGCTGCGCCACCAGCAGACCAAAGCCGGTCGAGAGTGCCGGCACGATCAGTAGCCACAGGAAGTTGTTGCGCAACGCCTCCCAGAATTTCGGTTCGCCCATCATCTGAGCGTAATTGTCCAGGCCCGCCCATTGATAAATGAACGGCACATCGCCCTCGGCCATGAAAACCCGCTCGGTGAGGCTGAGGCGCAGGGTTTCGTAGACCGGGTAGGCCAGGTAGAGCCCGAGCGCGAAGAGCGCCGGAAACATGAAAAACCAGGGCCGCAGCGCGCTGGCGTTGTTGACGTTGTCGCCCACCGTGGAGGCCGGCACCAGTTGGCCCTGGGCGCGCAGCGCGCGAAACACCGCCCAGAGCGCCACAGCGAGGCCGAAGAGGGTCAGAAAGGTGAGCACACCCCAATGCGTGCCGAAGCTCGAAATGATCGTGGCCAGCAGCGCCAGCCCCAGCCCGCCGAAGAAGGCCCATGAGGCGATGTCGCCCTCATTCTGAACGGCCGTCAGCAGGATGCGGACGAGGGCGACAACGAGGATGAAGGCGAGCACGAAGAGCGCGTAGCCGATCACCGCAAGCGAGACCGAGATTGCCATCAACAGAACGCCGGTGACAAAGCTCGCTATCCCGCTCCAGAACGCCCCGATCGAGGCGCCGGCGGACATTGCCGAGAGGTCTTTCACCCCGGCATCGAAGAAGCCCGCGCCGGTGCCCATCCAGGGCACGACGACCGAGAGCAGGAAGTAGCCGACAATCGGCGCGGCAACCACCGTTGCCAGACCGATCCGGGTGCGTTTGCGCGCGTCATCTGCGTCGAAGGCGCGGCGCGGAAAGATGAAGCGGTCAAGAAAAGCGTTCGAGAAGTAATAATAGCCGATCGCGGCGCTCACGACGACAGTGACGACGATCAGACCTTGCAATGCCGGATGCACGGTTTCCTCCCCCTTCGCGCTGTTTATCCCCCGAGCCTAGCCGCAAGGCACGCGCGCTGGCAATTCTTTCTGCGGGAAATGTGACGGGCCCGGAGACTTATTTCCGGGCCCGTAATTGGCTTCAGCGTCAGCCGATCACTTGATCGCTTCCCAGCTGGTCTGGATGTCGTCGGCCACAGCCTGCGCATCCTTGCCGCCGACATAATCGACCATGCCGGTCCAGAACGTGCCCGCGCCCACCGCGCCCGGCATCAGATCAGAGCCGTCGAAGCGGAAGGTGGTGGCTGAGAGAAGAATGTCGTTCATCTTCTTCAGCGTCGGGTCGGAGAACACATCGGTGTTTACGCCCGTGTGCGGGGTCAGAAAGCCCTTGCGCGCCATCCAGATTTCATGCGCCTCGGGGGTTTCCAGGAAGGCGATCAAATCATGCGCACCAGCGCTTTCGTTGGTGATCGTCCAGGTTGTGCCCGCGCCGAGCACCGGGGTGCCAAGGTCTTTTTCGGCGTAGGCCGGGAAGTAGAAGAAATCTACATCTTCACCCACGGAGGTGCCTTCCGGGAAGAACGCCGGGATAAACGACGCCTGGCGGTGCATGTAGCACTGCGGCGGCGACGAAAACAGCTGCTTGGGCGAGTCGCGGAAATCGGTGGTGGCCACCGCGCCGGCGCCGCCCACAACATAGGCATCATTGCGCGCAAACCAGCCGAATTCCTCGATCGCGGCGACGACCTTCGGGTCGTTGAACGGCATGTCGTTCGACACCCAGTCGTCATAGACTTCCGGCGATTGGGTGCGCAGCATCAAGTCTTCCACCCAGTCGGTGGCCGGCCAGCCGGTTGCCGCACCCGAGCCGAGGCCGATGCACCACGGCGTGCTGCCGTCGGCGGCGATCTGCTCGGTCAGCGCCTTGAGATCTTCCATCGTGGCCGGGACTTCATAGCCGGCATCGTCGAAGTTTTCCGGGCTGAACCAGACCAGCGATTTCACGTCCGTCTTGTAAGGGAAGCCATAGAAGGCCGATTTCCCGTCCGGGCCATTGTAGGTGCCAAGCGCCACCCACGACGGGCCGGCGGCGTAGTTTTCGGCCACCCAGGCGGCAACATCATCGCCCAACGGGGCGAGGAAGCCACGCGACGCCATGTCGGAGGCGAGGCCGGGCTGCGGGAAGGCAGCGACGTTGGCGGCAGAGCCGGCTTCGAGGTCGACAACGATTTGCTGTTCAAAGCTGTCGGAGCCGACGTAGCGCACGTCATGGCCCGACTGCTCGGCGAAGACCTTGAGCACAGCTTCGACGTTTTCCTGGTCCGGGCCAAGCCACGGGCCAAACACGGTCACCTGCTCAGCCATCGCCATACCGGTCGAAAGCGCGAGCACGGCGGCGCCAGTGAAGAGAGTTTGTTTCATGGTATCCGTAATCCTCCCAGATCTGCGCCATGATCGGCGCCTGAAACAATCCATGCGCTTGGGCACCAAGCCTTTCGA
>MNZL01000095.1 GCA_001873585.1 Rhodobacterales bacterium CG2_30_65_12 | reverse complement strand
CGATACGTTCAACGCCGGGCTCCTCGCCGGGCTCGAGCGCGCCGGGGTGCTGACCAAAGAGGCGCTCACCACCATCACCGCCGACCAGCTCAAACCGGCGCTGGAGCTGGGCGTCGCCGCCGCCGCCGTCACCGTGAGCCGGGCTGGGGCCAACCCGCCCTGGGATCACGAGCTGTGAGAGCCCTGATCCAGCGCGTAAGCGAGGCCGCCGTGCGGGTGGACGGCGAGACGCTGGGCGAGATTGGCGCTGGCCTCCTCGTGCTGGTCTGCGCCATGCAGGGCGACACCGAAGCCAACGCCACCGCGCTCGCCGCCAAGATCGCCCGCTTGCGCATCTTCAAGGATGAGGCGGGAAAGATGAACCGCGCCCTGCTCGACACCGGCGGCGCGGCGCTTGTGGTCAGCCAGTTCACGCTGGCCGCCGACACCTCGCGCGGCAATCGCCCGGGATTTTCCACCGCCGCCGAACCGGTCGAGGGCGAGCGTCTCTATGAAACTTTCGCCACCGAGCTTCGCGGCCAAGGCATCGCCACCGCCCAGGGCCGCTTCGGTGCCGACATGAAGGTAAGCCTCGTCAACGACGGCCCGGTAACGATCTGGCTGGAGACCTGAGCCTCCGGCCGATCCACCCATCCCGCAAGCCACGGATTCTTTGGTCTGCAAATACCTCGGGGGTTTGGGGGCAGCGCCCCCATCCAGACACTCCAGCGCGGCGCAGCCGCACCGCTGAATTGCCTTACACCTCCTCCACGCTCATCACCCCGGGCAGGCTCTTAAGCGCGCCCTTGATCTGCGGGTTGAGCGGAAATTCCGCACCGAGGTCGAGCTCGGTTTCGCCGGGCAGGGCCGGGTCGATCAGGCAGAGCGCGACAGAGCCGGGGCGCGCGCCCCGGGCCATCTCGCCGGCCCGGGCGAGAAGCCGCGCCACGTGGTCTATGCCCTCGGCGCGGTCGAGAAACACCCTCAACGCCATGCCCCCCGCCTCGGCGGCGATGGTGTCGACCGGGGCCACCGCGCGGGCCAGCAGCTTGAGCTGCTCATTCTCCATCGTGGCCTCGACCGTCAGCACCACGTTGGCGCCGATATCGAGGTGATCGCGCGCGGCTTCCAGCGTGTCGGAAAACATCGTCACTTCATAAACGCCGGTGGGATCGGAAAGCCCGACGAAGGCAAAGCGGTTGCCGCGCTGCGATTTGCGCTCCTGCTTGGCCGAAACCGCACCCGCCATCTTGCCAATGAAGGCGCAGCGCTCGGCCTTCGCGGCCACCTCTTCGAGCGTCAGCACCCCCTTGCGCCGCAGCGCCGGCATATAATCGTCGAGCGGGTGGCCGGAGAGATAGAAGCCGATCGCCTTGTGCTCCTCGGCGAGGCGCTCATTGGGCAGCCAGTCGCCCACAGCCGAAAGGCGCGGCTCCGGCAGATCGTCGCCCGCCTCGCCAAACAGGCTCACCTGGGTCGAGGCGCGCTGTTCGTGGATCGCTGCGGAATAGCCCACCAGCGCGTCGAGGCTGTCGAGCACCCGGGCGCGATTGGGATCGAGCCCGTCGAACGCCCCGGCGCGCGCCAGCATTTCGAGCGGGCGCTTGCCCACGCGCTTGAGGTCAACCCGGCGGGCGAGGTCAAACAACGTGGCGAATGGCTTCTCGCCCCCGTCGCCCTTGCGGCCTTCGACGATCAGCTTCATCGCTTCGACGCCGACGTTCTTGAGCGCCCCCAGCGCGTAGTGGATGCGGCCCTCCTGCACCGTGAACGTCGCCCCCGAGCGGTTTACGCAAGGCGGCACGATCTCAATATCGAGCCCGCGGCGCACTTCCTCGGCAAAGGTGGCGAGCTTGTCGGTGAGGTGGATATCGCAGTTCATCACCCCGGCCATAAACTCCACCGGGTGGTTGGCCTTGAGCCACGCCGTTTGATACGACACCACCGCGTAGGCGGCGGCGTGCGATTTGTTGAAGCCATAGTTGGCGAACTTTTCGAGCAGGTCGAACACCTCGCTCGCCTTGGCCTCGTCCACCCCATTGGCGGTCGCCCCGGCCAGGAACTTCGGCCGCTCCTTGGCCATTTCCTCGGCAATCTTCTTGCCCATGGCGCGGCGCAAAAGGTCGGCGCCGCCCAAACTGTAGCCCGCCATCACCTGAGCGATCTGCATCACCTGCTCCTGGTAGACGATGATGCCCTGGGTTTCCTCCAGAATATGGTCGATCAGCGGGTGCACGCTGGCGCGCGGCTTCACTGCGTTCTTCACATCGCAATAGGTGGGAATGTTTTCCATCGGCCCGGGGCGGTAGAGCGCCACCAGCGCCACGATATCCTCGATGCAGGTGGGCCGCATCTGGCGCAACGCCTGCATCATCCCCGAACTTTCCACCTGGAACACCGCCACCGTATCGGCATTGGCGTAGAGCCGGTAGGTTTTCGCGTCGTCAAGCGGGATCGCGCCGATTTCGTTTACCGCCCCTTCGGCGGGCTCATAGAGCCGCGTGCCATCGGGGCCGACGTGCAGATCGCGGCCTTGCCCGTGGATCAGATCAATCGCGTTCTGGATCACCGTCAGGGTTTTCAGGCCAAGAAAGTCAAACTTCACCGGCCCTGCCTGCTCGACCCATTTCATGTTGAACTGGGTGGCGGGCATGTCGGAGCGCGGGTCTTGATAAAGCGGCACCAACTCATCGAGCGGGCGGTCGCCGATCACCACGCCGGCGGCGTGGGTCGAGGCATTGCGCAGAAGCCCTTCGAGCCGCTGGGCATAGCTCAGCAGACGGTCCACCACCTCTTCGCGGCGGGCCTCTTCGCGCAGACGCGGCTCTTCCTTCAGTGCTCTTTCGATCGAGACGGGCTTGACCCCCTCCACCGGGATCATCTTCGAGAGCTTGTCGACCTGGCCATAGGGCATTTGCAGCACCCGGCCCACATCGCGCACCGCCGCCTTGGACAGAAGAGCGCCGAAAGTGATGATCTGCGCCACCTTCTCGCGGCCGTATTTTTTCTGCACATATTGAATCACCTCCTCGCGGCGATCCATGCAGAAGTCGATATCGAAGTCGGGCATGCTCACCCGCTCGGGGTTCAGGAAGCGCTCGAACAGGAGTGAATAGCGCAACGGATCGAGGTCGGTGATGGTGAGCGCGTAGGCCACCAGACTGCCCGCGCCCGAGCCCCGGCCGGGGCCGACCGGGATGCCATGATCCTTGGCCCACTTGATGAAGTCGGCCACGATCAGGAAGTAGCCGGGGAAGCCCATCTGCTCGATGATGCCGAGCTCGAATTTCATCCGCGCGTCATACGCCGTGCGCGGTGCGGCGGGTTCGATCACGGCCAGCCGCGCGTCGAGCCCCGCCCAGGCCTGGCGCCGCAGCTCCTCCACCTCGTCATCGGCGAAGCGCGGCAGAATGGGTTTGCGTTTTTCGGCCTTCACCGCGCAACGCCGGGCGATTTCCACCGTATTCTGGATCGCCTCCGGCAGATCGGCGAACAGCGCGATCATCTCCTGCGCCGATTTGAAATAATGCTGCGGGGTGAGGTGGCGGCGCGGCTCCTGCTGGTCAACATAAGCCCCCTCGGCTATGCAGATCAGCGCGTCATGCGCCTCGTAGAGATCGGGCTTGGGGAAATAGACATCGTTTGTCGCCACCAGCGGCAAGCCCATCGCATAGGCGATCTCGACAAATCCGCGCTCGGTCAGGCGTTCGGCCTCGGGCAGCCCGCCGCCCTCGCCGGGGTGGCGCTGCACCTCAACGTAGAGCCGGCCGGGGAAGGACCGTGCGAGCCGGGCCATGAGCGCCTCGGCATCGCCGCGGTGGCCGGCCTGCAAGTATTGGCCCACCGGGCCCTGTGCGCCGCCACTGAGGCAGATCAACCCCTCGGCATGAGCCTCGATTTCGGCCAGCGTCACCTGCGCCACGCCGTCGTGCTTGTCGACGTAGAGGCAGGAATTGAGCTTGAGAAGGTTCTGGTAGCCGGCCTCGTTTTGCGCCAGCAGAACCAGCGGCGACGGCGGGCGTGGCTTTTCGCCAGGCACCGGGCTGTCGCAGGCCACCGAAACCTGGCAACCGATGATCGGCTGCAGTCCAGCGGCGCTGGCGGTTACGGAAAACTCCAGCGCGCAGAACATGTTGTTGGTGTCGGTCACGGCGACGGCGGGCATCGCCATGCCGGTGCAAAGCCCGGCGAGCTTTTTCACCGGCACAGCGCCTTCGAGCAGCGAATACTCGGTGTGCACACGCAGATGGATGAATTGGGGCTGGTCGGGCATGGCGCGAGTATAGGCCCGTGAGCGCCGGGGCCAAGCATGGAAACGCGCGCCGCGCCCCGGGATGTGACTTGTTGGCGTGGCCCTGCTGTGAGATACTTAGCATAATGCCTAAGCGAATGGACTCACTGTTTTCGGCGCTCGCCGACCCGACCCGCCGCGCGGTGTTGGAGCAGCTTGCCGAAGGCGCCCAGCCGGTGAGCCTGCTCGCCGAGCAGCACGCGATGGCCCTGCCCTCGTTCCTGCGCCATATCGAGGTGCTCGAAGCGGCCGGGCTGGTGGTGACGCGCAAGCAGGGGCGCGCCCGGATCGTGGCGCTGAGGCCCGGCGCGCTGTTGGCGGTGGAAGACTGGCTGGACAGCCAGAAGCGGCTCTGGGAGGGGCGGCTGACCCGGCTCGAAGTGCTCGCCCGCAGGCTGGAAGCCCAGACCGGGCGAATCCCAGAGAGCTGGAAAACCTCTTGATTTCGGCTATTTGCCAGAAGCAAAGCCAATGGATGTCTTCGCCGTCAATCCCGAAACCGGCCTCGAGATCACCCGCGTGATCGCCGCCCGCCCCGAAACCGTCTGGCGCTGCCTGAGCGAGGCGGCCATCAACGCGGCCAACTCCGCGTGGATCGCCTGTTCGCTCAACTAATATGCAATTGCGAATAACCTCGGTCAGCGGATCCGGAGAAAATACGGATGGATCGGGCCGTTGGGTGATGGTAGCGCTGCCATGTGGCGTATCCCTTTCTCAGCAGAGATTTGACGGCGCATGAACACCGCCATGATATGCCGCCCCTCAGGGCATCACCAACTTTCGCGCGTTTCTCGCCGTCTTTGCAAATGATCCCAAGGATCTCGGCTTGCCGAATGGACCGTGGCACGTGCGCCTCCGCTGCAGACCCGTCTTTCGCCTCACAACTGCGCCAAACGAACAAGAACGAATGGTGGTTTGCGCCTCTCAGGCACATCCGATTGGTCAATTGGCCGAAAAAAGGCGTGGAAAAGCCAAAAGTGAACAAAACAGCGCCTAATCTGCTTTCGTTTTTTCGCGGTGTCATCTAGATGAGAACGTGTGCTCAGTGAAACCTGACGGGACTCGCTTTGCTTGGTCGAGGAGGCGCGGATGGTGGCGCTGAACGCCCGCGATGGCGCCGCGCGCGGGGCGCGGATCAGTTCGCGGCGCTTGAAAACTGGATGAAAGACGGGCCTGATGGGGGCATGTAAAAATTTGCCGTCGTGGCTTGATGGGGCTGCGAGAAGATGCGGGAAACGGGAGGGTTTTGAATGACATATGTGCTTGCAATCGACCAGGGCACCACTTCGAGCCGGGCAATCCTGTTCGATGCGGAGATTGCCCCCGTCGCCACCGTGCAGGAGGAGTTTCCCCAGCATTACCCGGCGTCGGGCTGGGTCGAGCACGATCCGGAGGATCTCTGGTCGACAGTCGTCGCCACCTGCCGCGCGGTGGTGAAAAAAGCCGGCGTAGAGGCTGGCGACATCGCCGCCATCGGCATCACCAACCAGCGCGAAACCACGCTGGTGTGGGACCGCAGCACTGGCGCGCCGGTGCATAACGCGATCGTCTGGCAAGACCGGCGCACCGCCGAGGCCTGCGCCCGGCTCGAAGCCGAGGGCCACGGCGCAACGGTCGCCGCGCGCACCGGTCTGCTGCTCGATCCCTATTTCTCGGCCACCAAGCTGGCCTGGATCCTTGATAACGTCGAAGGTGCGCGCGCGCGGGCCGAAGCCGGCGAGCTTTTGTTCGGCACCGTCGACAGCTACCTGATCTGGAAGCTCACCGAGGGCCGGGTGCACGCCACCGACGCCACCAACGCCGCCCGCACCATGCTTTATGACATCCACAACGGCCGCTGGAGCCGCACGATCTGCGATCTGCTCGCCATCCCGCAGGCGATGCTGCCAGAGGTGCGCGATTGCGCCGCCGATTTCGGCGCCACCACGTTGCTTGGTCGGGAAATTCCAATCCTCGGCGTGGCGGGCGATCAGCAGGCGGCCACCATCGGCCAGGCCTGCTTTGCGCCGGGCATGATGAAATCCACCTACGGCACCGGCTGCTTTGCGCTCATCAACACCGGTGCCAGCCCGGTGGCCTCGCGCCATCGGCTGCTGACCACCATCGCCTACCAGTTCGACGGTGTGCCCACCTACGCGCTCGAAGGTTCGATCTTCATCGCCGGGGCCGCCGTGCAATGGCTGCGCGACGGGCTCGGGATCGTCGCGCAGGCGAGCCAGACCGGCACCATGGCGCGCGCAGCCGATCCGGGCCAGGAGGTGATCCTGGTGCCCGCCTTCACCGGCCTCGGCGCGCCGCATTGGGATAGTGCAGCGCGCGGTGCGGTCTATGGGCTCAGCCGCAACACCGGGCCAAACGAGTTTGCCCGCGCCGCGCTGCAAGCGGTCGGGTTCCAGACCCATGATCTGATCACTGCGATGGCCGCCGACTGGCCCGATCTGCCACGCGATGCACCGCTCAGGGTCGACGGTGGCATGGCGGCCTCGAATTACACGATGCAGTTTCTCGCTGATATCCTTGCCCGGCCGGTGGATCGGCCAAATGTGCTGGAAACCACCGCGCGCGGCGCGGCCTGGCTTGCGGGGATGCGCGCGGGCGTCTACCCCGACCGCGACACCTTCGCCGCGACATGGGCCCCCGAGCACCGCTTCATGCCCGCAATGGAGGCCGAGACGCGCACCCACAAGCTCGAAGCCTGGGCCGACGCCGTGCGCAGGACGCTCACGCCATGACCGCCCCCGTCGCCACCCATCCCGCCCGGATCGACTTTCTCGCCGCCGCGAAGGTGATGCTGCCGCCCGGTGCCAGCTTCGATGCTTGCGTCGGCTGCGGCCTCTGCGCCTCGGGCTGCCCCGCCGCGGGGCTCTTCGGCATGGACCCGCGCCGCTTCATCAACATGGCCCAGCTCGGGATGAACGAAGAACTTGCGGCAACGCCCTGGGTCTGGACCTGCACCCAGTGCAAGCGCTGCGCCTATGTCTGCCCGATGGGGATCGACGTGGCGCAACTTGTCGGCCTCGCCCGATCCGGCTGGGCCGAGGATGACAAGCCCAAGGGCATCGTGCGCTCCTGCGCCGCACAGCGAATGGACGAGAGCACCTCTGCGATGGGCATTCGCTCGGAGGATTTCGTCGAGATCGTCGAGGAAACCGTCGCGGAGCTGCGCGCGGCGGATGCGCGCTTTGCCAACATCGAAGCGCCAATCGACAAGAAGGGCGCGATGTTCGTGGTTAACCAGAACTCGCGCGAACCGGCGGTGGAGCCAGAAGAAATGGCGCCGATGTGGAAGATCTTCGACTATGTTGGCGCGGACTGGACCTATGCCTCGAAGGGCTGGGCGGCGGAAAACTTCTGCATGTTCACCGGCGACGAGGGCGCGTGGCGCGAGATGGTGGAAACCCGCGTGAACGCGATCAACGATCTCGCGCCGCAGGTCTGGGTCAACACCGAGTGCGGGCATTCGTTCTATACGCTCTGGGCCGGGATCGAGCGCTTCGGGCTTGAGGCCAATTTCGAGGCCGGTAGCCTTGTGAGCTACTACGCGCAATGGATCCGCGAGGGCAAACTGCCGGTCAATTCCGACTGGAACACGGGTGGCCTCACCTTCACCGTGCAAGACCCCTGCCAGCTCATCCGCAAATCATTGGGCGACCAGGGGGCGGAGGATCTGCGCTTCGTGGTCAAGGCGCTGGTCGGCGAGGACAATTTCATCGACATGCAGCCCGCGCGCTCGGCCAATTACTGCTGCGGCGGTGGCGGCGGCTTTCTGCAAGCCGGCATGGCCGAAGAGCGCCGGGCTTACGGCAAGCGCAAGTTCGATCAGATCGCGGCGACCGAGGCCGATTATGTGCTCACCCCCTGCCACAACTGCCACAGCCAGATCGAGGATATCGGCGTGCATTACCACGGCGGCTATCGCGTCACCCATCTGTGGACGCTGATCTGCCTCTCGCTCGGCATCCTCGGAGCTGATGAGCGCAAGTATCTCGGCCCGGAATTGCAGGGCGTGAACCTGCCGGAGGGCACATGAAAACGCTTGAAACGCAGGTGCTTGTCATCGGCGGCGGGGCCACCGGCGCGGGGGTGATGCGCGATCTGGCGCTGCGCGGAATCGAGTGTTTGCTGATCGACCGGCGCGACCTCAACGCCGGCGCTTCGGGTGGCAACCACGGGCTGTTGCACTCGGGCGGGCGCTACGCCGTATCCGACACCGAAACCGCCGCCGAATGCCGAATCGAGGGCGATATCCTCAAGCGCGTGGCGCCGCAATGCATTGACGATTGCGGCGGGCTGTTCGTGGCGGTGGAGGGCGACGATGCGGAGTTCGCCGCGCGCTTTCCCGCCGCCTGCGCCGCCGCCGGGATCGCCTGCGCGCCGCTCACCCCCGACGCGGCCCGCGCCCGCGAACCGGCGCTGCCCGATACCGTGATCGCGGCCTACACCGTGCCCGACGCCACGATTGATCCGTTCCGGCTGGTGCTCGAACATGTCGCCCACGCCGCAGCGCTGAACGGCAGCCGGTATCTGCCGCACACGGCCGTTGAAGGCTTCGAGATCAAGGCGGGGCGGATCGTCGCCGCCAAGGCGCGCGATCTGCGCTCGGGCGAGGCGCTGCGCATCGCCGCGCGCGAAGTGGTTAACGCCGGCGGAGCCTGGGCCGGGCGGATTGCCGAGCTGGCCGGCTGCGCGGATGTGAAGCTCGTCGGCTCCAAGGGCACGCTCATCATCGCCAACACGCGGCTCTCGCGCGGGGTGATCAACCGGCTGCGCCCGCCCGGCGACGGCGATATCCTCGTACCCGGCGGCACTGTGTCGATCCTTGGCACCTCGTCGGTGACGATCCACAACCCCGACGACCTGGCCCCGACCATCGAGGAGGTTGACCGGATTCTCGACGAGGGCGCGGCGATGCTGCCGGTGCTGGCACAAACCCGCTTTGTGCGCGCCTTCGCAGGTGTGCGGCCGCTGCTCATGGCGGTGGGGGCCGAGGCGGACGGGCGCAAGGCCAGCCGGGGCTTCACGCTTTACGATCACACCGGGCAGGGCGTTGAAAACCTGTGCACCATCGCCGGGGGCAAGCTCACCACCTTCCGGCTGATGGCGGAGAAAACCGCCGATCTGGTTGCCGCCCGCCTTGGCAACCCCGCGCCCTGCCGCACCGCCACTGTGCCGTTGCCCTCCGGCCCCGGCGCGGGCTGGACCGCGCCCGGCGCTTCGGCCCGCGACTGGACCGCGCGCGCCGACGCAACCGACACGATCCTGTGCGAATGCGAGATGGTGGCGCGCTCGACCGTCGATCAGATCGTGGCCACCGCTCCCGGCCACGAGGATCACATGAGCCTGGCGGCGATCTCGCGCCGCTCGCGGATCGGCAAGGGTGCCTGTCAGGGCGCATTCTGCGCCATGCGCGTCACCTCACACCTCTACGATGCGGGCGTTTACAACGGCGCGGAGGGCCTCGGCGAGATGCGCGACTTCATCACCGAGCGCTACAAGGGGGTGCGCCCGGTGCTCTGGGGCGCGCAGATGCCGCAAACCGAACTGGCCGAGATCCTCCACACTGGCCTTGCAGGGCTCGACATGGTGGAGGACGAGGCATGAAGCGCGCGCACCGGGTGGTCGAAACCCAGCTTGCGGTGATCGGCACCGGGATCGCTGGCTTTGCCGCCGCCCTCGCCGCGCGGGCGCGAGGGATCGAGGTGGCGCAGTTCGGCCA
>MNZL01000056.1 GCA_001873585.1 Rhodobacterales bacterium CG2_30_65_12 | reverse complement strand
CATCTCGCGCTCGGCGAGGTGGGCTCCACGCTCGACGAGGCGGCGCGCCGGTTTCCCGCGCTCGCTGGCCCGACCTGGATCACCGCCACCCACCAGACAGCATCGCGCGGCCGGCGCGGCCGAGCCTGGGTGCATCCGGCGGACAATTTTGCCGCCACGCTTGTGCTGCCTATGGAAGACCCGCAGACGGCGGCGCTCAGGAGTTTCGTTGCGGCGCTTGCGCTCTACGAGGCGCTGGCGGGCCTCACCGGCCGGGCTCAGTCCTTCGCGCTCAAATGGCCAAATGACGTTCTGCTGAACGGCGGCAAGCTCGCGGGTATCCTGCTTGAAGGCGTCAGCGTCGGGGGGCGGATTGCCGGGCTCGCCATCGGGATTGGCGTAAACCTTGCCGAGGCGCCGGGTGCAGGCGAGGTTGAGCCCGGTGCGCTGCGCCCGGTCTCGCTCGCGGGCGAGACCGGCGCGCGGATCACGCCCGAAGAGCTGCTCTTCGCCCTGGCGCCCGCCTATGCCTTCCGGGAGGCGCAGTTTGCCAGCTTCGGCTTTGCGCCCATCCGCACCGCCTGGCTCGCCCGTGCGGCGAGACTGGGCCAGCGCCTCACCGCGCGGCTTCCGACCGAAGAAATCAACGGCACCTTCCGCGAGGTGGACGAGGAGGGGCGACTTGTCCTAGAAACCCCGCAAGGTCTTCGCCGCATCGCGGCGGGCGACATCTTTTTCTGAGGGGCTCGGCCCATGCTACTTGCCATCGACTGCGGCAACACCAATACCGTCTTTTCGATCTGGGACGGCGAGAAATTTCTCGCCACCCTGCGCACCTCAACCGAGCACCAGCGCACCGCCGACCAGTATTTCGTCTGGTGGGATACACTCACCCGCCACCACGGCATCAAACCCGAGATCAAGGGCGTGGTGATCTCCTCCACCGTGCCGCGCGTGGTATTCAACCTGCGCGTTTTCGCCGACCGCTATTTCGGCCTGCGCCCGCTCGTGGTGGGCAAGCCCGAGTGCCTGTTGCCGGTGGAGGTGCGGGTGGATGCCGGCACGCAGGTCGGCCCCGACCGCCTGGTCAACACCGTCGCGGGGTTCGACCGCTACGGCGGCGATCTGATCGTGGTCGATTTCGGCACCGCCACCACGTTTGACGTGGTCGACACCGATGGCGCCTATATCGGCGGGGTGATCGCGCCGGGGGTGAACCTCAGCCTGGAGGCCTTGCACATGGCCGCCGCTGCGCTGCCGCACGTCGATATCACCTATCCGGACCAGGTGATCGGCACCAACACCGTGGCCTGCATGCAGGCGGGTATTTTCTGGGGCTATGTCGGCCTGGTGAAAGAGATCAACGCGCGGATCAAGGCAGAGCGTGGCCGTGCGATGAAGGTGATCGGCACCGGCGGGCTCGCCCCGCTGTTTCAGAGCCATGCCCAGGTATTTGACGATTTTGCCGATGATCTCACCATGCACGGCCTGATCAAGATCCACCAATATAACAATGAGCAGGGAACGATATGACAAAGGCGAAAGACCGGTTGATTTACCTTCCGCTCGGGGGTGCCGGCGAGATTGGAATGAACGCCTATGTCTACGGCTGGGGCAAGCCGGGGCAGGAAAGGTTGATCCTCGTCGATCTTGGCGTGACCTTCCCCGACATGGACAGCACGCCGGGCGTCAACCTGATCATGCCCGATATCGGGTTTCTCAAGGCAAACCGCGACCGGCTTGAGGCGATCTTCATCACCCATGCCCACGAAGACCACGTCGGCGCCGTTGGTCGGCTATGGTCCGAGCTGCAAGTGCCGGTCTATGCCCGCGCCTTCACCGGCCATCTCGCCCGGCTGAAGATGGAAGAGGCGGGGCAAGACCCTGGCAATGTGCGGATCGTTGCGCCCTGGCCGGAAACGGTTGCGGCCGGGCCGTTCAAGGTGAGCTTCGTGCCGATCTCGCATTCGATCCCGGAAAGCGCCGGGCTGGTGATCGACAGCCCGGCGGGCCGGCTGGTGCACACCGGAGATTTCAAGCTCGACCCGACCCCGGGTGTGGGCGAGCCGTGGGACGAAGCGCTGTGGCGCGAGGCGACGGCTGGAAGGGTTCGGGCGCTGGTCTGCGATTCGACCAACGTGTTTTCGCCACATCCCGGCCGGTCAGAGGCCGGGCTGCCGGCGCCGATTTCCAAGCTGGTGGCGGCGGCCCCGCACATGGTGGTGGCCACCACCTTCGCCTCCAACGTCGCCCGGGTGAAAACCCTTGCCGAGGCCGGTCACGCGGCGGGCCGGTCGGTCTGCCTTCTTGGCCGGGCGATGCGGCGAATGGTCGAGGCGGCGTTGAAAACCGGCGTAGTCGAGAATTTCCCCAAGACGATCACGCCCGAAGATGCCCGCGACATCCCGCGCGAAAACCTGATGCTGATCGTCACCGGCTCTCAGGGCGAGCGCCGCGCCGCTTCGGGCCAGCTCAGCCGCGGCAAATATCTTGGTCTCACAATGGCCGAGGGCGATACCTTCCTGTTTTCGTCCAAGACCATCCCCGGCAACGAGCGCGGGGTGATCCGGGTGCTCAACGCCTTCTCGGAAATGGGGGTCGACGTGGTGGCCGAAAACGATCTCTACCACGTCTCCGGCCACGCCAACCGGCCCGACATCGAAAAGATGCACGCTTTGGTGGATCCTGAATTCGTGATCCCGATGCACGGCGAGCACCGGCACCTGCGCGAACATGCCAAACTTGCCGAGGCCAATGGTCGCCGGTCTCTGGTGGTGGTCAACGGCGCGATGGCCAACCTCACTGGCGCCACGCCGCATGTGGTGGACCACATCGAGGCCGACCGGGTTTATCTCGATGGCGATATTCTGATCGGCGCGCTCGATGGGGTGGTGCGAGACCGTATTCGCCTGGCGCTGAACGGCCATGTGATCATTCAGGTGATCCTCGAAGAGGGCGAGCCGCTGGGGGAGCCTTGGGTCGAGTTGGTCGGCCTGCCCGAGACCGGCAAGAGCCGCGCGCCACTCGCGGAAGTGCTGGAGGAAGACCTTGGCCAGTTCCTCATGCGCGCCGGCGCCAAGACGCTGCGCGACGACGCGAAAATCGAGGAAGAACTGGTGCGGGTCGCCAAGAAAACCGCGCAAGACGAGATCGGTCGCAAGCCGGAGGTTACCGTGGTGGTGAGCCGGCTGGAGGCGTAGGGCCGGGGCGCACCGTTGCGCCCCAGGCCCGGAAAGGCGCGTGCTTCAGCCGCGTTCGCGGGCGAGCAGAGCCTGGGCACCGTCGATCAGCAGCGCCATGTCGACCCCCACCGCGTTCAGCGTTACCCCCGCCGCCACGCACTCGGCGCGAAAGGCGTCGTCAAGGGTGAGGATGCCGATGGGTATGCCCGCCGACTTTGCCCGGGCGATGGCGTCAAGGATCGCCGCGTGCACGGGCGCAGCGCCAAGGTTGCCGGGGTAGCCCATCGCCGCCGAAAGGTCGGCCGGGCCGATGAACAGCGCATCGACGCCATCCAGCGCGGCGATCTCGTCGAGCGCGGCAAGGCCCTCGGGGCTTTCGATCTGCACGATCAGGCAGAGCTCATTGCTGGCGGTGGTGGCGTAATCGTCCACGGTGCCGAAGCGGGTGGCGCGGGTCAGCCCGGCCGCGCCGCGCACGCCCCGGGGCCCGTAGTGCATCGCCGCCACCGCGCGCCGGGCTTCGTCCACCGAGCGCACGTTGGGCACCATGATCGACTGCGCGCCCTGGTCGAGGTGGCGCTTGATCAATGCCGTGTCATTGTCCGACACCCGCACCACGGGGCTGGTCTCGGGCCAGGCGGCGATCCCTTGCAGGCAGGCGAGCATCTCGCTTACCTCGACAGCAGCGTGCTCGGTATCGAGCAGCACCCAGTCGTAGCCCACCGAGGCGAGCAGCTCCGCATTTACCGAGCCACCGAAAGTGTGCCAGATGCCCAGTTGCATCCGGCCTTCGGCAAGGGCGCGTTTGAGGCGGTTTTCGGGGTTTTTCATCGCGTCACGTCCTGATCTGCGCCAGCGCGCGCAAGGCACCGGCGCTGGCGGTGGGAAGGTCGAAAAATTCGAGATAGGCCGGGATTTGTTCAAACAGCATATCGGTGCCGGGCTGGGTGCGGCACCCTTGCGCGCGGGCGGCGGCGAGAAGCGGGGTTTCGCGCGCCGACAGCACCACCTCGCCAACGAAGGCTTCGGGCGCAAGGTGCGTGGGATCGAGCGGCAGGGGATCATCGGCGCGCATCCCGAGCGGTGTGGCGTTGGCGACGATATCGTGGCCCGCCGGATCGGGCGCGCCGATCTCGACGGCAAGACCAGGGTAAGCCCGGCCAAGGTTGGCGGCGAGCCGGTTGGCGGCGGCCTGGTTGACCTCAGCAAGCACGATCCGGCGCACACCTGCCCCAGCCAAGGCGGCGGCGATAGCCGAGCCGACGCCGCCCGCGCCGACGATCAGCGCCGAGCGCCCGGCGGCCTCCTGGCCCTTGGCGCGCATCCCGCGCAGGAAGCCCTCGCCGTCGAACAAATCGCCGATCAGCCGTCCGGCCCCGTCGCGCTTGACCGCGTTGCAGGCCCCGGCGATCTGCACCGCCGGGCTGGCCACGTCAACCAGCGCCGCCGCCGCGATCTTGTGCGGCATGGTGATGAGCGCACCGGCGATGTTGCGCAGTTTGAACAACAGGGCCAGAAACGCGGGAAAGTCTTCACGTTCGCAGCCCATTGGCACGGTAACGATATCGATCCCCTTTGCCTCGAAATACGGGTTGTAGATCATCGGCGCGGTGAAGCTCTCGGTGGGCACACCGAGATGGGCGAGGATGCGGGTGCGGCCTGTGATCATGCGTCTGAGCCTATGGCGCGCGCGCGACCGGGTGCAAGCGTATTGCGCCACGCGGCGCGACGTGCCAGCATCCCGGCCAAGGCTCGCGTCGGCACTGGCCGGGCCGCATAACAAGCCCCGGGAGGACTACCATGCCGATGACCCTCGCCCGCCGCAGCATGCTCGCCGCAGCCGCTGCGCTCGCCACGCTCGCCGCGACCGGCGCCGCACTGGCGCAAGACGGTATCACGATCCGAATGTCGACCCCGGCGTCGGAGACCGACTCGCGCTCGGTGGCGCTGGCCGACAAGTTCGGCCCCATGGTGGCCGGTTTCGCCACCTATGAGCCGCATTACAACGCTACGCTGTTTGCGCAAGGCTCGGAGCTAGAGGCAATCGCCACCGGCGATCTGGAAATGTCGATCGCTTCGGCGCAGGAGCTTGCCACCTTCTTCCCCGAGTTCTCGATTTTCACCGCCGGTTATGTGCTGCAAGACGCCGATCACCAGGTGGCGGTGTTCAACGATGCGCTGTTCGAGCCATTCAAGGCCAAGGCCGAGGCGGAGCTGGGCATCAAGCTGCTTGCGCCGATGTATCTGGGCCGCCGGCAAGTGAACCTTCGCCAGTCGGTTGACGAGCTCAAGGTAACCACGCCCGCCGATCTGGCTGGGGTCAACCTGCGGATGCCCGGCACCGACGCCTGGCAATTCCTCGGCAAGGCGCTCGGCGCCAACCCCACGCCGATGGCCTTCACCGAGGTCTATGCCGCGCTCGCCTCCGGCTCGGTTGACGGCCAGGATAATCCGTTGCCGACGGTGGTCGATGCGAAGTTCTACGAGGTGACGAGCCAGATCGTGCTCACCTCACATCTTGTCGACTGGAACTTTATCGCCTTCTCGAAAGCGGTCTACGATAGTCTCACGCCGGAGCAGCAGGCTGCCGTTGAAGCCGCTGCCTGGGCCGCCGCCGACTTTGGCCGCGCCAACCAGTTGCAGAAAGAGGCTGATCTCGTGTCGTTCCTCGAAGGCAAGGGGCTGGCGATCTACGAGCCCGATCTTGCCGCCTTCCGCGCGGCCGTGCAGGACGCCTATCTTGCTTCCGATCTGGCAAAGGCCTGGCCCGAAGGCCTGCTCGGCCAGATCAACGCGCTCGGCAAGTGATCGCCACCACCGGCGGGAGGGGCTTCATGCAGGCACTCGCACGGATCTTCTCCCGCCTCACCGAAAGTGTGGCGGCGATGATGATGGCCGCCATTTTCATAATTTTCATCCTGCAGATCGCGGTGCGCTACATCCTCGGCTCAGCTTGGGTGCTGGCGCAGTTCGGCCAGGTGATCGACGCCACCGCCTTCGGCTGGACGCTCGAAGCGATCATGGTGCTCTGGATCTGGACGATCTTCTGGGGCAACGCCTTCATCGTGCGCGAAACCGACCATGTGAGCTTCGATATTCTCTACCACGCGGTGCGCCCGGGCTTGCGTAAATGGTTTGTCATCGTCGGCGCGGTGGTAATCCTGGTGGCGCTGTGGGGCTCGATCGAGCCGACCTGGGGCAAGATGAAGATTTTACGCATCAAATCCTCGGCCACGCTGCCGGTGAAGATGTTTCCGCTCTACTCGGTGTATTTCCTGTTTCTCGCCATCGTCGGGCTGCGCTACGCGTGGCGCGCGGGCTATGCCTTGCGCCACGGCGCGCCCAGCGAGACCTACCACCACCTTGAAGACGCCGACGCATGAGCTTTGCGCTGCTCCTCCTGATCGGTGCGCTGTTCGTCCTCGCCGGGATCGGCGTGCCGATTGCCTATTCGATTCTCGCCGCGTCGATGCTTTATGTGGCGGTGGCCGGGCAGTCGGTTGGAATCGTCGGCAAAACCATGGTCGACGGGCTCTATCAGAGCTTTCTGCTGCTCGCCGTGCCGCTCTTCATCGTCGCCGCCAACATCATGAACGCAGGCACGATCTCGGATCGGCTGCTGCGCTTCTCGGTCGCCGTCGTGGGCCGGTTCAGGGGCGGGCTCGGCCATGTCAACGTGATGGCTTCGCTGATCTTTTCCGGCATGTCGGGCTCGGCGGTGGCAGATGCCGCCGGGATCGGCAAGCTGATCATCGAGATGATGACGAAGGAGGGCCGTTATCCGCGTGGCTACGCTGCGGCGATTACCGCCGCCTCGGCCACCATCGGCCCGATCATTCCGCCGTCGATCCCGATGGTGCTCTACGCGCTGGTGTCGAATGCCTCGATTGGATACCTGTTCCTCGGAGGTATCGTGCCGGGGCTGATGATGGGCGCGGTGCTGATGGCGATGAACGCCTGGATGGCGCACCGGCGTGGCTTCGCGGTGGAGGCGTCGGTGCCGCTCAGAGATATGCCCCGGGTGACGGTCAAGGCCGTCCCGGCGCTGCTGATGCCGGCGATCCTGCTCTATGGCATCTACGGCGGCGTCACCACGCCCACCGAAGCCGCCGCCGTGGCTGCGGCTTACGCGCTGATCCTTTCGGCCCTGGTCTATCGCGCGCTGAAGGCCCGCCAGTTTTTCACCATCCTCGTCGACAGCGCCCGCGCCTCCGCCGCTGTCGGCCTGGTGATCGGCGGCGCGCTGATCCTGAATTACATCGTCGCCTCGGAAAACATTCCGGCACAGATGTCGAAGGCGCTGGTGGGGCTCGAGGTTCACCCACTCATGTTTTTCTTCGCGGTGAACCTGGTGGTGCTGCTGCTCGGGTGCCTGCTTGACGCGACAACGCTGATCCTGGTGATCGTGCCGCTCTTTATCCCCACCGCCCGCGAGCTGGGGATTGATCTGGTGCATTTCGGCGTGGTGATCGTGGTAAACGCGATGATCGGCCTGATCACCCCGCCCTACGGCATCTTGTTGTTCGTGATCAACGCCGTCACCCGGATTCCGCTGGGCGAGATCATCCGCGAGGTGCTGCCGTTCCTCGCGGTGCTGATCGCAGCGCTGGTTGTGATGATCCTCGTGCCCGATATCGTGCTCTTCGTGCCGCGCCTGATCGGCTACGGCGGGTGAGGAAAAGCGCCCGCACGGGTGGTGATCAGTCTTCGCGCCGCTCGTCGAAGCTCTGGGCGATAAAGCCGGGAAGGTGATCGCCCATGCCCACCACGCCCTTGCCGCCGCCGTTGCCGGACGGCTTGCGTGCGCGGCTGCTGCTGGCGCGCGACGGGCTTTCTTCGCGGCCGGGCTTTGCCGCCGCCTCTTCACGCGGCCTGTCTTCACGCGGCCTCTCTTCACGCGGTGCTTCTTCACGCGGGGCATCGTCCTTGCGGCTGCGCGACCGGCTGGAGCGCGCGCGGCCTGACGGCTTGTCGCCGTCATTGCCGCCACGAACGGGCGATTTCGGCGCTTCTTCCCGAATGGCACCGGCCAGCGGGCTATCGACGCGCGGGATTTCCCGCTCGATCAGCCGTTCCACCGCCTCGAGGTTCTTGGCGTCGCGCGGCTCGCAGATCATGAAGGCTTTGCCCGACTTGCCGGCCCGCCCGGTGCGCCCGATCCGGTGGATGTAGTCTTCGGCATGGCTCGGCACGTCGAAGTTGAAGATGTGGGAGACATTGGGAATGTCGAGTCCGCGCGCGGCCACATCGGAGGCGCACAGAAAGCGAATGGTGCCATCGCGGAAGCCTTGCAGCACTTCGGTGCGCTTCGACTGGTCGAGGTCGCCATGGATCGGCTGCGCGTCGTAGCCATGCTGCTTGAGCGATTTGGCGACGATATCCACATCCGTCTTGCGGTTGCAGAAGATGATCGCGTTGGTGCAGGCCTCGCCTTCGCGTTCGATCAGCGCCCGCAGGAGCGCGCGCTTTTCGCTCGCGGCGCGATCACGCCGCGAGGGCTGGAGCATCACCAGCGCCTGCTCGATCGTCTCCGAGGCGGTGGCCTGGCGGGCGACTTCGATTCGCGCCGGGTTCGACAGGAAGGTATTGGTAATGCGCTCGATCTCGGGTGCCATCGTGGCGGAGAAAAACAGCGTTTGCCGGGTGAAGGGAACGAGGCCGAAAATGCGCTCGATATCGGGGATGAAGCCCATATCGAGCATCCGGTCCGCCTCGTCGACCACCATAATCTGCACACCAGTGAGCAGGAGCTTGCCGCGCTCGAAATGGTCGAGCAGGCGGCCGGGGGTGGCGATCAGCACGTCAACGCCCCGGTCGATCAGTTGATCTTGTTCCTTGAAGCTGACGCCGCCGATCAAAAGCGCCTTGGTGAGCTTTACATATTTGGCGTAATTCTCGAAGTTCTCCGCCACCTGCGCGGCAAGCTCGCGGGTGGGGCAGAGCACCAGGCTGCGCGGCATTCGCGCGCGGGCACGGCCACGGGCAAGCTGGGTGATCATCGGCAGCACGAAGCTGGCGGTCTTGCCGGTGCCGGTCTGGGCAATCCCGAGCACGTCGCGCCCCTCAAGCGCGGGCGGGATGGCGCCGAGCTGGATCGGCGTCGGGGTCTCGTAGCCCGCGTCTTCGACGGCCTTGAGAACCTTGGGATTCAGGTTGAGTTCGGAGAATTTGGTCAAGTGGTGCCTTTCGTTTGGGTTTCGGCGCAACTGGCCACAAACCTTACGCGGCCCGCCCGGCCGAATTGCCGGGGCGTCTTGATGTGTGAGCCATTACCGGGTGGCCGGGGAAAGGTCAAGGAAATCGCTCATGCCTACGTTTGCGGTTGCGCCTCTTGACAGGAGCAGTGGCTTGGGCAGAACGATGAGGCAGAGCGAACTGGAGGACGACATGATCAGGAAGCACGGAAGCGCGGTTTGGGACGGCACGTTGAAAGAGGGGCAGGGGCATCTGTCGTCGCAGAGTGGCGTGCTCGATGGCGTGGCCTACGATTTCCGCGAGCGGTTTGAAGACAAGCCGGGAACAAACCCCGAGGAGCTGATCGGCGCGGCCCATGCCGCCTGCTTCTCGATGGCGCTCGCCAATATTCTTGCCGAACAGGGGATCACGGCGGAGCGGATCGAAACCCGCTCTACGATCTCGCTGTCAATGAAAGCCGACCCGAAAATCGTGAACGCGCATATCGAAACCACGATCAAGGCGCCGGGCGACAAGGCTATCATCCTCGAAGCCGCCCGCGCCGCCGAGACCGGCTGCCCGGTTTCGCAGTTACTCGATTGCGAGATCACGATGGACGCCAAGGTGGCCTGACCAGCTCAGCCGAGCCCGTCGGCGGGCGGCAGCTGCGCGGTGCCATCAAGGCCCGGCGCCTCGGCGCGGGCCACGTCGATGCGCGCCC
>MNZL01000001.1:1187-11467 GCA_001873585.1 Rhodobacterales bacterium CG2_30_65_12 | reverse complement strand
GATCGAGGCCGACGAAGGCGCCGCCACAGATGAAGAGGATGTTCGAGGCGTCGACCTGCAGGAAGTCCTGCTGCGGATGCTTGCGCCCGCCCTGCGGCGGCACCGAGGCCACCGTGCCCTCCATGATCTTCAAAAGCGCTTGCTGCACGCCCTCGCCGCTCACGTCGCGGGTGATCGAGGGATTGTCGGACTTGCGGGTGATCTTGTCGACCTCGTCGATGTAGACGATGCCGCGCTGCGCCCGCTCGACGTTGTATTCCGAGGCCTGCAACAGCTTGAGAATGATGTTTTCAACGTCCTCGCCAACGTAGCCGGCCTCGGTGAGCGTGGTCGCGTCGGCCATGGTGAAGGGCACGTCGAGAATGCGCGCGAGGGTTTGCGCCAGCAGCGTTTTGCCCGAGCCGGTGGGGCCGATCAGCAGGATGTTGGACTTGGCCAGCTCGATCTCGTCGCCATGGGCGGCGGCGTGGTTGAGCCGTTTGTAATGGTTGTGCACCGCCACCGAGAGCACGCGCTTAGCATGGGCCTGACCGATCACATAATCGTCAAGCACATTGCAGATGTCTTGCGGCGTCGGCACGCCGTCGGTGGATTTGAGGCCCGAACCCTTGGTTTCTTCGCGGATGATGTCCATGCACAGCTCGACGCATTCATCGCAGATAAATACTGTTGGCCCTGCGATCAGCTTGCGCACCTCGTGCTGGCTCTTGCCGCAAAACGAGCAATAAAGGGTGTTCTTGCTGTCACCGCCGGAGGAATTGTTCGCCATGGTGTCGTTTCCCTCGGGCCGTTGCCCGGTTCCTGTTCGGCCCCGAAAGGCCCATATTGCCCCGCGCCCCAAGCCTAGGGCACGGGTTTTGCCGGCACAACGCCAAATTTACCCCTGCAAATCTGCGGGGTGGGCTTATTTGTCGCCCTCAGGCACGGCGCGGGCTTCGAGAATCTCGTCGATCAGGCCCCAGTCGCGCGCCTGCTCGGGGTCCATGAAATTGTCGCGCTCCAGCGCTTCGATCACATCCTTGATCTTGTTGCCGGTGTGGTGCACGTAGATCGCGTTGAGCCGGTCCTTGAGCTTCTGGGTCTCCTGGGCGTGGATCATGATATCGGTCGCCTGGCCCTGGTAGCCGCCCGAGGGCTGGTGCACCATGATCCGGCTGTTGGGCAGCGAAAAGCGCATGCCCTTCTCGCCGGCGGTAAGCAGGAGCGAGCCCATCGAAGCGGCCTGGCCGATCACCAGGGTTGAAACCTTGGGCCGGATGTATTGCATCGTATCGTAGATCGAGAGGCCGGATGTAACCACGCCACCGGGCGAGTTGATATACATGGCGATCTCTTTGGCAGGGTTCTCGGCTTCGAGAAACAGAAGCTGGGCGCAGATCAGGCTCGACATGCCGTCGTGCACCGGCCCGTTGAGAAAGATGATCCGCTCCTTCAGCAGCCGGGAAAAGATATCGTAGGCCCGTTCGCCGCGGCTCGTTTGCTCGACCACCATGGGCACGAGGGTATTCATGTAGGTATCTAAGGGGTCGCGCATGTAACCTGCCTTTGCTCTCGGTCATCCGGGCACCTTCGCCCCCGGCTTTGCCAAATCCTAATGGCGCACCCGGGGGGCTTCAAGGGCCGAGCGACCGACCACGCCCATTCGTGGCACGTTGGCGGTTAACAATCGGTTGACTGGGCGCGGGTGGAGCGGCGATTTCCCGAGAGATAAAGCGCCATCCCTAGTGCGGGGTGATGCCGCGCAACCGCTCGGAGCGACGGCGTAACAGTTCAACCGCGGTGAGCAGCACGATTGATACCGCCACGAGGATCGTCGCAACCGCGAGGATGGTTGGCGAAATCTGTTCGCGCAGGCCGATAAACATCTGCCACGGCAGGGTTTTCTGCCCAGCGGAGCCAACGAACAGCACCACCACCACCTCATCGAACGAGGTGATGAAGGCAAACAGCCCACCCGCAATCACACCCGGTAGAATCAGCGGCATCTGGACCTTGAAGAAGGTCGTAATCGGGTTTGCGCCCATGTTGGCCGCAGCCCGCGTGAGCGAGCGGTCAAAACCCACCAGCGTGGCCGTCACGGTGATGATCACGAAGGGAATCCCCAGCGCCGCGTGCGCCAGCACCACGCCCACGTAGGTGCCTTGCAGCCCCACCCGCGAGTAGAAGAAATACATCCCCGCCGCCGAGATGATCAGCGGCACGATCATCGGCGAGATCAGAATCGCCATGATCGCACGGCGAAACGGCACGTGGCTCTGGCTCAGTCCGATCGCCGCCAGCGTGCCGAGCCCGACCGAAATCACCGTGGCGGCGGGCGCGATCATCACAGAGTTGCGCATTGCCTGCTGCCAGTCGGGGTTGGTGAAAAAATCGCGGTAGTGTTTGAGCGAATAGGCGTCGGGGTCAAGCGCCAGCATCCCCGGCGTATAGGTGAAGAAATCCTCGGCGTTGAAACTCAAGGGGATGATTACAACAATCGGCGCGATCAGGAAAAACAAGATCAGCGCGACGATCACTCTGAAGGCATAATACCAGACCCGCTGGCCGATGGTGGTATAGGGAGGCAGTGCCGACATGGTGCGTTATCCCAGCTTCACGTTGTCAATGCCGACGATCCTGTCGTAGGCCCAGTAGAGGAGGAGGACGGCCGCCAGCAGGATCGCGCCCAGCGCCGCCGCGAGGCCCCAGTTGAGCGAGGTCGAGATGTGATAGGCGATCCGGTTGGAGATGAACACGCCACTGGTGCCGCCCACGAGTTCGGGGGTGATGTAGTAGCCGATGGCGAGGATGAAGACGAGGATCGAGCCGGCGCCGATTCCAGGCACCGATTGCGGAAAATAGACCCGCCAGAACGCCGTCCAGTTGTTCGCACCCAGCGATTTTGCCGCCCGCAGGTAACTCGGCGGGATCGTCTGCATTACCGAGTAGAGCGGCAGGATCATGAACGGCAGCAGAATATGCGTCATGGCGATGATCGTGCCGGTGGCGTTGTTGATCAGCACCAGCCGGTTATCGTCGGCGACGAGCCCGATCCACACCAGGATGTCGTTGATCACCCCTTGCTGCTGCAACAGCACCTTCCAGGCCGAGGTGCGCACCAGGAGCGAGGTCCAGAACGGCAGCAACACGAGGATCATCAGCAGGTTCGAGATTCGCATCGGCAGGTTGGCCAGAAGCCAGGCCACCGGGTAGCCAAGAAGGATGGTGGCCAGCGTGATGCTGAGCGACATGATCAGCGTGCGCTGGAACAGCATCACATAAAGGCGTTGGTTTTCCGGCTTCAGCGCGATGCCGTCCGGGCCAAGATGCATGTCGGCGGCATTGAGGAAATAGCCAGGGGTGAAGCGCGGAGCATAGGTCTTTATCGTCGCCCAGACGGTGCGATCAGCCCAGCCGGCGTCGATCTCGACAAGGGCAGCCTGATAATCCACTGGCGCGACCTCGACGAGCGCCTGCGTGATCTGGTCCAACTCGCGCTTGAGCGGCCCATCATAGGCTGCGGCGCCCCCGGCGCGCAGGTCTTCGGCAAGGCTGACAAACAGCAGCTCCCACGGCTTCTCGCCCGCAGGATCCTTATCATTCACCTTGGCGACACGAGCGAATTCGCCCCAGACATCGGCAAACCTGGGTAGCGCGGAGCCAGCGGTTTCGGCGAGAACCGCCCATGGTCCGGGTTTTTTCCACCCGGCATCGGCGGCGGTGATGGCATCAACGTAATCTTCGCCGAGGTTGTCCACCCTCCGGCCGGATTTGCGAAACAGCGACGAGACCCCGGTGGCCTCGTAATTGAGCCGCGAGCCGAGGCGGGTGTGGGCCTTCTCTTCGGCGGCGATGAAAAGATCGGTGTAGAGCGCGGCGAAGGCGGCGGGCGGCGGCAGTTCGGCATCGTCCGGTTTCCAGTCCGCCAACTCCTTGACCGTGCGCGGCAGCGTGTCCGACACGATCTGGTTTTCGACCGAACGAAACAGCATGTCGGCAATGGGCGCGATGAAGGTGATGAGAATGAAAATGAGCAGTGGCGCGATCAGCATCAGTGCGCGCAGCTTCTGACGGCGCAGGGCGCGGTTGAGCGATTGCTTGAGCGGCCTGCCATCGGCGGCGAGCACCGGGCCGGTCTCGGCAATCGGCACGTCGTCGGGGCTGGCGGCGGATTGGCTCTGGTCAGACATCTGCTTCCCTGTCATCTCGCGCCCTCTTTGCGGGGCTGGGGGAAGAGGCCCGGGGGCGGGCCTCTTCGTTTTTTCTCTCAAGCCTCAGACGCTTATTGCGCCAGCCAGGATTGGAACTTCGCGTCGAGATCGTCGCGGTAGTCCGCCCACCATTCGTAGTTGATGACGAAGGCGTTCTTGGCATTGTCCGGGTTGGTCGGCATGTGCGGCGCCATTTCGATGCCAAGCTCGGCGTGGGTGCTCACCAACGGAGCCGACGATTTGCGGGCCGGACCGTAGGAGATGTATTTCGCCTGGTCGGCGAGACGCTGGGTATCGGTGGCGAAGTAGAGGAAATCCATCACCCGGGCCAAGCGGTCTTCCGGCAGGCCGGCGGGAACAATCCAGCCGTCAAGGTCATAGGCCTGGCTGTCCCACATCATGTTAACCGGTTGATTTTGCTCGACAATCAAGCTGAACAGGCGGCCGTTGTAGGTGGACCCGAAGACAACTTCTCCGTCGGCGAGCCATTGCGGCGTATCGGCGCCGGCGCTCCACCAGATCACGCTGTCCTTGATCGTATCAAGCTTGGCGAGCGCGCGAGCCTGGCCTTCTTCTGTTTCGAGCACGTCATAAACCGTGTCGCGCGGCACGCCATCGCAGATCAGCGCCCATTCCACGTTGTTGAGTGGACGCTTCTCAAGGCTCCGCTTGCCGGGGAAGGCTTCCAGATCGAACACATCGCAGATGCTGGTCGGCTCCTTGCCGTTCCACTCGGCCGCGTCAATGCGGTAGCCGAAGGTATAGGAATAGGCAATCTGCGGGATGAAGCAATCGCTGACGATCATGTCGCCAAAGTCCTCGCTGGCGGGGGTGCCGTCGGGCGCGGGCGCGAGCGCCGTATCGTGGTCGATTTCCAACGCCAGACCCTCGTCGCACAGACGCATCGCGTCGGCGGCGGTCACGTCGACCAGATCCCAGGTCACGTTGTTGGCTTCATTCTGGGCGCGCAGCTTGGCCACAGCCTCGGCCGAGCTTTCATCCCAGACCACCGACACTCCAGGATTGTTTTCCTGGTAAGGCTCGACATAGGCCTTGATCTGGCTGTTCTGATAGGCGCCACCCCAGGAGACGATTGTCATGTCGTTGGCCATTTGCGCAACGGCAGCGCCACCGAAGACGGTCAGCACCGAGGTGGCAAAAAGTGTTGTTTTAAGCTTCATTAAAGAGCTCCCTGTTGTCGCGGTCCGGACATTTTGATACCGGGTTCGCCGCTCCGGCCACGCTTGCGAACCCTTGCCCCGCGCGCCATCCCGAAGGCGCGCACCGGGGCAAATCGAAGCCTCACGCATCGAGCGCGCGGCAATCCTCCGGCATCCAGCCGATCTCGATCTGCTGACCCGGCTTCAGACGCGGCTGATCGGGCGCGTTGCGGGTCTTGATAACGAAATCGTCGTTACCGGCCACGCGCAGGCGCGTGCGGAAAATATCACCCATGTAGATGAATTCGAGCACCTCGGCCTTGAGCGTGTGCGCGCTCTCGGGAATGCGGTCCTTGTTGTATTCTACCCGTTCGGGCCGAATCGAAACCCTCGTCTTGTCGCCCACCTTTTGCACGTTCACCGGCTTGGCGTCGAACACCTCGCCATCAGCAAGCCGCACGGTGCATTTGTCGGCGTGCATCTCCACGACCTCGCCCACCAGCGTGTTGTTTTCGCCAATGAACTGGGCGACGAAGCTGTTTTTTGGCTCCTCGTAGAGCACATCGGGCGGATCGAGCTGCTGGATCCGGCCATCGTCAAACACCGCCACCCGGTCCGACATGGTGAGAGCCTCGGTCTGGTCGTGGGTCACATAGACGGTGGTGATGCCAAGCTCGTGCGCCAGCCGGGTAATCTCGAACTGCATTTGCTCGCGCAGTTGCTTGTCGAGCGCGCCCAAGGGTTCGTCCATCAGCACCAGCTCGGGCTCGAACACCAGCGCGCGGGCGAGCGCGATGCGCTGCTGCTGCCCGCCCGAAAGCTGCGCCGGGCGGCGATTGGCAAACTCGCCCATCTGCACCATCTCAAGCCCGCGCTTGATCTTGCCCTCGCGCTGCGATTTTCCAAGGCCGCGCACTTCGAGCGGAAACGAGAGGTTTTCCCCCACCGTCATGTGCGGAAACAGCGCGTAGTTCTGAAACACCATGCCAATCCCGCGCTTGTGCGGCGGAATATTGTTTATCGGCGTGCCGCCGAGGAGAATGTCGCCGTGAGTGGCGGTTTCGAACCCCGCGAGCATCATCAGGCAAGTGGTCTTGCCCGAGCCCGAGGGGCCGAGCATGGTGAGAAATTCCCCCCTGCCAACCGAAAGGTTCAAATCCTTCACGACGAGCGTTTCGCCATCGTAGCTCTTTTGCACACGGTCGAAGACGACGAATCCGTCGTTACGCTGCTGGTCGGCCAAGTGACCCCCATTTCCCTGTTGTTTTTCTTGTTGTCGCAACCCAACACGATGCCGAACGGAATTTCAACAGCGAATCCGACACTTTCAGGACGGTTTTCGCGCAACGGAGTGCGGATTGAGCGCTATTTTGGCAAGAAACCGCAGTGTGCGGCTTTCTTCCACAGCACCGAATTGTTCGGCATCCGGCCACGTTCATGGTGGGGGTGCACTCGGGAGCAGCACATCAGGATGTGAGGCCGTATTGCGCGCGCGGCCGCAGGCACCTGCAATCCACGTCTCGCCCGCGCCGGCGCTGTTTGCGTCCCATGCCTGGCCAATACGCCGACTGCGGAGAAATCTGCGGCGGCCAGCAGGCGAGACGGCAATTTGCGCGCCCGTGCCACCACATTCCAACATTTACATAACCGGTTTTACGGTGAAAAACGCTTTCAAGGCCAGACCGGCGTCAAAGACTTGTCCTTGTCACCCCGGTGGTGGCGCCTCGCACTGGCCATAGGGCGGTTGCGGCACCCGCCTGAGTTCAGGCCACCTTTTGCAGCACGGCACGCGGGGTCACACCCAGCGCGTGCGCCACGTCGCGGGTGAGGTGCGGCTTGTTGAGGGTGTAGAAGTGCAGATCCTGCACCCCGCCGTCGATCAGATCAGAGCAAAGCTCGGCCGCCAGCGCCACCGAAAGAAGCTCCTCGCGCCCGTCGCGCTGGGCTTTCTCGAAGGTCTCGCCGAGCCAGGCGGGTATCTGCGCGCCACACCCTGCGGCGAATTTCTTCACCCCATTCCAGTTTTCGATCGGCAGGATGCCGGGGATGATCGGCGCGGTAATTCCGGCCTTTTCCGCCTTGTCGCGGAAGCGAAAGAAGGTCTCGGCCTCGAAGAAGAACTGGGTGATGGCCGAGGAAGCGCCCGCGTCGATCTTGCGCTTGAGCCAGTCGACATCGGCGCCGTCAGAGGCGGCCTCGGGGTGCGGATCGGGGTAGGCGCCGACGCGGATGTTGAACTTGTCGGTCGCGGCCAGCGCCTCGACCAACTCGATGGAATTGGCAAAGCCCTCGGGGTGCGGCACGAAGCCCCCCTGCCCCTTCGGCGGGTCGCCGCGCAGCGCCACGATCTCGGTGATCCCGGCCTCGGCATAGGCATTGGCGATTTCCAGCGTTTCGGCGCGCGAGGCGTCGACGCAGGTCAGATGCGCGGCCATGTTGAGCCCATAGCGCTGGTGAATGGTCGTCACCGCGTCATGGGTGAGCGCGCGGGTGGTGCCGCCGGCGCCATACGTGACCGAAACAAAGCTCGGATCAAGCGGCGCAAGGTCGCGCACGGTGTCTGACAGGCGGAACGCGCCGGCGATGTCTTTCGGCGGGAAGAATTCGAACGAAATGCGAGGGGCGACCATGACAGACTCACTATGTTGGTGTTTGACCTCTTGTAGCGGGTCACGCCCTGTGAGACAAATTCATAATTCTCACGAAGTTTATGAGACTGGCTCATGTATCTCGAATTTCGCCACCTGCGCACCATCCGCGCGATCCACGAAGCCGGCGGGCTCGCGCGCGCCGCCGACATGCTGCACATCACCCAATCGGCGCTTTCGCACCAAGTGAAAGGGCTCGAAGACCAGGTGGGGATGGAGCTGTTTCACCGCCGGTCGAAGCCGATGACGCTCAGCCCCGCCGGGCTCAAGCTTCTGCGCCTCGCCGAGTATATCCTGCCCGAGGTGGCCGCCGTCGAGGAGGAATTTCGCGCGATGCAGTCGGGCCGCTCCGGGCGGCTGCATATCGCCATCGAGTGCCACGCCTGTTTTGACTGGCTGTTTCCCGTGCTTGAGGGCCTGCGCGCGTCCTGGCCGGAGGTTGACGTCGATATCCGCTCGCGCCTTGCCTTCGATGCGATCGAGGCGCTGCGCCGCGAGGAGGTGGATTTTGTCATCTCCTCCGATCCGGTGGCGCTGCCTGGCGTTACCTTCCAGCCATTGTTTGACTACGAACCGATGTTTGTATGCGCCCGCGGGCACCCGCTGGCAGACAAGCCCTTGATCGAGGCGGAAGACTTCGCCGAGGAAGTGCTGCTGCACTATCCGGTGGAGCGCGCCAAGCTCGACGTGTTTACCGGGCTGCTCACCCAGGCCCGGGTTGAGCCGCGCGGCATGCGCGCGGTTGAACTGACCGAAGTGATCCTGATGCTGGTCGCCGCCGGGCGCGGCGTGACGGTGCTGCCCGACTGGGTGCTGCGCGACGTGCGCGCGCGGCCCGATTACGTGATCAAGCACATTACTGCGGGTGGGCTCACCAAGCGGATGTATGCCGCCGTGCGCGAGGACGACGTGGCCAAACCCTACATGGCGCATATGCTGCGCCTCGCCCGCACCGAGCCGGTCAAGCTGCAACGGCGATAGCAGGCGCAAACCGCCTTGCCGCCGGGGGGCTTGCCCATCGCCGACAGACCTGCGCATTCTTCCACCGGTCCCCCCGAACGCTTCAGGGAGCGAAGAGGCAAGCATGAGCAGTTTCGCGCAATCGCATCCGGACAGGCGCACCGGGCGTCGCGTCCTCGCCCTCACCGCCGTGATCGTCCTTCAGGCCCTGACCGCACTGTTTTTCCTCTACGACGTGGGCATTGATCTGTGGCGCGGCGGCAAGCTCGATGTTCTGCACATGTGGCTCGAAGCCATCGCGGCGCTGGCGCTTGCCGGTGGTGTGGTCGTGCTGACGATCGAGCTGCGCCAGGTGTTGCACCGACTGTCCCGGCTTGATCGTTCGATGCGCGCCGCGCGTGGTGAAATGACCGAGGTGATCGACACGTTTTTCACCGAATGGGGCCTCACGCCCTCGGAGCGCGACGTGGCGCTGTTGGTGCTCAAGGGCATCGACAATGAACAGATCGCCAAGATACGCGGCACCGCCCCCGGAACGGTGCGCGCACAATGCACCGCCGTCTACGCCAAGGCCGGCGTCGACGGGCGGGCGCAGTTGTTTTCGGTTTTCATGGAAGAGCTGCTGTCGGAGACAAGTGGCAAACAGGCTTGACCCCGAGCCTCGCGCCGCGACCGGGATGCGCAGCCCCACCAGCGCCGACGAGAGGCCGGACACCAGCGACAGCGCCGATCTCGCCGATCCACGCCATCACCGCGTCGAGCGCCGCCTCGGGAGTGGATAAGAGATAAAGCCTGAGCATCATGCCAGCACGATACCGCGTCTGCCCGCGCGGGGGCCAAGCGAATAACGCCGCGCCCGGCCCCTTGGCATCTTGCTGCGGCGCGCGTATAGCCGCCCGAAAGATCGGGAGCCGCGAAATGCAACAAGGCAGTGCCAACCTCAACCTGATGATCAAGGCCGCCCGCAAGGCCGGCCGAAGCCTGGTGAAAGACTTCCGCGAAGTCGAGAATCTCCAGGTTTCGATGAAGGGCGCGGGCGATTTCGTCACCCGCGCCGACATCGCTGCCGAAAAGATCATCAAAGACATACTGATGGAAGCGCGGCCCAATTACGGCTGGCTTGGCGAAGAGGGCGGCGGCGAAGACGGCGCCGACCCGACCCGGCGCTGGATCGTCGATCCGCTCGACGGCACCACCAACTTTCTGCACGGCCTGCCGCATTGGGCCGTCTCGATCGGGCTCGAACACAAGGGCGAGATTGTCGCTGGCGTGATCTTCGACCCGGCGAAAGACGAGCTGTTTCGCGCCGAGAAAGGCGGCGG
>MNZL01000001.1:0-1172 GCA_001873585.1 Rhodobacterales bacterium CG2_30_65_12 | reverse complement strand
GTGTCGGGGCGCACCCGGATGATTGAAGCGATTTTCGCCACCGGCCTGCCCTTCGGCGGCCGATCCGACCTGCCCGAAACGCTTCAGGATCTCGCCCGTCTGCTGCCCACCTGCGCCGGCGTGCGCCGCTGGGGGGCCGCCGCGCTCGATCTGGCGTACCTCGCCGCCGGCCGCTACGATGGCTTCTGGGAGCGCGAGCTGCACGCTTGGGATATCGCCGCAGGCTTGGTGATTCTGCGCGAGGCTGGCGGGCTGGTCGAGCCGATTCGCGATGGCGCCTCGATCCTCGAAGATGGCGAACTGGTGGCCGGCAACGAGGCGATCTTCGACAAGTTCGCCCGGATCATCCGCAACGCCTGAGCGGTTCAGGCGCGCGGCCGGGTTTGGTCGGGCGATCTCGAAATGCCCTCATGGGGCCGCATTATTGCCGTGTTTTCGCGCCATGCTGAAGCGGGTAAATGCAAAGTATCCAGCAAACAGGTTTCGAGATCATGTTCCAGAGCCGCGCTTTTTCGCACCTCACCCAATTCAGCCGCGCACAGGATGGCGCGGTGACGGTGGATTGGATTGTGCTTACCGCCGCGCTGGCGATGATGGGGCTTGGCGCCGCCTTCTACGTCACCTCCTCGGTGCCACAGGTCGCCGAAAACATGCAAACCTACATGGAGAATGTTGAGGTCGGGGGTTGAGGCCGCCAACGGTAGAAGTTCAACATTTCCCACCTTCCGCGCCGCTCCGTCGCTGTTGGCGCAGCGTTTCTTGATGTTTCCGGACAACTGTAGGCGTTCGAAGCCGCGCCAGACGACGGTTGTTCCTGGCGGAGCATCGCTGGCCCTGTTTAGATATCCATCCCGGATGATCCCAAAGATCCTCGGCGATCTGCGTTTTTCATGGCAAGCGTCCCTCGTCAAACGAACGGAGCCAGTCAGGGCGTGGTTACGCCTCGCCCGCGTGACCAGACCAGCACCCTCGCCGCACGGTGGGGTTGCATTCCCGAGCGGGGCTAGAAATGCGCTGCAAGCGCCCTGTGTGGAGGCCCCCTTGCCGCGGCGATTTGCCGCCTTGCAGCGGCCCTGAAGCGATGTTGCGGGAAGTGGAGTATATACTAACTAAGCGCTTGAAATGTTTGGCGGAAGGGGTGGGATTCGAACCCACGGATGCTTGCACATCGG
>MNZL01000092.1:3415-13592 GCA_001873585.1 Rhodobacterales bacterium CG2_30_65_12 | reverse complement strand
ACCATCGCACCGGTGTATGCCCAGCCGCTTTCGATCCCTTTCACCTCCGCCAGCAGCGCCAGCGGCAGAAACACCGGCAGCGCCTCGAACATGTTGCGCAAGGCATGCGCCATCCGCCCCGAGTAGACCGTATGCGGTGGCTCCTCGTCACGGTTGCCGCGCAGGAAGGCAATCTGCTCCGGCTCGCCGCTGGCGGCGCGCGTGATCGAGGGCAGGATGGTCTGCAGGAAGAACAGCGCCAGAACGGCGAGAATCCAGGGGGTCATGCGCGCCTCATGGCAGCAGGATGGTGGAGCCGGTGGTCATGCGCGCTTCGAGCAGGCGGTGCGCCTCGGCCACGGCATCGAGCGGAAAACGCTGGTCGATGTGAATCTGCACCGCGCCAGAGCGGATCTTGTCGAACACATGGTTGGCGATCGCCATGCAGGCATCGTGATCGGCGATATGGGTAAATAGCGTCGGCCGTGTCACCTTGAGGCTGCCCCGGCTGGCCAGTTCGTGCAGGCCGAAGGGCTCGACATTGCCTGAGGCGTTGCCGAACGAAATCATCATGCCGAGTGGCTTCAGACAATCGAGCGAGCCGAAGAACGTATCTTTGCCAACCCCGTCCATCACCACGTCAACGCCCTTGCCCTCGGTGAGTTTCTTCACCTTGGCGACGAAATCCACATCCTTGTAGTTGATGCAATGGGTCGCGCCGTTGGCGAGCACCTCGTGGCATTTCTCGTCGGTTCCGGCGGTGCCGATCAGGCGGATGCCTTCCGACTTCGCCCATTGGCAGGCAATCAGCCCCACGCCCCCGGCGGCGGCATGAAACAGCACCGTGTCGCCGGCCGTGAGGGGGGTGGTGCGGTGAAACAGGTATTCCACCGTCATCCCCTGCAGCATCGCCGCAGCCGCAACCTCGAAGTTGATATCGTCGGGCAGCGGCACCACCTGCGCAGCGGGCATTACCCGCTCGGTGGCATAGGCGCCGGGCGGGTTGGCGGCATAGGCGGCGCGCATCCCCACCTTGAGGTGCGTCACGCCCGCGCCCACGGCTTCGATCACGCCGGCGGCCTCCATGCCGAGCCCATGCGGCAGTTCCATCGGGTAAAGGCCAGAGCGGTGATAGGTGTCGATGTAGTTGAGCCCGATCGCCTCGTGGCGGATGCGGATCTCGCCGGGTCCGGGCTCGCCCACCACCACATCGACCAGCTTCATGTTTCGCGGCCCGCCAAATTCTTCGATGATGACCTGCTTGGCCATGATGTGTCCTCCCAAGAAAGGCTTTGCTCCATGAAAGGGCAACGCGCGGCGATTGTCCATCGGCCAAGAGCGCGCGGGCGGCAGATCAGCCGGCGACGTTGAGAACTATCTTGCCAATATGCCCCGGGCTTTCGACCCGCTCATGCGCCTTGGCGGCATCCTCCAGCGCAAACTCCGAATCGATCACCGGGGCGATCTGGCCGGCCACGAGCAGCGGCCAGACGTGGTCGCGCAATTCGGCGGCGATCCTGGCCTTGGCGGCGTCGGACTGCGGGCGCAGGGTGGAGCCGGTGAGCGTGAGGCGGCGGGCCATCACCTGCGCGAAATTGATCTCCGCTTTCGGCCCGGTGAGAAAGGCGATGTGCACCATCCGCCCGTCGTCGGCCAGCGCGCGGATGTTGCGGGCAATGTAGGTGCCGCCGACCATGTCGAGGATCAGATCGGCCCCGCCTTGTGCGCGCACCACCTCGACGAAATCCTCTTCGCGGTAGTTGATTGCCACCTCGGCACCGAGCTCGCGGCAAACGGCAAGCTTGGCGGCCGAGCCTGCGGTGGTGAACACCCGCGCGCCGAAGGCATGGGCAAGCTGGATCGCCGTGGTGCCAATGCCCGACGAGCCGCCATGCACGAGGAAGCGCTCGCCCGCCTTGAGCCCGCCCCGCATGAAAACGTTGGACCAGACGGTGAAATACGTTTCCGGCAGGCAGGCGGCTTGCTTGAGGCTCATTCCCTTCGGCACCTGCAGGGCATGGGTTGCGGGGGTAGCGACGTATTCGGCATAGCCGCCACCGGGCAGGAGCGCGGTGACACCATCGCCCAGCTTCCAGCCCGATACGCCTTCGCCCACCGCCGCCACCTCGCCCGCGCCTTCGAGGCCGGGCAGATCGCAGGCACCCGGTGGCGGCGCGTAGCTGCCGGCGCGTTGCAGCGCATCGGGGCGGTTCACCCCGGCGTAAGCGAGCTTGATGACGATCTCGCCAGCGCGGGGGCGGGGCACCGGGCGGGTGCAGGGCTGCAGCACCTCAGGCCCGCCCGGCGCGGCGATCTCGACGGCGCGCATGGTGTCGGGCAGACTCATTTGCCATGTCCGGTGTATTGGCCCGTCTGCGGCGCGCGCACGAAATCGAACACCTTGCCGGGGCCGGCCATGAAGGCGCGCCCGAGCGGGTTGTCTTTCGCCTGCGCCTTTACCTTTTCGAACTGCATCACGTTCTCGATCCGCCGGTCGAGAAACTCCCAGGTCTTTTGGTAGCCTATGCTTTCGTCGCCGAGCCAATAAAGCGCGGTGGCCGAGTAGACCGCCGAGAGCGTGGCGCGCTTGGTATACCAGTTGATATCGCGCGAGGTGTCGCCCAGCGTGGTCCAGATCTGGTCGGCGGTTTCCCACAGCGCGCGCGAGCCGGTGGCGGCGTGCTGGGGTAGGGCGAACAGGCTGAAGCCCCGGCGCACCAGCTCGCGTTCGGCCACTTCGAGGCGCAGCCGAACCGCGTGGGCGATGCGGTCACGAAAGCGCATGGCCGAAAGGTCTTCAGCGCGCAGAAGCTCGACCATCAGCATGTCGCCGCGCCGGTGATAGGCAAGCGCAAGGTCGGCGGGTCCGCGCGGCAGGAGCGCCTTGGCTTCCTCTGCGCTCATCCCGATCTCGGCGCTTGCGGTGTCGATCGTGGCCTGGCTGAAGCCGTCAAACGGCGCGTGGCCGAGTGCGGCGTCGATGAGCGCGTCCTTGCGTGACATGGCTGCTCCTTTTGCTGATTCTGGCCTACACATGCACAAATCCCACCGGGCTTCAACGCCGTGCCCCGCCGCCCGGCCAAGCCCTGCCGACAGGCGCAGGAGCGCTGGACAAGTGGCAAGACCCATGCTATCGAGCGCGTTCCTGCAAGGTATTGCAACTCTAACTTGGAAAGGTGGTGAAAACCACATGCAGGTATCCGTTCGTGATAACAACGTCGATCAGGCGCTTCGTGCCCTGAAGAAGAAGCTGCAGCGCGAGGGTGTCTTTCGTGAAATGAAGCTCAAGCAGCATTTCGAGAAACCCTCCGTGAAGAAAGCGCGCGAGAAGGCCGAGGCCGTTCGCCGTGCGCGCAAGCTGGCGCGCAAGAAATTGCAGCGCGAAGGCCTCCTCTGAGGCGTTGCGACGGTGTGGGGCAATGCGCCCCACGGCACATTCTTCGGTGGGGTAATCCACCATGACAGCCCCCGGCCCGTCCGGGGGTTTGTTGTTTCTGGCAGGTCGGCGCGTTCAGTCCGGCACGTCGCGCAGAAAATCGCGGATTGCGGCGAGCACCTCCTTGGGGTGGGTATGCACCAGCCCGTGCCCGGCTCCGGCGATCACCTCCTGGTGCGCCTGACGGTTGATCCGGGCAAGGTCGCCCATCGCCCTCACCGGGACCACGCCATCAGCCTCGCCCCAGATCGCCAGCGTGGGAATATACATCGCCGCTATCTCACGGTGCGCCGCCTTGAGCGGCTGGACCAGCGCGTGCCGCTCGGAAGAGAGGATCGCGGCGAGAGCGCCCCGGCGGGAGAGCTCGGAGCTGATGCGCTTGGGCAGATCGGGGAGCACCGTTGGCGCTTTGGCCTCGCGCGCGGCGGCCCGGATGAGGGTGCCGGCCCCGAGCAGGCCCCAGAGCCAGGTGCCGAGTGGACCACCATTGCGCGCCAACGCCCGCAGTCGGCTCGGCCTGTAGACGATACCGGCAGGGGCCACGAGGATCAGCCGCTCCACCCGGTCAGACTGATCGGCGGCGAATTGCGCGGCGATCGCGCCGCCCATCCCGTAGCCGAGTAGGGCAACCGGCGCGTCACACCCCAGCGAGTCGAGCAATTCGCCGAGCTGGCGGGTGTGAAATGCGAGCGTCTGCGCCCCCGCCACCCGGTCGGAAAAGCCGTGCCCATGGAGATCGTAGCTCAGCACCCGGTAGCCGAGCATCACCAGCCCGCGGGTAAGGCCGGAAAACACCCACGAGGGGGCGATCAGCCCGTGCACCAGCACCAGGCTGCGCGTCTGGTCCGGGCCGTGCCAGGTGTAATGCGTGCGGCCTTGGGAGAGATCGGCAAAGCGGCCCGGCGCCTGGTCGCGCAAGGCGGCAGTCATCGGCCTGCGCCGGGCTTCCAGCAGCCAGGGTAGGGCGAAGAGCAGCAGAGCGGCTGGCGTGAGGACAAAGAGCCAGGTCATGCGGGCCTCGGCTTTGAGATAAAGTTCGCCAAGTGTGCCCCCGGCCCGGCTTGCGCGCAACGGGTCAGCGCGCGCGCCACTTGTCGAGAATGTAGCGCGCCGTCATCAGATCGAGATGCGCGCCGCCGCCGTTCTTGAACAGGGTAATGTCGTCGGCCTCGCGGGTGAAGGCCCCGGCCTCGATATCGTAGAAATCTCCCAGCACGTCGGCTGGGGTGAGCACACCATCCTCAAGCGGGATCTTGAGTTCGCCAATATGCGCGAGCACGGTGGCGCGGCTGTCGAGAAACACCCGCGAGCGGGTGAGCGCGGCATCGTCGGCTTCGCGCATGTCGGCGCGGTAGGCGCCGATCAGGTCGATGTGCTGGCCCGGCTGCAGCCATTCGCCCTGGATGATCGGGCTGCGGGTCATGGTGGCACAACTGACGATATCCGATGCCATCACGGCGCTTTCAAGATCGGTGGCGACCAGCGTATCGGGGTAATGCGCGGCCATCGCCTCGGCCCCGGCGGGCGAACGGTTCCAGACCTGGAAGCGCGCCTTGGGAAAGGCCGCACCATAGGCCTCGCGCAGCGACCGCGCCACGGTGCCAGCCCCCACGATCAGGATGCAATCGGCCTCGGGGCGCGCGAGCAGCGAGGCCGCGAGCAGCGAATCGGCTGCCGTCTTCCACTTGGTGACGAGGTGAAAATCAACGATCGCCTCCAGTGTGCCGTGGTCGTCGGTGTAGAGGTTCACCGCGCCGTTCACCATCGGCACATGATCGGCTGGGTTTTCGGGAAACACCGTTGCCGTTTTTACCGCGATGCCCATGCCGTCGATCCAGGCCGAGCGGCTGAGCAGCGTGTCGGGCTCGCGGTAGAGAAAGGTATCGCCCACCTGCGCCCGGGGGCGGCGGTGGCCGTCGCGGATCGCTTGCGCGAGTTCGTGCCAGTCGAGCAGTGCCTCGGCTTCGAACGGAATGATCTCCGGCGTCATGCCGCTTCCTCCCTGGTCAGAAGTCCGGCGGCGACAAGCCGCGCCGCCCATCCTTGTGGCCGTTCAAATATGTGCCCCTGCCAGCCCCGCGCCACGGCTGCAGCCACGTTCTCGGCCCGGTCATCGGTAAACAAGAGCCGATCCGGGGCGATGGCGCAATCTTCCTCGACCATCTGGTAGATCCGGGCATCGGGTTTGGTCACGCCCATCCGCGACGAGATATAGGTGCGGTCAAACTCGGCAAGCGCAGGGTAATGCGCGGCGCTGATGGCAAAGCTGTCGTGGCCGTAATTGCTGAGCGCGAACACCGGCACATCTGCCCGGCGCAGCGCGCGCAGAAGCCGCACCGAATGGTCGATTGCGGGGCCGGCAAGCTCGGTCCACCGGTCGCGCCAGAGGTTGATCTCGGCGGCGAAATCGGGGTGCGCGGCGGCGGTTGCCGCCACCGTTTGCGCAAACCCTGCGCCCTGGTCAATCGCATCGGCCATGGCATGCAGGTCGACGGCGGCAAACAGCGCCGCGCGGCGGACTGGGCCGACAAAGGCATCATAGCGCGCCTCGGGCTGCCACTCGATCAGCACATTTCCAATATCGAAGATCACGGCCTCGGGCCGTGGAAAACGAGTACGACTCATGGCGAAAATTCTAGAGTGCATTTGCTGGAGTGGGAACCATAATTCGCACTTGCAGCGAAGCCCGTCCGGCGCGCGCCTCAGCCCGCCCCCGTGGCCTTGCGCCGACCGTGAAACTCCACCACCGCCGCAAGGTCTTCCGGCGCGGTGCGCGCGGGCAGGAAAGCGCAGGCATTGGGCGAGTGGGCAAAGATCGACCCGTCGGAAAAGAAGCTTGACGCGGTAACGAAGATCACCCGCGCCTCGGGGTGGCGGTAGGCGGCATAATCGGCCACCGCGATGGCGCCGGCGCCGGGCAGGTCGAGATCGGCGACGATCACATCGGCGGGGTGGGCATGGAGATGGGCAATGGCGGCATCCTCGTCGGCGACGACGACAACGGCTTCAATGCCTTGCCGGGCAAGGGCCGCGGCCCAGAGCGCGCCGAGCTCAGCGGCGCTTTCGACAATCAGCACGTTCATGGTTTCAGTCCCAACCCGGGGCAATCCAGCTCCGTTACGGTAGAGATTCCTACATCTTTCTTACCAAATGGTTAAGCTAACCCGGTGGCGGGAAGGGTGGGCGGCTGTCGGCGCATCTGTTGCCTTCGCCGCGAATATCCGTTTCATACGGCGAAACACCCCGGAGAGAGGCGCGTGATGACCACCTGGATCACCATTTGCGATACCTGCAAGCGCGAGGATTGGGCCGCATGCGGCGAAAGCCAGACCGACGGCGAATGCCTCGCGGCACTGATCGAGGCAGCAGCAGCGGGCACCGCGCTCGCCACCCGGCGCACCTCCTGCCTGATGGGCTGCGATCACGGCTGCAACGTGGCGATCCAGGGGGCGGGCAAGCTGGCCTACACGCTGGGCCGGTTTGAACCCAGCGAAGAGGCGGCGGCGGGCATTGTCGCCTATGCGCAGAGCCATGCCGCGAGCGAAACCGGGCAAGTGCCCTACCGTGACTGGCCGCAAGCTGTGAAGGGGCATTTCATCACCCGTCTCCCGCCGCTCCCCGCTTTGGAAGACATGGCATGAGCGCGGCGGGTTTTGAGGCGCGCGATCACGGTGGCGGGCTTGACGACGCGGTAGCGCTCTACGGCGGCACCCGCGCCGACTGGCTTGACCTTTCCACCGGGATCAACCCGCGCCCCTACCCGGTGCCCGAGATCGCGGCGTCAGCCTACACCGCGCTGCCCGACCGGGTGGCAGGCGAGCGGCTGGAGCAGGCGGCGCGCACGTTCTGGCAGGTGCCGCAGGCGGCGGCGGTGCTGGCGGCCCCCGGTGCGTCTTCGCTGATCGCCAACATCCCGCGCCTTGCGCCCCCGGGGCGGGTGCGAATCGTTGAGCGCAGCTACAACGAGCACGAGGCCGCCTTTGCCGCAGCGAAGTGGGAGGTGCTGCGCGGCGAGCCCGAGGCAGGGCTGGCGGAGGCGCGCGTGGTGGTGCACCCCAACAACCCGACCGGCCACATGTTTTCCGGCGAGAACGAGCCCGACGGTCGCCCGCTCCTGGTGATCGACGAAAGTTTCTGCGACGTGATCCTGTTCAATTCGCGCGTGGCCGAGTGGGCTGTGAAGCCCGGCGTGGTTATCCTGAAATCCCTCGGCAAATTCTGGGGCCTGCCAGGGCTGCGGCTCGGCTTCGCCATTGGCGATCCGGGGCTGATCGCCCGGCTGAAGCAGATGCTGGGGCCATGGCCGGTTTCGGGCGTGGCCCAGCACGTTGGCGCGGCGGCGCTGGAAGATATGGACTGGGCCAACATGGCGCGGCAGGTGATGAACCTCGACGTGGCGCGGATGGATGCGCTGTTGGAGGCGCGCGGCGCGGCGCTGATTGGCGGCACCGGGCTGTTTCGGCTCTACCGGGTCGATGATGCCCTGCGCTGGCAGGAGCGGCTGGCGCAAGGCCAGGTCTGGAGCCGCACCTTTCGCTACGATCCCACCTGGCTGCGCCTCGGCCTTCCCCCGGTGGGCCGTTGGGACCAGCTTGAGGCGGCGCTTGCATGAGCCAGGCGCTGATCCTTGCCCTCGCGTTGGCGCTGGATGCGGGCCTCGGTGAGCCCGAGGCGCTGTGGCAGCGGGCGCCACACCCGGCGGTGCTGATGGGGCGCGCCGTGGGCTGGGCCGACCGGATGCTCAACCACGGCGCCGGACGGCTGGTGACGGGCGCGCTCAGTATCGCCGGGCTGGTGGCGCTGGCCTGGGTGATCGGCGGCCTGCTGGCCTCGCTCGGCTGGGCGGTAGAACTCGTCGCCGCCGCGATCCTGCTCGCCCACCGTTCGCTGGTGGAGCATGTGCGCGCGGTGGCAGATGCGCTCTCGCTCTCGATTGAGGACGGCCGCCGCGCGGTGGCGCAGATCGTCGGGCGCGATACCGGCGAGATGGACGAACCCGGCGTCGCTCGCGCCGCGATCGAGAGTGCTGCGGAAAACCTCTCCGACGGGGTGATCGCGCCGGCGTTCTGGTTTCTCCTTCTCGGCCTGCCGGGGATGCTTGCCTACAAGATCGTCAACACCGCCGACAGCATGATCGGCTACCGCACCCCCGCGCACGAGCAATTCGGCAAGGCGGCGGCGCGGCTCGACGATGTGCTGAACTGGGTGCCGGCGCGGATAACCGCGCTGTTGATCCATCTTACCCAGTATCGCCGGGGCGATTGGGGCCGGATTGCGCGGGATGCGCCGTTGCACCGCTCGCCCAATGCGGGCTGGCCCGAGGCGGCGATGGCGGTGGCGCTTGGCGTGGCCCTGTCTGGCCCGCGCAGCTACCAGGGCGAGCGTCGCGATTTTCCCTTCGTCAACGACGCCGGCAAGCACCAGATCGGCGCTGAAGAGATCGACGCCGCCGTGGCCGTGCTCTGGCGCGCCTGGGCGGCGGCGCTCGGCCTCGTGATCCTGATCGTCATTGTTTGGTGAAATGTTCCTGCTAGGGTTTCACTGGAGCAAACCGAGGGAGCCCGATGCGCAAGTTTCTGTATCCAATTCTATTGAGCCTTTCCGCCAGCCTGGCCAATAACGCACCCGCTGCCGGCGTGGGCGATATCCCGCCGCCGATCATCGCGTGCGGCGGCTCGTTCTCGTCCTTCGTGGGCCGGATGAAAGATCTCGCGGTCAGCCGGGGCCATGACAGCGCCACCGTCGACCAGTTCTTTTCCAGTGTTCAGCAAGACCAGCGCACACTCGGGGCCGACCGCGCACAGGGGATTTTCAACTCCGGTTTTATCGACTTTTCGCGCAAGCTGATCAGCCAGAACCGGATCGACGTCGGCCGCGCCAAGCTTGGGCAATACAAATCGGTGTTTGACGCGATCGAGCGGCACATGGGCGTGAGCCGGGGCGTGCTGGTGGCGTTCTGGGCGTTCGAGACCGATTTTGGCGCGTTTCAGGGCGATTTCAACACGCTCAATTCGCTGATGACGCTGAGCCACAATTGCCGCCGCCCCGGCCTGTTTCAACCGCAGGTGCTGGCCGCGCTCGATCTGTATACGCGAGGCGATTTTTCGCCCGCCAAGACCACCGGCGCCTGGGCTGGCGAGATCGGCATGGTGCAGATGCTTCCCGCCGATATCCGCGATTCAGGGATCGACGGCGATGGCGACGGGCATGTCGATCTGAAGGGCTCGGCCCCCGACGCGCTGATGTCGGGCGCCAACATGCTGCGCAAGCTCGGCTGGCGCGCGGGTGAGCCGTGGATTCAGGAAGTGGTGCTGCCGCAGGGCTTCGATTACGCCAAGACCGGCACGCAGCAGAAGATGAGCACGCGCCAATGGGCCGCGCTCGGGGTAAAGCCGCGCGCCGGCAGGCTGTTCAATTCCGCCAAAGCCTCGATCATCGTGCCGCAGGGGCACGGTGGGCCAACATTCATCACCTACCCGAACTTTGACGTCTATTTCGAGTGGAATCAGAGCTTTACCTATGTCTTGACGGCAGCCTATTTTGCCACAAGGCTGGAAGGCGCGCCGATCTACAACGCCGGTAATCCCACCGCGCCGCTGGGCCAGGGCCAGATGAAGGCGCTGCAACAGAAGCTTCAGGCACGCGGGCACAACGTGGGTGTGATCGACGGCATTCTCGGCGCGGGCACGCGGGCGGCGGTGCAGGCCGAGCAGGCCCGCCTTGGCCTTATCCCCGACGCGTGGCCGACGGCAGAGCTGTTGA
>MNZL01000092.1:0-3397 GCA_001873585.1 Rhodobacterales bacterium CG2_30_65_12 | reverse complement strand
CCCCGGACCCCCCGAGGTATTTGAGGACCAAAGAAGAAGGGGGAGCGGGCGGGATGTAAGGCGACCGTCGGCACTATTTTTTCAATTCGCGTGATCCCGGGGGCAAATTCCGTTACCAAGGGGTGAGCATAACGCGCGAGGCTCGACGTGGACGGCGAAGTGGCACAATTGGCGGCGCTGGTGATTTCGGCCAATCACCGGCTCAAACGCCCCGATGATCCAATGCGCTGGTTTGCCAGCCAGCGCGCCTTCGCTCGCTGTGGCTCGATCAGCTTCGCCGTGGCCGCGAAGCGCCCGGGCGAGGCACCGACCCGCGTGACCATGGCCGAGACCCCGCCGGCCTGGCTCAACCAGCTCTCCCGCTCCGGCACCAAGCGGGTGCTGATCGGGTTTGAGCGGCAGGACGAGGAGTTGCGGGCGGGCGAAGATATTCCCGACCGGATTGCCGCTGGCTTTGCGGGAGGCGGCAGCCTGTGGACCATGACCACGGAAACCGACGATCACCGGGCGCTTGGCTGGCGTGCGGGGTGGAAGGCAGCCTATCCCAGCGCGCGCGATGGGCGGATTTGGGCGGTGCGCTACACCGCGACCGCCGCCGCGCCACAGGCCCCCGGGCGCAGTGTCGAGGCGGCCAGCACCGAGCTGCGCCACGCCCTTGCCGAGATGAGCGAATTTGCCTGGTCGCATGAGGCCAAGGAGGCCAACAAGCGGTTTACCTCGGCGCTGGCCCTGCTTGAAGGCGCGCCCGACCCGCAGCCGATCGACAATCCGGCAGGCCCGGCCGATACGCTGGACGACGATGCCCGTTGGCTGTTGCGTGCTGCCCAGCGCGGCTGGATGTTTGACAACATGGACGACTGGGGCCCGCTCAAGGTGGATGAGCCCACATGGCGCGATCATTCCCGCCGCTCCGAAGCGCTCTACGACGCGGTGACGGCGGCGATGGTGGCCGCAGTCAACAGTTCTGCCCCGCCGCGCCGGGCGTGATCCTCACCAGCCGATGAAGCCCTCGAACTCGGTGAGGCGGTCGAGCCAGAGCCGCAGCAGGCTTTCGAAATCGCGCCCGCTGATCCCGTCGGCACCGGTGAAGATGTCCATCTCCAAACGCACGGTGCTATCTTCGATCTGGTAGGCGCGGGTGTAGCGCCGCGCCTCGCCGTTCCAGTCGTTGAGCTGTGCGAGGTCGACAGGTGTTTCAAGCTTGTAGCCAAAGTAGAACTGAACCGACTTGCAATCGCTGTTATCGGTGCAATCGTAAAACCAAAGTGGCAGCACGACTCCGTCGTTGCGAAACTCGATATAGGGATCTCCCACCCCGTCTGTGCTGAGCTGGGCCGGATAGCCGGCGTCGAAAAACCAGTCGATAAAGCTCTGCGGCTCGCTGGCGCGCAAGGGATCGGCTTGCGCCGCCCCGGCCAGACCGGCCGCGATCACGATCGCGGCGGCGAGTCGGAAGGTTCGTTTTTCTGTCCACATCTCTCGCCCTCCCGCTCATTCACCAAACCGGCTTTCGGCGTCTTTTCCCAGATCAATGAACAGCTTCAGCATGTTGTCGAAATCGTCATGCGTCATACCTTGTTCGCCGGTCAGCAGATCCATCGTGATGATCACGTCGTCCTCCTCGTCGATCGCCAGGTTTACGAAGCGGTTTTCGATATTCAGCGTGTTGACCAATTCCAACCCGACCTCACCGTTGGTGTTGAAGCCGAGGTAGAACCGCAAGGACGCGCAATTCGCATTGTCGGTGCAGTCATAGAAGAAGATCGAATAGGGATAGTCTTCGATGCGGAACCGCACCAGCGGATCGCCGTAATTATCGGTTTCGCTCTTTGACGCGATCCCCTTGTTGAACAGAAAATTCGTGACGCTGCCCGGATCCTGAGCGCGAACCATATCTTGCGCGGTCGCCGCTCCGCCCAGAGCGAGAGCAAAAAGCGCCGTCGCAGCAAACATACCCATTCTCATCGAAAGTCTCCCCTTTGTCGATGACGACAGCTTAGACCCTCGGTGCTCGCATGCAACTGTTGAAGACCAAGCGCCGTCCAGCTTCAGGCCACCAGTGCTTCGGCCTTCTTGAGATCGACGCTCACAAGCTGGCTCACGCCCTGTTCGCCCATGGTGACGCCAAAAAGCCGGTCCATCCGCGCCATTGTCACTGCGTGGTGAGTGATGACCAGAAAGCGGGTTTCGGTCCGCCGGGCCATCTCGTCGAGCATGTCGCACAGCCGGGTGACGTTGGCGTCGTCGAGCGGGGCGTCGACTTCGTCGAGCACGCAGATCGGCGCGGGATTGGCGAGGAACACGGCAAAGATGAGCGCGATGGCAGTGAGCGTCTGCTCGCCGCCAGAAAGCAGGCTGAGGGTTGAAAGCTTCTTGCCCGGTGGCTGGCAGAGGATCTCCAGCCCGGCTTCGAGCGGATCGTCGCTTTCGACCAGCACAAGGTTGGCCTCGCCGCCGCCGAAGAGGTGGGTGAAGAGCATGCCGAAGTTGCCGTTGACCTGCTCGAAGGCGGTAAGCAGGCGCTCGCGCCCCTCGCGGTTGAGGCCGGCGATACCGGCGCGCAGCTTGGCAACGGCCGATTCGAGATCGGCCTTTTCGTGCACCAGCGTGTCGTGCTCCTGTTGCACTTCGCGCGCATCTTCCTCGGCGCGCAGGTTGACCGCGCCAAGCGCGTCGCGCTGGCGTTTGAGGCGGTTCACGTCTTGCTCGATGTGATCCGATGAGGGCATCGCGTCGGGGTCTTCGCCGAGGCTTTGCAGCAGCCCTTGCGGCGTTGTTTCCTGATCGTCGGCGATTCGCTCGGCGGCATAGGCCACGGTATCGCGCGCGGCTTCGGCGCGGGCCTCGGCGCGGGCGCGGGCCTCGCGTGCTTCACCGGCCTGGCGCTCGCCGTCGCGCTCGTCGGCCATCGCCGCGCGCAAAGCCCCCTCGGCCCCGGTGAGCGCATCAAAGGCCAGGGCGCGGCGCGCCTCGGCCTCGGCAATGGCGCGGGCCAGCTCTTCGCGCTTGGCGGCAAGCTCGGCTGGCGCGGCGCTCGCCTCTTTCAGCTCGGCCTCAGAGGCGGCCTTGCGCTCGTCCAGTTCGGCGATGCGCTTGCCGGCGGTCTCCAGCCGGTGCCGCCAGCCGGAAATTTCCTTCTTCACCTCTTGCGCCCGTTTCAGCCGGGCCTCGCCTTCGCGCTTTACCTCATCATGCGCCGAGCGCCTGGCGAGCATTGTCATCCGCGCCGCCTCGACGGTGAGTTTGACATCTTCCACCTCGGCCCGCGCGGTGCCGAGATCGGCAAGCTCGGCCACCCCCGCCTCGGCTTCCTTGAGGCGCGCATGCGCGGCCACCGCCTCTTCTTCGTGGCGGCGCACGGAAAGCGCGAGGTTTTCGAGCCTGCCTTCGGCAAGGT
>MNZL01000116.1 GCA_001873585.1 Rhodobacterales bacterium CG2_30_65_12 | reverse complement strand
AGCGCATCTTCGAGCGGGTTGAGCGCGTGCATCCGCACCAGCACCGGCTCTTCGGTGGTCAGATCGCCCATCGTCAGCGCGATATGCTCGGCCCCTTGCGTCTCATCGGTAAACACGCGCATGCACCACGCACCGCCGTGCTCCGAGGTTACCCGCTTCTTGGCGCTTTCCTTTACCAGGTTATCGTGGCGGCGGCGGTAGGCGATGAGATCGGCGATGGTGCCCACCTTCAGCCCGTGCTTCTGGGCAAAGGCGATCAGCTCCGGCAATCGCGCCATGGTGCCATCGTCGTTCATGATCTCGCAAATCACGCCGGCGGGCTGGAGCCCCGCGAGCCGGGCGATATCGACCGCCGCCTCGGTATGGCCGGCGCGCACCAGCACCCCGCCGTCGCGCGCGCGCAGCGGAAAAACGTGGCCGGGGGTGACAATATCGGCGGGGCCCTTCGTCGGGTCGATCGCCACCGCGACCGTGCATGCCCGGTCATGCGCCGAGATACCGGTGGTCACCCCTTCACGCGCCTCGATCGAAACGGTGAAAGCGGTTTCGTGCCGCGAGGCGTTCTGGGTCGACATCAGCGTCAGCCCAAGCGCGTCGATCCGCTCACCGGGCATGGCAAGGCAAATCAGCCCGCGCCCGTTCCTGGCCATGAAGTTCACCGCTTCCGGCGTCGCCATCTGCGCCGGGATCACCAGGTCGCCCTCGTTCTCGCGGTCTTCGTGGTCAACCAGCACGAACATCCGCCCGTTGCGGGCATCTTCGATGATCTCCTCGATCGAGGAAATGGCATCGCTCCAGTTGATCTCTACCGGCCCCGGCTTTTCGTAGGTGTTTCCGTCCGACATGTTCGCCTCTCGCTCAAGCACGCAGGCGAGATAAACCGTTGCGCCCGGCTTTGCCAGAGGAAAGGGGCCTCGGCCCCCACTTGACCCCGGAGCCAATTCACCCCTGAAGGTAATTCCGGCCTCATGTATCAAACGCACCAAGCACGGTGCCAGGGCCAATGGACAATCGGGATTCCCAAAAGGCGTGATATCTGATTCAAACCTCCAGATTGGAGGTTTGAATGAACGAGCAGTGCTATGTGGGGACGGATTCTGTTTGGCAGAGGTTGAGCCGCATTTGCCGGGGAATGTCAGCGACGCCGGGGCGACGGCAAAGGGTAGTCGTCTGTTTCTGGAAGCCGTTTTCAGGCCGGTTCGGACTGGCTCGCCATGGCGCGACCTGCCGCCGGCTTTCGGCAACTGGAACAGCCAGTTCCGGCGGTTCCGCAGATGGGCCAAGGCGGGTGTATTCGAGAGTCTTTTCAATGCGATGCGTGGTGACCCCGACCTCGAATGCGCGTGAGAACTGCGGTGCAAAATTGAACCCCGGTCGCGCCGCCGCATTGGCGGTGCGGGCGGCGCAAAAGTCGTCCACTTTTTCCCTTCTTGTGGCTGCAGGGAGGGCGAGGAGAATTACACCGCGGAACTTTTCAGGAAGGTCAGGCTGGCGCGCAGCGAGGGTATGAGCCAGCGGGAGTTGGCGCGCAGCCGGTCCTCGATCGGGTCGAAGCCGTCTTCACATGCAAGTAGCGCAAGCCCCCCTCATCCCATCTCAAGGGATACCAGGGCGTGGTGCATGCCGATGGCTTCACCGGCGTCAATGGCCTGTTCGGGGCAGATCGCGCCAGCGAGCAGGCCCGCATGAACAGTGTCGATCCAGAATCCTGGCTGGGCTGGGTTCTGGCCCGTGCCGCGGACCATAACATGAACCGCCTTGATGACCTCATGCCTTGGACCTGGTCGGCTGAACAAGTCAACGCCAGTCAGACCCGACGGACACCTCATACCGGACATCTTCGCGCGTCAACTCGCTTACCGAGGCGCAGCCCATCAGCTTCATTCCGCGCTCGATCTCGTCCCGCAAGTTACCGAGGGCGCGCTCCACCCCAGCTTGCCCGGCGGCAGCGAGCGGAAAGAGATAGTACCGCCCGATCCCAACCGCCTTTGCCCCAAGCGCAAGCGCCTTCAGCACATGGGTGCCTCGCTGGATACCGCTGTCCATCATCACGTCGATCCGGTCGCCCACCGCATCGACGATCTCGGCAAGCTGGTCGAAAGGTGTGCGCGTGCCGTCGAGCTGCCGCCCGCCATGGTTTGACAAAACGATCCCCTGGCAGCCGATATCCACGGCCCGGCGCGCATCCTCTACCGAAATGATGCCCTTGAGGCAGAACGGCCCGCCCCATTCGGCCACCATCCCGGACACGTCGTTCCAGGTCATGGACGGATCGAGCATCTCGGTGAAATAGCGCCCGATCGACATTGTTCCCTTGCCCATGTCAACGTGTTCGTCGAGCTGCGGAAGCGCGAAGCGCGGATGGGTCACATAGTTGATCCCCCACATCGGCTTCATCGCAAACTGCGCCATGCCCGCGAGCGTGAGCCGCATCGGGATCGAGAACCCCGTGCGCAAGTCGCGCTCGCGGTTGCCGCCGGTGCTCGAGTCGACCGTGAGCATCATCACCTCGACGCCAGCCTCCTTCGCGCGCTGCATCATCGCCCGGTTCAGGCCGCGATCCTTGTGGAAATAGAATTGGTAGACCTGGGGCGTCTTGTGTTTGCGGCGCAGCTCTTCGAGGCTCACCGTGCCGAGCGAGGAGACCCCGAACATGGTGCCATAGCGTTCCGCGGCGGCGGCTACGGCCCGCTCGCCCTGATGGTGAAACAGCCTCTGAAGCGCCGTGGGGGAGCAGTAGAAGGGCAGATCGAGTTTCTGCCCCATCACCTTTACCGAGAGATCCACCTCCGCAACGCCGCGCAGCACCTTGGGCACGAGATCGCAGCGCTCGAAGCTGGCAGTGTTCTTGCGCAGCGTCACCTCGTCATCGGCGCCACCGTCGATGTAGTTGAAGATCGGGCCAGGCAAGCGCCGACGCGCCAGCTCCCGATAGTCGTGAAAATTGTGACACTGCTTGAGCCGCATGTCGTCCTCCCCAAATGTCCCGTCACTACGCCGCTCAGATGTCGAGGCCAAACAGCTCCGCCGCCGTCCCCTGCGCCAGCGCGCGGGCCTCGTCTGCGCTGAGCGTATCGAGGATCTGGCGCGTAACTTCGAGCCATTGGGGCAACGAACTGCCCATGTTCACCACCGGCCAGTCGCCCCCCCAAACCATGCGCTTCGGCCCGAACACCTCAAGCACATGATCGACGTAGGGTTTCACCGTATCGTAGCTTGCCGTGCCCGGCGCGCAATAGGCCATGAGGCCGGAGAGCTTGCAGGTGACATTGGGCAGCGCCGCGAGCGCGCTCATGTGCTCGCGCCACGGGTCGAGCCCGCCACCGGCAATATCGGGCACGCCGCAATGGTTGAGGATCAGGTGGGTGTTGTCGCAGGCCGCCGCAAGCTCGGTGGCGAGCGGCAACTGGCGGGCCAGGAAGCACATATCGAAGGTCAGAGCGCGCGCGCCGATCTTGCGGACGTTGGCGCGGAAAGTGCCGGTTGTCGACATCGCGTCATCGACCACATGCAGGATGCGGCGAAACCCGACCGCGCCCATTTCGTGCGCCTCGTCTATCCAGTCCTCGAAGCCTGCGTCGGTCTCGGGCCGGGCGGTGGCGATGATACCCCTGATGCCATTGGCCGGGTCGCCAGCGAGCGTGGCCATGTATTCGGTCTCGGTGCGGATGTCGCCATCGTCCACCGCCGTCTCCATGAACAGGGTTCCCGCAATCCCCATACCCGCGGTCAGGGCGCGATAGTCTGCAACCGTGAAGGATCTGCCCGCAAGCTCGGCGATGCCCGCGGTCCACCCGTAGCTGGCAACGTCGGGATAGATCAGGTGCTGGTGCGTGTCGATCAGACCGATCATGCCGGGCCTCCCTCCGGGTCGGCGATCACGTCCTGGCGTTGCATGCCGAGACCGTCGATGCCGAGGTCGACCACATCGCCGGGGCTCAGGTAGCGCGGCGGTTTCATCCCCAGCCCCACACCCGGTGGCGTGCCAGTGGAGATCACGTCGCCAGGGTGCAGCGACATGAACTGGCTCAGGTAGCTCACCAGATGGGCGACGCCGAAAACCATCGTGCGCGTCGAGCCATCTTGCACCATCTCGCCGTTGAGCTTGAGCCACAGCCGCAGGTTCTGCGGATCAGGCAGCTCGTCGCGCGTCACCAACCAGGGGCCGATCTGGCCAAAATTGTCGCAACTCTTGCCCTTGGTCCATTGCCCCGCGCGCTCGATCTGGAACGCGCGTTCGGAGACATCGTTGGTCACCGCGTAGCCCGCGACGTAGTCAAACGCCTCGGCCTCGGAGACGTACTTCGCCCGTTTGCCGATGATGACCGCCAGTTCGACTTCCCAATCTGTCTTTTCCGACCCGCGCGGAATGATGATAGGGTCATCGGGGCCGCAGATCGCGCTGGTGGCCTTCTGGAAGATGATCGGCTCCTCGGGCACCTCCATACCCGATTCCGCCGCGTGGTCAGAATAGTTCAGTCCGATGCAGATGAATTTGCCCGTACCACCAACACAGGGGCCGAGGCGTGCGCCCTCGGGCACTTTCGGCAGGCTTTCGGGATCGACCGCGCGGATCGCCTCAAGACCGGCATCAGACAGGGTGGCCCCGGAGATATCGGGTACAATTCCGCTAAGGTCTCGGGCCGTGCCGGCGGCGTCGATCAAACCGGGTTTTTCCGCGCCTGCGGCACCAAAACGAATCAGTTTCATGGCATGTTCCTTGTTCAGATGTTCGACCAGCCGCCGTCGATGACGTGCGCCACCCCGGTGGTATAGGAGGACTCGTCGGACGCAAGATAGACCACGAGCGCGGCGATCTCCTCGGCGGTGGCGATCCGGCCCATCGGCTGGCGTGATGTGAAGGCGGCGCGGGCGGTCTCGTAGTCGCCCGTAGCTTTCAGCCGGTCCTCGAGCGAGGGCGATTCTACCGTGCCGGGGCAGACCGCGTTGCAGCGAATGCCCTTCGAGACGAAATCGGCCGCGACTGACTTGGTGAGCCCGATCACCGCCGCCTTGGTCGCGCCGTAGACGAAGCGGTTGGGCGCGGCGATCACCGATGAGGCGACCGACGACATGTTGACGATCGACCCACCGCCGTTTTCGACCATCCCCGGCAGCAAGGCGCGGATCATGCGATACATCGCCTTCACGTTGAGATCGAAGGAGAAATCCCAGTCTGCCTCGTCACAGTCAAGGATCGTGCCATTGGCGACGAAACCGGCGCAGTTGAACAGAACGTCGGGCGTGCCGATCTCGCCGGCCAGCGCCGAGATCGCAGTGCCGTCGAGAACATCGAGACGGCGGGTTTCCACCCCGTCGAGCGTGCCCAGCGCCGCCTCGTTGATATCGGTCGCGATCACCCGCGCGCCCTCGGCGGCCATAGCCAGCGCCGAGGCCCGGCCGATGCCCTGCCCCGCCGCAGTAACCAGGCAGGTCTTTCCCTTCAGTCGATCCATGTAATGTCCTTTCTCGTTCACACCGGCAGGCAGGCTGGCCCGATCGGCTCGAAACTCTTGTAGGTGAGGATGAACTCGGTGTGGCCCAACTCTTCCGATCTGGTCCGCTCGCCCGACGCCACACGCGCGACGAGATCGAGGATTTCGCGCCCAACCTCATCGATGCTCGCACCCTCAGTGATGATGCGGCCGGCGTTGATGTCCATGTCATCGCGCAGGCGCTCATACATGTGCGGGTTGGCGGCGATCTTGATCACCGGCGCGAGCGCAGATCCCACAACCGAGCCGCGCCCGGTGACGAACAGCGTCATATGCGCGCCCGAGGCCATCATCTCGACGATCTCAGCGTTGTCGGAGATGTTTGGAAACCCGAACCGCACCTCGCCATCGGGCACCACGTCCATCAGATAAAGCCCGCCCTTCGGGGGAATATCGCCGGGCTTGATCAGGCCCGAAATCTGCGACTGCCCCGACTTTGCATAGGCGCCCAGCGATTTTTCCTCGATCGTGGTCAGCCCGCCTTCGGCATTGCCGGCGGCGAAACTGCCAAAGCCGAGCGTGGCGTAATAGGCCGCCGCCTTGTCGACCGCGGCGCGGATTTCCTCGGCCAGTTCCGGCGTGGCGGCGCGCGCGGCCATGATCCCCTCGCAGCCGATCAACTCTCCGGTTTCCTCGAAGATACATGCCGCCCCGGCCTCCACAAGCTGGTCGAAACAGCGCCCCACCGCGGGGTTGCCGGAGATGCCGCTGGTGCCGTCGGAGCCGCCACAGACGGTGCCCACCACAAGCTCGGAGATCTCCAAGGGCACCATCGGTGCGTCGGCGATCTCAGCCGCGATGCGCGCCACCGCGGCGTGCCCCGCCTCGATCGTCGCCCGCGTGCCGCCGTCGCGCTGGATCACCAGCGTTTCCATCGGGCGGCCAGTGGCGCGGATCGTCTCGGCCAGCGCGTGCCGGTCGAAGCTTTCGCAGCCGAGCGAAACCAGCACCACCCCGCCAACGTTGGGATGCGTGCAAAGCCGCTCCATCATCTGCTGGGCATAGGCGTTGGGAAAACAGCCCGGAAAGCCGATAAGATGCGCCTGCTCACGCTGCAGGGCGACTATTTCGCGCGCGACGTGATGGGCGCATTCCACCAGATAGGCCACCGCCACGAGATTGCGAATGCCCTTGCGCCCGTCAGATCTGACATATCCCTTCATCGCGGCACCTCCTGAGACGTTTCAGCCAGCGCATATGTTGGCGTGTGGTCGCTTTTGACATTGTGCACATGCACATGCGCGCCCGGCGCGATCTCGGCGGTGGCGGTGCCGATGGGCGCGCCGTATTTGACGATCTTATCGCCCGGCGAAATCGCTTCCCGAGCGATCTTGTGTCCCATACCGAGGCGCGCGGGTAACGTGGCTTCGCCGATTTCGAGCGCCACCGTCTCACCCGCCTCGATGGCGCCGCGCAGAACGAAGACGTTGTCATCAGGTGACAACAGAAGGAGGCGTTGGTCGGTCACGGCTCAAACCCTTTCAATCGTCGCATTGTCGATCATGTCCCAGTCGAGCGCGGCGCCGAGGCCGGGGGTGTCTGGCAGATGCGCGATGCCATCGCGAATGGGCAACGGGCGATCGAGCCCGAAGGCGAAAGTCTCCATTGGCCAGAGCACCTCGAAATAGCTGCAATTGCGGATCGCGCCGGCCAGGTGGAGGTTCACCATCTCGAGCGGGTGGAAAATCGTGGTGTGCAGCTCACAGTTCACGTGAAAGGCCTCCGCCAGCCGGGCCGTCTTGAGCGTGCCGGTGACGCCGCCGGACCAGCTTGGATCGGCGCGCACGGCATCGACCACCCGGGTGGCGATGCACTCGGCCACCGAATAGGGGTGCTTTGCCAGAACCTCGGTGCCCACCACCGGAATGTCGAGCGCACGGGTCAGTTCGCGCAGCGCGCCGAAGGCCTCATCAGGCAGCGGCTCCTCCAGCCAGAGATAGCCGAGGCGTTCCAGCTCGCGACCGAGGCGCAGCGCCTCGTCGTAGGTGTAGGGTTGAACCGGGTCCGACATGAGGGCGAAATCATCGCCCACCGCCGCGCGCACTTCACGGTGGATCTCGATATCCTGCGCCAGCAACTGACCCGGAGGGTGAATCTTGTAGGCTTTCATCCCGGCATCGCGCACCGCGACGGCCTCGGCGGCGTAGGCTTCGGCGTCGGCCAGAACGAGCGATGAAGCATAGGCCGGCACCTGCGCACGCGCGCCGCCGATGAAGCGCCAAAGCGGCTCGCCAGCCGCCTCGGCCGCCAGCAGCCAAAGGCAGCAGTCAACCGGGCCGAAGGTGTAGATCGGCAAATGATGCCACCAGCGGTCGGCGGTGCGCCAGTCGTGCCAGATCGCCTCGCGGTCGCGCGCATCGCGACCCAGGAGGAATGGCCGAAGCGAGGCCGCCGCCTGATGCGCCGCCCCAAGCGCCGAGCGTCCGGCAAAGCCGAACATCGAGGCGCTGCGCCCGTCTTCGGTGCGCATCGTGTAGACGAGGAACTCCAGCCCCTCGCGGGTTTGGCCGTCGCGCATTGCCGCGCCGGGTATCGTGGCGGAGTCGTGGCGGCATGCGCGGATGTCGAGGGCGGCGATCTTCATGGCTAAAACTTGCCCCACTGTAGATAGGCTTCTTGCGGATCCATCCCCTCGAGGATCGCTTTGCGCACCTTGCTTTCAGTGTTCATCGCCGTGATGGCGGCAGGGATCACCTCGTCGAGCACGGCTGCGGGAATGCGCACCATGCCGTCGCGGTCACCGTGCAGCCAGTCGCCGGGCGCGATGGCAACCTCGCCGATCATGATCTCAACCTCCGTCGCCGTGGGCAGCCACAGCCCCACCACGTCGCGCGGGGTATGGAAGCTGCCCCAGCACGGAAAGCCGAGCCGCAGGAGAAAGTTGGTGTCGCGCAGGCCGCCGTCGACGACGCAGCCCAACACGCCCTTGCGGTGCAGCGTCTCGGCGGAAAGCTCACCCATCTGCGCCACGGTCGCGTTATGCGGCTGGGCCGTCCAGACATGCCCGGCGCGAGCTTTCGACAGAAGCCCCGTCCAGGCCAGAAGCGTTTCGTGCGGATCGGCGGTTTCGTCGATCCGGCCCGCCACCGTCCAGGCCGGGCCGGTAAGCGTCATCTCCGGCTGCAGCGGGCGCAGTGCGGGCGGCAGGGTGAAGTTGCGCAGCCCCATCGCGCGCATGACGTCATGCACGACCGAGGTGTAACACGCCTTCAGTTGGGTAATCCGGTCAGCATCAGTCATGGTGAAAAACCTCCTCCATCATCGACCACCATTCACCCTCGTTGCGGGTATCGAGCGGCACCTGACAGGGCATGCAGACATCCCACCATTCCTGAGTTTTCGGATCGGCGGCCATCTTCGCGGCATCGGCCTCGAAATCTTCACCGGTGTATTCCCAGTAGCCGAACAGCAGGTTTTCCGGCTGCTTGAGGAAGATCGAGTAGTTGGTGATGTTGCATTTCGAGATCATGTTGAGGATCTCGGGCCAGACGTTTGCGTGCAGCCGCTTGTATGCCTCGACCTTCTCAGGCTTCAGCCCGATGACCATGCCCATGCGCTGCATGTGTCTCTCCTCCGCCAAATGTGTGATGTGTACCGGCCACGAGCCGCTCGCGGATCACGCCCCAATCCCATTCGATACCGAGGCCCGGGGCCTTGGGCGGATGCGCGCGCCCCTCTTTGATATCGAGCCGCGAGGTGATGATAGCGTCGAGTTGCGGGATATATTCGAGAAACGGCGCATTCGGCACCGCACAGACGAGGCTCACGTGCAGCTCCATCAGGAAATGCGGGCAGATCGCCACGTTGAACCCCTCGGCCATGTGGGCAACCTTGAGCCAGGGGGTGATGCCGCCGATCCGGGCGACGTCGGCCTGCACGATGCTGGCCGCGCCCTGTTCGAGATAATCCTTGAACTGCGCCTGCGAATACATGCTCTCGCCCACTGCGATGGGCACACGCGAGTGACGCGCGAGCAGGGCATGGGCACCGATGTTATCGGCGGGCATCGGTTCCTCGAACCAGTCCACCCGTGCCTCGGCCAGCATGTCGGCGCGGCGCATCGCCTCGGCGAGATCGAACGCCTGGTTGGCATCGACCATCACCCGGAAATCCTCGCCAACCGCCGCGCGCACCTTGGCCAGCCGGGCGCGGTCTTCAGCGATCGACGGCTTGCCGATCTTGAGCTTAGCCCCGTAAAAGCCTTTCGCCTTCATCTCGGCGGCGTCCTCGGCCAGCGCTTCAGCGGGCAGGTGCAGCCAACCACCCTCGGTGGTGTAGAGTGGCACAGACGCCTGCGCCCCCCCGGCCAGACGCCAAAGCGGCAACCCGGCGCGGCGGCAGCGCAGATCCCAAAGCGCCGTGTCGACTGCGGCGAGCGCAAGGGACGTGATCGCCCCCACAGCGGTGGCATGAGTGGCGAACAGGAGATCGCGCCAGATCGCCTCGATCTCTTCTGCCTCTCGGCCGATCAGCCGGGGCGCGAGTGTGCGCGCGAGCAGGCTCATGGTCGCCGGGCCGCCCGACCCGATGGTGTAGGCATAGCCCACCCCCTCGGCACCATCGCTGTCGATGATCCGCACGAGCGGCGTTTCCTGGCTCACGAAAGACTGGATCGCATCGACCCGTTGCACGGTGGGCGGTAGATCCACCATCAGGATTTCAACATGGGCAATCCGGGCCATCAGAGCACCCTCACCGACTGCTGGCTTGCGGCGTCGAAGACATGGGCCCGGTCGAGCGAAA
>MNZL01000096.1 GCA_001873585.1 Rhodobacterales bacterium CG2_30_65_12 | reverse complement strand
GCGGGCGACGGTATCGGCCAGCGCCACGAGGGCCTCCGCCGTGATCTCTTCGCCCGGGCGGGCCTGGGCGAGAAAGCCAAGCCGCGCCTCCAACGCCGCGACTTCGGCCCGCGCGGTGGCGATCTCGTCATCCTTGCCGGCAATCCGGTCTTCCAGCGCCGCGATCGCGGCGAAAGCCTCGGCTTGGGGCGCGGTGAACAACGCTTCGCGGTCGACCGCCACCCCACGCTGGAAGCCAAGCGCGCCGATCGTCACCCCGTCCGAGGTGCGGATGCGCGGCAGCGCGCCGATATCGTCAAGCCCGGCATAGGGCAGAAACACCTTGTGGCTCCCGGCGGGCAGCTCGACCGTGGCGCGGTGAACCAGCTCGGCGCCGGAGGGGTATATCGTGGCGGCGGCCACGGGAGCCTGGGTGAATACCTCGTCGGCCAGCGCCGGCACAGCGGCGACGAGGGCAAGAAACGAAGTGGCGAGGGCACGCATGACAAAGCCTTTCCTGAAAGATATGCCCACAGGCTAGCGCGCGGCGCGGCGCGCGGGAAGCCCGGTGATGGCTGATCGGCGGAAGCTGGCGGTTTGGCCTTAACCACGCTTTAAGGTTGATCGCGCAAGATGCCCCGCATGAACACGCAAACCATCACTCTCCCGCTCCCCACTCCCCTGCTCGCCGCCCTGCGCAGCCTCGCCGACGACCGTGAAGACACCCTCGACCGCCTCGTGCGCGGCAGGCTCGACCGCGAGGTGATGCGCCTGCGCTCGGCCCAGGCCGGGCAACGATTGCGCGCCGAGCGCATTGCCCGGCTGCGCAGTCTGCTCGCCCCGGTGATCGCCGCCGCCGCCGGCTGGGCCGATCTGCAGGCCCGGTTGGCACTCTTTGGTTTCGAGCTGCGCCCGGCGGGCGGCGGGCTTACGCTCCACGATGCCGGCGGTGCGCGCCTGTGCAAATCTTCCGAGCTGTGGTTTGCCTGTTCCCGCCTCGTGCGGAACTTCGGCGCGCCGATGCCCGGCCATCCGCATCGGATGCAGCATCTGCTTACGAAAAAGGCCGCCGGGGTTACCCCCGACGACCCTCTCGAATTGTTTGAGCCGTTTTAGCCCTTCTTCAGCACGTCCCGGCCGAGAAGCTCGGCGATCTGCACCGCGTTCAGCGCCGCGCCCTTGCGCAGGTTGTCCGACACGCACCACAGGTTGATCCCGTTCTCGATCGTCGAATCCTGGCGGATGCGGCTGATGAAGGTGGCGTAATCGCCCACACATTCCACCGGCGTCACATAGCCACCCGCCTCGCGCTTGTCGACGACCAGCACACCGGGCGCCTCGCGCAAGATGTCGCGCACTTCGTCCTCGTCGAGAAACTCCTCGAACTCGATGTTGATCGCCTCGGCGTGGCCGACAAACACCGGCACCCGCACACAGGTCGCTGTAACCTTGATCGCCGGGTCGATGATCTTCTTGGTCTCGGCGACCATCTTCCACTCTTCCTTGGTCGAGCCGTCATCGAGAAACACGTCGATCTGCGGGATCACGTTGAAGGCGATCTGCTTGGGGAACTGCACGGGCGCCTTTTCCTGCCCCGGCACATACATGCCCTTGGTCTGGTCCCAGAGCTCATCCATCGCTTCCTTTCCGGCACCCGAGACCGACTGGTAGGTGCTCACCACCACCCGCTTGATCTTCGCCCGGTCATGCAGAGGCTTGAGCGCCACCACCATCTGCGCGGTCGAGCAATTGGGGTTGGCGATGATGTTTTTCTTCGCATAACCGTGAATCGCTTCCGGGTTCACCTCCGGCACGATCAGCGGAATGTCGGGGTCGTAGCGGTAGAGCGAGGAGTTATCTATCACCGTGCAGCCTGCCTTGGCGGCGCGCGGCGCGTGGTCTTTCGTCGCCTCCGAGCCCACGGCAAACAGTGCGATGTCCCATCCGGTGAAATCAAAGGTGGCGAGATCCTTGGTCTTCAGGGTTTTGTCGCCAAAGCTGACCTCGGTGCCAAGAGATTTGCGGCTCGCAAGCGCCGCGATCTCAGCGACGGGAAACTGGCGCTCGGCCAGGATGTTCAGCATTTCACGGCCCACGTTGCCCGTGGCGCCGACGACGACGACCTTGTAGCCCATCGGGGTCTCCTTTTCATGTGTCAGTCAGACCGTCCGCGCTGATAACGCAAACGGCGAGGCGGTGGAAGGGGCCTTGATTTACGTTGACTTGCAGCCCAGTTGCTGTGAAGAGGGCGCATCGCCCCGGTGGCCGCGTGAGCCACCCGCTGCTTTGACTGAATAATCAGGCGCGGCACGGGTCGATGAGCAAGCGCCGCAACCACGGCGCTCCACAGGTTCCCATATCACGCGGGGGGTCAACGGGCCAAACGGCGGCGGGGCAAGGGCCCCACTGCGAGGCTTGGCCCGCACCTTTGCCGCCGGAGCAATCGCGCTCCGGGCACCCGTTTGTGCGGCCCCTTGGCCGCGGAAAGAAATACATGTCTACTTTTGAAAGCCTCGGGCTCGCCCCGAAACTGCTCGATGCCGTCAAGGCTGCGGGCTACACCACCCCCACCCCGATCCAGATCAAGGCGATTCCGCCGGTGCTCGAGGGGCGCGACGTGATGGGCCTCGCCCAGACCGGCACCGGCAAGACCGCCGCTTTCGGCCTGCCGCTGATCCACCGGCTGATGGCCGACCACGACAAGCGCGCGCCGAAAACCGCCCGGGCGCTGATCCTCGCCCCCACCCGCGAACTGGTCAACCAGATCGCCGAAACCCTGCTCGTCTACGTGAAGGGCACCCATATCAAGATCACCAAGGTTGTCGGCGGTGTGTCGCTCAACCGTCAGGCTGAGGCGATGTCGCGCGGCACCGATATTCTCGTCGCCACCCCCGGCCGGCTGATAGACCTGATGGATCGCGGCGCGGTGCGGCTCGACGCCGCCACCTTCCTCGTGCTCGACGAGGCCGACCACATGCTCGACATGGGCTTCATCCACGCCCTGCGCCGGATTGCGCCGAAGCTCGGCAGCCCGCGCCAGACCATGCTGTTTTCGGCCACCATGCCCAAAGACATGGAAGAGATCGCCGCCGCCTACCTCAGCAACCCCGTGCGCATACAGGTCGCGCCCCCGGGCAAGGCCGCCGACAAGATTACCCAAGGCCTGCATTGGGCCAAGGGCAAGGAACACAAGACCGAGCTTCTCAAGGATTACCTGGGTGACGCGCCCGACGGCCTCGCGCTGGTCTTCGCGCGCACCAAGCACGGCGCCGAGAAGCTGATGAAACACCTCGTCTCCGAGGGCTTCGATGCGGTTTCGATCCACGGCAACAAGAGCCAGGGCCAGCGCGAGCGCGCCCTTGCGGCGTTCCGCGCCGGCACCGCCCGCGTGCTCGTCGCCACCGACGTGGCCGCGCGTGGGATCGACATTCCCGGCGTCTCCCACGTCTACAACTTCGATCTGCCGGAAGTGGCCGAAAACTACGTCCACCGCATCGGCCGCACCGCCCGCGCCGGCGCCGACGGTGACGCGATCGCCTTCGTCAGCGGCGAAGAGATCGGACTTCTGCGCCAGATCGAAAAAACGATGAAAATCGAGATCCCGGTGCTCGGCGGCACCCGGCCCACCGAGGTCGACCCGCCGAAGCGCCAGGGCCGGGGTGGTGGCGGTGGCGGTGGCGGTCAGCGTCGCGGCCCGAAGAAACCGGCCAACGCGCAATCCAAGCCGCAAGGCCAGGGCCAGGGCCAGAAGCGCCGCCGTCCGCGCCGCCGCAACGCCGCCTAGCCCGTTCATCTTTCTGCAAATATCCCACAGGGGTCCGGGGGTGTGAAACCCCCGGTCCTGCCCTCTCAATCCAGCCGGTCGCGGCTGAACAGGTAAAGCAGCGGTCCAACCAGCGCCGGCACCGCGAAAAACAAAAAGAGCGCGCGGTAGCCCGCCACCGGATCGCCCGCCACCTGCGCGCCTTGGTAGACCCAGCCGGAGGCGAACTGGAACGCCCCCACACCACCGATCCCAAACAGATTCAGCAGCGTCACCCCCCGCCCCGTCAGGTGCGCTGGAAAGAAGCTGCGCGCATGCGCCATGATCAGTGGAAACGACGCCCCGAACAGCCCCGCCGCCGCGAGCAGCGCCGTTACCGCCCAAACCCCGCTTGCAGGCACCGCCCAGAGCGCGAACAGCGCGGCGGCGGAGGCCAGGTTGCCCCAGAAGATCACCCATTTTCGGGTGCCAAACACCCGGTCAAGCGGGCCGTAGGCGAAATTGCCGATAATCATCGCAACCCCCATCGCCAGCGTCACCAGGCCAATGCCCGCCGCATCCATGCCGAACACGTCCGCAAGGTATGGCCCGGCCCAGAGCCCACGCAGGCCCGCCGAAGGCGCGTAGTTCACCACCATCAACGGGAAGATCGCCCATAGCGCCGGCATTTTCAGCAGCGTGAACACCGAGCCGGTCTGGCCCGCGTGCGCTTGCGGTTGAACCGGGTCGCGCACCACGGCGAGGATCAGCGCGGCCACCGCGAGGGTGAGCGCGGCAAGCCCCCAGAGCGTTTGCCGCCAGCCGAAGCTCTCCACCGCCCAGGCCAGTGGTAGCGATCCGGCGATGTTGCCGATCGAGCCAACGCCGATCACCGCACCGGCGAGGGTGCCGAAAACACGGGGCGAAAAGCTCTTGGCTATAATGAAATAGGTCGCCATCAGCACCGGCGCGCAGCCAGCACCGAGCAGCACCATCGCCGCCTGGATGTGCCAGGGCGCGCTCGCCAGCGCAAACACCGTCGCCCCGCCACCGCCACCGACGGCCAGCAGCAGCGCCGCCGTGCGCCGTGGGCCGAGCTTGTCGAGCGCCCAGCCTACCGGCACCTGCATCGCCGCGAAGGTGAGAAACCACAGGCCCGAGGCGCGGCTGAGCGCCTCTGGCGTGGCGCCAATATCGGTGGTGAGCACCGGCGTCATCACCGGCAGAAAGGCGCGGTAGAACTGGCTGAGCACATAGCCCATCACCAGCATGGCGATCCCTGCGCGCATTCTCATCCTCCCCCGGCGACCGTTTTGCGACAGATGACACGGGCGGCGCTCGCGGTGCAACCCCGGCCTTGCGCCGGGCAGCAGCCTGCGGTCTTATCGGCGGCGGTGCGATGGGGGATTGCGCATGTCTGATTTCAACCTCGACGATTTCCTGCCTTACCAGGTGGCCGAGCTGTCGCGCCGGATGAGCGCAGGGTTCGAGCGGCATTACCGCGCGCGCTTTGGCATCTCGGTAGCCGAATGGCGGGTGGTGGCGCATCTGAGCCAGCAGGCCGCCGTGTCGGTGCGCGAAATTCACGAGCGGGTGGGCATGGACAAGCCAAAGGTCAGCCGCGCCGCCTCGCGGCTCGAAGAAAACGGCTACGTCACCAAGCAGGTGAACACCGCCGACCGGCGGCTGGTGGAGCTCTCGCTTACGCCCAAGGGCCAGCAGATGATCGAGGTGCTCGCACCGATCGCGGCGGCCTACCAGCGTGAACTCGACGCCGCTTTGGGTGACGAGGCCGCCGCCTTTCGCGCACAGCTGGCCAAGCTCACCGCCACCCTCGCGGCGCAAGCGCGAAGCAAGCGCTAGGCCCTCCCGCCCTCGGCTGAAAGCATCAGCGGGTCGATTCCCAGCTTTTTCAGCGCGTGCGCCCATTTCTCGGCGTTCGCAGCGGCAAAGACGATGGCGGCATCTGCGTCCACCGTCAGCCAGGCGTTCTGCTGCAGTTCGCTCTCGAGTTGGCCCGGCCCCCAGCCGGCATAGCCGAGCGCCGTCAGCGTCTGGTGCGGGCCTTCGCCCTTGGCGATTTCGACGAGGATATCCTTCGTCGCGGTCATGCCGAAGGTCTCGTCGATCCGCATCGTGGTTTCGCGCCCGCCGTAGTCGGACGAATGCAGCACGAAGCCGCGCCCGCCCTCGACCGGGCCACCGAAGTGCACCGTGCGGCCCTTGCTGCCTTCGCCCTTCTCGATTTCGAGCTGTTCGAGCAGGTCATCGAGCATCAACTCGGGCACCTGCTTGTTGACGATAAGCCCCATCGCCCCGTCGCCGGAATGGGCACAGATCATCACCACGGCCTGGGAAAAACGTGGATCGCCCATGCCGGGCATCGCTATGAGCAACTTGCCGGTAAGGCTCTGGGGTGTCTCGGCCTTGGTCATGCGGCCAAGATGGGGCCGACCGGGGGGGCGTTACAAGGGCCAAGCGGCGCCGACCCCGCCCTCTCGGCGCTTTTACGCGAAAGTGACTTCCCCCAGCGCCGCCACCGACTATATCGGAAGGCATGACCAGATTTGCCGCGCCCCTGCTTGCCACCGCGCTCACCGCGCTCACGATTACCCCCGCGATGGCCGAAAGCCATGACGGCGCCCATGCCGCGGTCGAGCTCCTGCCCGGATGGCGCACCGCCGACGGCAGCCACATGGCTGCGCTCAGGATCACCCTCGCGCCGGGATGGAAGACCTATTGGCGCGCGCCGGGCGAGGCCGGTCTGCCGCCACAGTTCGACTGGTCGGGGTCGGACAACCTCGCCGAGGTCCGGCTGCATTGGCCGCTGCCGGAGGTCTTCACCTCCAGCGGGCTGACAACGCTGGGCTATCACGACGAGCTGATCCTGCCGCTCGAAATCATTCCGGCCGCAGCCGGTGAGGACGTGCGGCTCGACGGGGTGCTGGCGATGGGCGTCTGCCGGGATATCTGCATGCCGTTCCAGTCTGATGTATCAGCCGTTTTGCCGGCCGAGTCCGCGAGCCCGGACCCTCGCATTGCATCCGCGCTCGACCGCCGGCCCGACAGCGCCGAGGAAGCCGGCGTGGTGTCGTCCCGCTGCGCGGTGAAGCCGATCGCCGATGGCCTGCGGGTGACGGCCAGGATCGACATGCCGGCGATCGGCCCACATGAAATGACGGTGATCGAGGCGCCGCGCGCCGATATCTGGGTATCGGAAGCCGTTACCCGCCGCGCCGAAAACATGCTCACCGCCACCGCCGATCTCGTGCCGCCCGAGGCGCAGCCATTCGAGCTAGACCTGCACGCGCTCCGCTTCACGGTGCTGGCAGAAGGGCGCGCGGTGGACATCGCCGGCTGCACCCGCGCCCGTTGACAGGGCTGTACCCGCGCCCGGTCAGGCCCGGTGCCTGTGCCTCACATGCGCCAGCGCCGAAATAAACCAGACCCCGCCGGTAATCGCCGCCGCCCCGACAACAAACACCGCGACCGCCGCGATCACCCCGCCACCAGCAAAAAGGCCGCCCGGCAAATCGCCCGAAACCAACGCCCAGCCTACCGTCACCGCAAATAGCGCCGCCAGCGCCGCCGCCGCGCCGCCAACCACCACCAGCGCGCGGTTTGCACCGCGATGCCTGAGCCGAGTCATCCGCTTCAGCGCCCTGAGCTGCTTGGCGATGTCTTCCTGCACCGCCACCAGCGCCGGCACCACCAGCAGCACCAGCACGAAGCCAAAGCCAAGCCCATAGGTGAGCGTAACCACCGTGGGCTTGAGAAACTGCGCCTGGCTTGAGGTCTCGTAGAGCAACGGCGCGAGGCCGAGCACCGTGGTGGCGGTGGTCAGAAACACCGGTCGCAGCCGGTCGGCCACCGCATCAACGATCGCCGGAACCACGCCCCGGTCGCGGGAGTATTCGTCGATGGTGGAAACCAGCACGATGGAATCGTTGATGATGATCCCCACCATCCCGATCAGGCCGATGATCGAAAACATGCTCATCGGCATATCCCAGACAGAATGCCCCCAGATCGCCCCGACGAGGCCGAAGGGGATGATCGCCATCACCACCAGCGGCCGGGTCCAGCTCGAAAAGATCCAGGCGAGCGTGAGGAAGATGCCCACCAGCGTAAGAATCAACCCAAACTGGGCATCTTCAAGAAAGCGGTTCTGCTGTTCGGCGAGGCCCGAAATGCGGTAGCCGATGCCGAAATCCTCAACGATCTGCGGCACGATCTCTTCCTGAACCGCGCGGGTGATCTCCTCGGCGCGGGCCGGGTCGCTCTGGTCGATATCGCCGGTCACGCTCACCACGCGCAGGCCGTTCTTGCGGTTGACCGTCGAGAACCCCGATTTGCGGGTGACGTTGACGATATCGGCCAGAGGCACGTAATCGCCCGCACCCGTGCGCATCATCGTCCGGTCAAGAAAGTCCGCCGTCAGCTCGCTCTCGGGCAGGCGCACGAGGATGCTGGCCGAGCGCATGCCGTCGGGATAGGTCGCCGCCTCGATCCCGCCGAGCCGGTTGCGCAGCTCGCGGCCGAGCGCGTCGATGGTGAAGCCCAGCGCCTTGCCCTGCGGTGTGAGTTCAAGCACCAGCTCCGCCTTGTCGTAGGCCAGGCTGTCTTCGACGGCCGACACCTCGGAAAACTGCGCCACGGCGGCCTTGAGCGCTTCGGCGGCCGCTTTCAGCACCTCGGCGTCGGCACCGGTAAGCTCGACGTCGAGCGCATCGCCGCCGGGGCCAAACCGCCCGCCGCGAAAGCTGAGCTCTTCGAGCATCGGGTGGCGCGGAACCCGGTCTTGGATCTCGCTTACGAAGGCGAATGAGGTGAACGGGCGCAGATCGGCGTCGATCAGCTCGATCGTCACCGCACCGAGCAGCTCGGCGTCCTTGTCTTCGGCCGAGGCCAGCCCGCGCCCGGCGTTCCCGCCAACTTGGCCGAGCACATAGGTGATCGGGTTGGTCCCGGTCTCGGCGGCCACCTCGGCGCCATAGGCCTCCGCCGTCTCCCGCACCAGCGCGAGCATCGCCAGCGTATCGGCGCGCGTGGCCCCCGGGGCCATGGCGAAATTGGCGGTCACGTCGGTGCGTTCGGGTGCGTTGAAGAAGCGAAACCGCACCTCGCCGTCGATAAACAGCGCCACCTGGCTGGCCAGCACCGCAAGCACCCCCGCCAACACCGGGTAACGCGCCGCGATCACCAGCCGGATCAGCGGCCGGAACATCCGCTCGCGCACGACCCGAAAGCCCCGGTTCACCTGCCGCGACGGCCAGTCATACCAATGCTGCGCCGTGGAATGGGTGAGCGCGTGGGCCATGTGATTGGGCAGGATCAGGAAACATTCGAGCAGCGAGGCGGCCAGCACCGCGATCACCGTGATCGGGATGTCCTCGATCATGTCGCCGAAGCGGCCCGAAATAGCGGTGAGGCCGAAGAAGGCGATCACCGTCGTCAGCGTCGCCGACAGCACCGGAGGAAACATCCGCCGCGCCGCCGTTTCCGAGGCCGTTACCGGGTCTTCGCCGCGATGGCGGGCACGAAAATCGGCGTGCTCGCCCACCACGATGGCATCGTCGACCACGATCCCGAGGGTGATGATCAGTGCGAAGATCGAGATCATGTTGAACGACAGCCCCATCGCGTACATGATCGCAACCGCCAGCAGCATCGACACCGGGATCCCCGCAGCAACCCAGAACGCAGTGCGACTGTTGAGAAACAGAAACAGCAGCACCAGCACCAGCCCAAGGCCCATCAGCCCGTTTTCAAGCAGGATCTGGAGCCGCCCGGTGATCAGCGCGGCGCGGGTGCGGATCAGGTCGATCTCGACCCCCTCGGGCAGGCTGAGCAGCATCTCCCCGGCCACCGCCTCGACGCTGCGCTGAATTCCAATCGCATCGCCCTGCGCCGAGCGGCTCACATTGATCGTGATCGCCGGCTGATCGGCCACGAAGAATGCCACGTTGCGGTCGATCCCTTCGGTATAGATGCGGGCGACATCGCCGATGGTGGTTTTCGAGCCGTCCGGGTTTGAGCGCAGCACGATCGCCTCAATCTGTTCCGGGCTGCGCTTGGCCACCCCGGTGCGCACCCGCGCCGCGCCGGAGGCGACGTTGCCGGCCGGATCGGCGGCGGCTTCCTCGGCGATGGCGGCGGCGATCTGCGCCATGGTCACATCGTGCAAGACGAGATCGGCGGAGGTGGTTTCAACCACCGTGCGCGGCGCGGCGATGCCCCGGATCGTGGTGCGCGTCACCCCTTCGAGAAACAGCCGCGCCACCATCTCGTCGGCAAACCGCGCCACCTGGTCGAGCCCGACCGGGCCGGTGATCACCACGTCGGTCACCGGATCGCGCCAATTGCCCCGTCGCACCTCAGGCGCGTCGGCCTCGCGCGGAAGGGTATTGATCCCGGCCACCGCCTCTTCAACGTCAGCCGTTGCGCGGGCCATGTCCCAGCCCGGCTCGAATTCGAGCGTGATCCGCGCCCGGCCCTCGGTCGCCCGCGCCGCGCTTGAGGCGACGCCCTCGACGGTGAGCAGCGCCGGTTCAAGCGCCTGGACGATGCCGGTATCCACATCGTC
>MNZL01000077.1 GCA_001873585.1 Rhodobacterales bacterium CG2_30_65_12 | reverse complement strand
GGCCGCCAGCGCGTCAAGCCGGGGGCCGTCAATCTCGGTCGGGTCGATCTCGACAGAAAATTGCGCGCCCTCGGCGAGGGGGGCCACGTCGAAGATCGCGCCAGCAAGGTCGGCGATCATCTGCGGCTGCAGCAGCGTCGGTGTGCCGCCGCCCCAATGCAGGTGCTCGATCTCGATCCCCTCGGCGAGGTGGCGCTTGACCAGTTTGAGCTCCGCCTTGAGTATTTCAACGTATGCGCCCACCGGCTCGGCGGTCTGTGTGCCTTGGGTGCGGCAGGCGCAGAACCAGCACAACCGGCGGCAGAATGGCACATGGATGTAGAGCGAGACCGGCGCGCCAGGCGGGATCGCCTCCAGCCATGTTGCGACATCGCTACCCCACGCGCCCGCTTTGAATTGCGGGGCGGTGGGATAGCTCGTATAGCGGGGCACTCGGGCGTCAAACAGTCCGAGTTTGCGAAGTTGCGTGAGTGACTGCATTCGACTACCCTCTAGCGGAAACGATGCGCGCGACATTGATCAGGATCAAACCGGTCTCCGGCATGAAAATAAAAATGGATGTGGCCCTCGATACCAAAGAGTGTTGGAACTGCCCGATCAAGCATCAGGCAGTGTGCGCACGGTGCGAGCCGAATGAACTGAAACGGCTCGAAGATATCAAGTATTATCGCAATTACGATGCCGGACAGCCCGTAATCTGGGCTGGCGATCACATGGAATTCGTTGCCTCGGTGGTGACAGGCATCGCCAGCCTCTCGCAAACCATGGAAGACGGCCGCACGCAGATGGTGGGGCTGCTTCTGCCGTCGGATTTCATCGGCCGCCCCGGCCGCGATTCGGCACCGTTCGACGTGGTTGCGGTCTCTGACCTCACGATTTGTTGTTTCCGCAAGAAACCGTTCGAACACCTGATGACCACCACTCCGCGCATCGGCCAGCGGCTGCTGGAAATGACTCTCGATGAACTCGACTCGGCACGCGAATGGATGCTGGTGCTGGGCCGCAAGACCGCGCACGAGAAGATCGCGAGCCTGCTCACGATCATCGCCCGGCGCGATGCAGCGCTGAAAAGGCACACCCCCAAGGATGGCATGACCTTCGATCTGCCGCTGACCCGCGAGGCAATGGCCGACTACCTGGGGTTGACGCTGGAAACGGTAAGCCGGCAGATCTCGGCACTGCGAAAGGTCGGGATCATCGAGCTTGACGGCAAACGCCGGGTGGTGGTTCCGTCACTCGACCTGCTGATTCACGAAACCGGCGAGGACGCTGACGGCGGCATCATCGTCTGACCCTGCCGGCCCCGGCTTACATCGACGCGCCGTCTTCCGCCTCAAGATCGAACGCCGCCGCCATCAGCGCACGGGTGTAGGCCGTCTTCGGCGCGTCGAATATCTCGTCCGCCGTGCCCGCCTCGACGATATCGCCCGATTTCATCACCAGCACCTGGTGGGCAAGCGCGCGCACCACCCTGAGATCGTGGCTGATGAACAGATACGCCAGCCTGTGCTTGCGCTGGAGATCGCGCAGCAGCGCCACGATCTGCACCTGCACCGTCATATCGAGCGCCGAGGTCGGCTCGTCGAGCACCACCAGGCGCGGGCGCAGGATCATCGCCCGGGCAATGGCGATGCGTTGGCGCTGACCGCCGGAAAACTCGTGCGGATAGCGGTGCATGGTGGCGGGGTCGAGCCCGACCTCTTCCATGATCTCCGCCACCATCTCGTTCTTGTTGCGCCCGGGCGCCACCCCGTGCACCGTCAGCCCCTCGGCGATGATCTCCTCGGCGGTCATGCGCGGGCTGAGGCTGCCAAAGGGGTCCTGAAACACGATCTGCATGTCGCGCCGGAGCCGACGCAGAACCCGGCGTTCAGCCCGGTTCTTGCGGATTACCTTGCCATAGGTCGAAAGCCCGAAGTATCCGGCGACCGACGCGGCGAGGTCGCGCCGGGCCTTGCCGCGGCGCCCAAACTCCCCGGCATTCTCGTATCGGGCGCGGTCATTGACCTCGGCGGCCAGCCGCTCCTCTGCTTCGATCTCCACGGTCGACCTGGTCGCGCGGGAAATGTCGCGCCCCATGAACACGATGCGGCCTTGCGAGCGGATCAGCCGCGTCATCGCCAGCGCCAGCGTGGTCTTGCCGGAGCCGGACTCGCCCACAATTCCCACCGTCTCGCCCGCGCGCACGGAAAAGCTCGCGGCGTTCACCGCTTTGATATGGCCCACCGTGCGGCGCAGAAAGCCACGGGTGATGGGAAACCATATCCGCAGGTTGTCGGCCCGGGCAATTTCCTCGGCCCCCTCCGGCACCGGGTCTGGCCGTCCGGTGGCCGCTGCCGAGAGAAGCATCTGCGTGTAGGGGTGCTGCGGGTTGGCGAAGATCGCGGCGGTCGTCCCGGCCTCGACAATCTCGCCATCCTTCATCACGCAAACCCGGTCGGCGATCTTGCGCACGATGCCAAGATCGTGGGTGATGAACAGAAGGCTCATGCCCTCGGCCCGTTTCAAATCGGCCAGCAGGTCGAGAATCTGTGCCTGGATCGTCACGTCGAGCGCGGTGGTAGGCTCGTCGGCGATCAGCAAATCGGGTCTGTTGGCGAGCGCCATGGCAATCATCACCCGCTGCCGCTGGCCGCCGGAAAGCTGGTGCGGATAAGCGCCCAACCGCTCCTCGGGATCGGGAATGCCGACCTTGTCGAGCAGCTCGACGATCCGCGCCCGCAGCGCCTCGCCCTTCAGCCCCTGGTGCAGCACGATCGATTCGGTGAGCTGCTTCTCGATGGTGTGCAGCGGGTTGAGCGAGGTCATCGGCTCCTGAAAGATGAAGCTGATATCGTTGCCGCGCGCCCGCCGCAGCTCCGCCGGGCTGGCATTGAGCAGCTCACGGCGCGCGTAGCGGATCGAGCCGGTGACGGTGGCGCTGTCGGGCAGCAGTGAAACGGTGGAGAGCGCGGTAACCGATTTGCCTGAGCCCGATTCGCCCACCAGCGCCACCGTCTCGCCCTTGTCGATGTGAAAGCTCACGCCGCGCACCGCCGGGTGCTCCTGCCCGTCCTGACGGAATGACACGGCGAGGTTCTTGACGTCGAGCACCCTCATTGGAAGGTCTTTCGCGGATCGAACGCATCGCGCACGCCCTCGAAGATAAAGACGAGAAGCGAGAGCAGCACGGTGAAGGCAAAAAAGGCGGTAAACGCCAGCCACGGCGCTTGCAGGTTCTGCTTGGCTTGCCGGGTCAGCTCGCCCAGCGACGGAGAAGACGACGGCAATCCGTAGCCGAGAAAATCAAGCGCGGCGAGCGTGCCGATCGTGCCGGTGATGATGAACGGCAGCATGGTGAGCGTGGCCACCATCGCGTTGGGCAGCATGTGGTGAAACATGATCTTGCGGTTGCTCACCCCCAGCGCCTTGGCGGCACGGACGTATTCAAGATTGCGCGCGCGCAGAAACTCGGCGCGCACCACACCCACGAGCGCCGGCCATCCAAACAGGACGGTAACGAAGACCAGAAGCCAGAACGACCGGCCAAGAATGGCGAACACGATGATGATCACGTAGAGCGAGGGGGTGGAACCCCAGATTTCGAGAAAGCGCTGGAACACAAGATCGACCCAGCCGCCGAAATAGCCCTGGACCGCCCCGGCGGCGATGCCGATGAGCGAGGTGAGCACCGTCACGATCAGGGTGAAAAGCACGGAGAGACGAAAACCGTAGATCACACGCGCAAGCACGTCGCGGGCGGTATCGTCGGTGCCGAGCCAGTGGCGTCGGTCGGGCGCCGAGGGTGCCGCGCCGCCGATATCGTTGATCGTGTCATAGCTGTAGGGAACGGGCGGCCAGAGCAGCCAGCCGGTGTTGATCGCCGCGCCGCCGATTTTGCCGTCGGCGGCGTCGTCCATCACCGCTTCGGGATCGTCAAAGCAGCTTTCCTGCCCCTGCGAAACGATCAGGCATTGGACTTCGATATCGCTGTAGACCGCCTCGGTGCGGAAATCGCCACCAAAAGCCGTCTCGGGGTAGAACCTGAGGATCGGGGCGTAGAAGCCGCCATCGTAGCGAACAAGGATCGGCTTGTCGTTGGCGATCAGTTCGGCAAAGAGCGAGACGCCGAACAAGACCGCGAAGATCATCAGTGACCAGAACGCGCGCCGGTTTCGCTGGAAGTTGCGCCAGCGGCGCTGGTTGAGCGGAGAAAGCGCCATCAGCCCACCCTCCGCTCGAAGTCGATCCGCGGATCGACGAACACGTACATGAGATCGGAGAGGATGCCGACGAGAAGGCCGACGAGGCCAAAAACGAACAGCGTGCCGAAGACGATCGGATAGTCGCGCGCCACCGCCGCCTCGAAGCCGAGCCGCCCGAGGCCATCAAGCGAAAAGATCGTCTCGATGATGAGCGAGCCGCCGAAAAACACGCCGATAAACAGCGCCGGAAAGCCCGAGATCACGATCAGCATCGCGTTGCGGAACACATGGCCGTACAGCACGCGGGATTCGCTCAGTCCCTTGGCCCGCGCGGTGATCACGTATTGCTTTTTGATCTCGTCGAGGAAGGAGTTTTTCGTCAGCAGCGTAAGCGTGGCAAAGCTGGCGATGGTCGAAGCCACCACTGGCAGGGTGATGTGCCAGAAATAATCGAGCACCTTGCCAATCAGGCTCAAGTCTTCCCAATTGTCCGACGTGAGCCCCCGCAGCGGAAAGATCTGCCAGTAACTGCCGCCCGCCAGGAGCACCAGCAGCAGGATCGCAACGAGAAAGCCCGGGATCGCATACGCCACGATGATCAGCGCCGAGGTGACGGTATCGAACCGGGTGCCGTCGCGCACCGCTTTCTTGATGCCGAGCGGGATCGAGACGAGATAGGCGATCACCGTCGACCACAGCCCGAGCGTAATCGAAACCGGCAGTTTCTCGGCAATCAGCTCGAACACCCCGATCGAGCGGAAATAGCTCTCACCAAAATCAAACCGGATGTAGCGGCCCATCATGATCAGGAAGCGTTCGAGCGCGGGAATGTCTTCCTTTACGCAAGCCGGGTTCTTGATATCGGGCGCGCCCTCGAAGCCGGGGTCGCACACGACCCTCGCAAAACCCATCTCGATTTCAAGCTTGTCGAGAAAATCCTGCGGCAAGCCGCGCGCGCCGAGATAGCGCTCGTCGGCGGTGGCGGCGCTGGCGGTCTCCTCCTGCCCGCCGCCCGAGATCGCCTCGAACACGTCGCCCTCGCCCTCCATCTGGGCAATAATCTGCTCGATCGGCCCGCCGGGCACGAACTGGGTGAGCGTGAAGTTGATGACCATGATCCCGATCAGCGTCGGGACGATCAGCAACAGCCGCCTCAGGATATAGGCGCCCATTGTGCTCCTGTCTTGGCTGACCTTGCCTCTGCTCTCAGCGCAGCGCGCCAGACGCTCTCAGCGCCTCGTGTTTGGCCGCGTCATACCACCAGTAGTCGAGATAGCCGAGATCGTAAGGCGCGATCGTCTCAGCGTGCTCGAACATGTCGTAATAGGCGACGGTGTGAACATCCTTGAACCATTGCGGCGTGACGAATTTGAGCGCGCGCATGGTCCGGTCAAGCGCCTTCATCGCCGCGATCATGTCGTCGCGGGTTTCGGCGCCGGAGGCCAGCTTGATCAGAGCGTCCACCGCCGGATGAGCGATGCCGGCAGGGTTGAACAGGCTGAACTCGGCCTCGGCCGAGCCGAATTGCTGCTCCAGCCCCGAGCCCGCCTCGTAGCCGATCGAGAGCTGGTCGGTGATGATATCGTAATCGAAGCTGCGGGAGCGCTCGATATATTGCGCGGTATCGACCCGGTTGAGGCTCGCGTCGACGCCCAGCGCCTTGAGGTTTTCCACAAACGGCTGCACCACCCGGTCAAAGGCGGTGGAGTATTCGAGAAACTCCACTTTCAGCGTCTCGCCCGCAGCATTGCGCCGGATACCATCGTCGCCGACCGGCCAGCCGGCCTCGTCGAGCAGCGCCGAAGCGGCGCGCAGCTGCCCCCGGTCGAGCTGGCGGGCACCTGAGACGGGGGGCATCACCACCGCGTCGGTGAGCACGCCCTCGGGCAGGATATCGGCCAGCGGTTCGAGCACAGCCAATTCCTCGGCGCTCGGCTTGCCGGTGGCCTCGTTGTAGGAATTGCCGGCAAAGCCGCGGGTGCGGGCGTAGAGGCCGTAGAACAGCGTCTCGTTCGACCATTCGAAATTGAACATCCGGGCAATCGCCTCGCGCACGCGGATGTCGTCGAACTTTTCGCGGCGCAGGTTGAACACGAAAGCCTGGCCTGAAGCCTGCGCCCCGTCGGGCAGTTCGGCCTTTATCACGCTGCCATTCGTTACCGCGTCAAACCCATACCCCGTCGCCCACTGCTTCGAGCTGTTTTCCTCGCGGAAGGTATACGCCCCGGCCTTGAACCCCTCGAAGGCGGCATCGGCGTCGGCGAAGTATTCCACCCGGATGGTTTCGAAATTCGACCGGCCTTTCATCAGCGGCAGATCCGTGGCCCAGTAATCGGGATTGCGGCGGTAAACGATGCGCTGGTTGGTCTCATAGCTGTCGAGAACGTAAGCCCCGGTGCCGAGGATCGGCGTGTCGTTGCTCTCGTCGAGCCGATAGGCGTTGGCCTCCATCCAGGCGCGCGACATTACCGGGGTAGAGCCGGCCTGTTCGATCCGGTCGCGCCGGGTGCTGTCCTCCCGGAAGGTGAATTTCACCCGGTCCTCATCGAGCGCCTCAACCTTTTCGATAATCCGCGCCACGCCCTCGCGGAACGAGGGCAGGCCCTGCTCCATGAACAATTCATGGGTAAACACCACATCATCCGCCGTCACCCTGGTGCCGTCCGAAAAGCGCGCCTCGGGGCGAATGGTGAAGATCGCCCAGGACTGGTCGTCGGGGTATTCGAGAGTTTCGCAGATCAGGCAGTAGGAGGTGCCGATCTCATCGGCGGTGCTCTCCATAAGCCGTTCGATCGGCACCGACGCGAGCGCGCCGGGCACGCCCTTGCGCGAATAGGGGTTGAAGCTGTCGAAGGTGCCCGACTGCACGGAAATCGCTATCTCGCCGGCCTTCGGGGCGTCCGGGTTGGCGTAATCGAGATGTGCGAAGTCGGGCCCGTATTTGGGCGTGCCGAAGTAGGAGAAGGCATGCGCGACGGTGGTGCCCTGCGCCATCGCCGCGAGCGTGCCGACGATCAGCAGAACGCCGGCCATGGGCAAAAGCGCCAGCAGCGCCCATGCGTCTGGCACGCTGCGGGCGGCGGCGCGGCGGCGTGGGGTGTCGTGGGGCATGGATGATCCTCCGTCAAGTCGGCCTCTCCAGCCGATTTCCCGATAACGGCAGGCTAAAACGCCCGGCCGCCCCTGTTCAAGGCGCGAATTCGTGAACGCATCGCCGTCGGCAAACACGAAAACGGCCGCGCCGGTTGCCCGACGCGGCCGCCCATGACCGGGTTTGCCAGATCAGCCACCAATGGTGGCGAGATAAGCGATCAGATTGGCGCGGTCTTCGGGCTTTTTCAGGCCAGCAAAGGTCATCTTGTTGCCCGGCGCATAGTCCTTGGGGTTGGTCAGCCACTGGTCGAGCTGTTCCGGCTCCCAGGTGCCGCCCTGCAAGGCAAGGAGCACGTCGGAGTAGTTGAACCCCGGGGCCTCGGCCTTCGGGCGCCCCACCACGCCGTAGAGCGAAGGCCCGGTCGCGTTGGCGCCCTCTTCGAGCTTGTGGCAGGCCTTGCACTTGCCAAACACTTTTTCGCCCTTGCCTGCGTCGGCGGCGGCGAAAAGATCGGCGAAGCTGGCCTCGGCCTCCGGTTTCGCTTCAACCGGGGCGTCTTCTTCAGCGGCGGCGATCATGTAGCCACGCGCCACAGCGTGTTCTTCGTCGCCATGCGTTTCCTGCACCACCTGGTAGAGCGAATGCGCGCCCCAGTTGGCAAAAAGGAAGATGAGCAGCGCGCCGGCGATGCTGGCTCCGAGCTTGATCAAGTTGGTTGTGTTGAACATGTCGCGGTCCGTAGGTTCCCTGAGTCACCGCCTTCTATCCGCTTCCCTTGCCACGTTTCAAGCGATATGACGCGCCACGACATGCCCAAAGGCCGCAGCGGGGCCACAAAGGCGGCCAAAATCGTCCACGGGGAGCGAGGCAATGACCGGCAAGATCACCTTCCAGGGAGAACCCGGCGCCTATTCGCACCAGGCCTGCCACGAGGCCCGGCCCGGGATGGAGGCGATCCCCTGCCGCACCTTTGAAGACGTCATCGCCGCAGTGCGCGAGGGCAAGGCCGATCAGGCGATGCTGCCGGTCGAAAACTCGACCTATGGTCGGGTGGCCGACATTCACCGCCTGCTTCCCGCGAGTGGCCTGCACATTCTCGATGAAGCCTTCCTGCGAGTGCGTATCAGCTTGCTTGGCCTGCCCGGAACCCGACTGGAAGACATCACCGACGTGCGCGCCCACCTCGTTCTGCTGCCGCAGTCGGCACAGTTTCTCAAGGCCCACGGCATTCGCGGCCACGCCTCGGCTGATAGCGCCGGGGCGGCGGCAGAGCTTGCCCAACACAAGACCCCGGGCGAAGGCGTTCTGGCCTCGACGCTCGCGGCCGAAATCTACGGGCTCGACATCCTCGCGCGCGATATCGAGGACCACGGCCACAACACCACCCGCTTCGTCATCATGGGCCGCGACTTGGATACCACCCGGCGCGGCAACGACGGGATGATGACCACCTTCGTCTTTGAAGTGCGCAACATTCCAGCCGCGCTCTACAAGGCGATGGGCGGTTTTGCCACCAACGGCGTGAACATGACAAAGCTGGAAAGCTACATGATCGACGGCTCATTCACCGCCACGCGCTTTTATGCCGATATCGAGGGCCATCCCGACGATCGCCCGGTGCAGCTCGCGCTCGAAGAGCTCACCTATTTCACCAACAATCTCGATATTCTCGGCGTCTACCCCGCAGATCCGCGCCGCCATAGCTCCGGCTGAGCCGGGTGGGCGCATGGCTCATCCGGCGCCGGCGGTCTGCACCCGCGCTTCAAGGTCGGCGGCATAATCGCCGACCCGCTGACGGAACCGCTTGAGCACGGTCTGGCGCGCCAGCTTCAACGACTGGACCATCATCCGCGCCGGGATCGTGCGCGGGCGCAGATCGAGCGAAAGGTTCATCCGTGTGCGGCTGCGCGACATCGCCACCAGCTCCACCACCAGTTCCATATCGACCCCGGTCGAGGCCACCATGGCGCGTATCCGTTCGGGTGCGTCGAAATCCGCGAGTTCGATATTGGCCTTGCGCGCCCGGCCGCGATAGCTGAACCCGACGTGCCAGGCCATGCCCGGGCCGGCAGCCGAAAGGGCGTCGATGCGCGCCACCTCGGCGCCCCGGCGCATCGCCGCGCGCTCGAACCCGTCGAAATCCGCAAGATGTTCAAACACCGCCTCGATCGGGGCGGTGATGTCTTCGCGGGTCGCCATTTTCATCTGTCTGCCCCGTTTTTTCTGTCTCGGCCTCGGCGACGAAACATTCGCCTCAATCCAGCCTGTCCGCAAGCCACATCCGCATCAGGAAATGCGCGATCGTGCCCGGTCGGGGCGATCCGATTCGGGGGTGTTGCCCGGCAAACACGCTCAACAGCTCCTCGCGCGTGAGCCACAGCGCATCTTCGATTTCGACCGGATCGCAGATGATCTCTTCGCTGGTTGCCTCGGCGATGCAGCCGATCATCAGCGAGGCGGGGAACGGCCAGGGCTGGCTGGTGAGCATCCGCACCGCCCCCACCCGCACGGCCGTTTCTTCTGCCACTTCGCGCCGCACCGCCGCCGCCACCGTTTCGCCCGGTTCCATGAAGCCCGCGAGCAGCGAGTAAAATCCATCCGGCCAGCCCGGAGACCGGCCCACCAGCAGCCGGTTGCCACGGGTGACGAGCATGATTACCACAGGATCGGTACGCGGGAAATGGGCGGCGCTGCAAGCCGGGCAAGCGCGCCGCCAGCCGCCTTCAACCGGCACCGAGGCCGCGCCACAACACGCGCAGAACCCATGCGCGCGATGCCATTCGAGGATGCCCTTGGCGGTGGCGGCGATCTCGGCGTCGCCAGGAGCAAGCACCGCAATCAGTCCGCGCAGATCGGCAAACCGGGCATCAGCCGGGCCGCCTGCGAGCGCCGGGGCCAGCTGATCTTCGCTGGCCCAGCCCGGCCCGGCATCGAGCGCCGCCGCGTTTTCAGGAAGCCAGCGCGATACGTCGGTGGCAAACAGCGGCCCTGCGCCCCGGCTGCCGAGAAATACCGTTGTGCCAGTGTGCGCGTCG
>MNZL01000069.1:9956-10696 GCA_001873585.1 Rhodobacterales bacterium CG2_30_65_12 | reverse complement strand
GTGGGCACGCTCAGCGATCCATGGGGAATGTTCGAATACTGATCCGAATTGCGCGGTGAAATCGGGTTTTGACAAGGCCGAAGGCGTGATTTGTGCAAGTGGCGGGTGATGCGCTGTCCAGTGCCGGGCGATCTCGACCCGGCGCGGAAACCACACGCCCTGGTGCCCCGTGGCGTGCTCGATGAAACGCTTGAGCCCGATGATCCGCCCCGGACGGCCGATCAACCGGTTGTGCAGCCCCACGCTCATCATCTTCGGGCTGCCCGCCAGCCCCTCGGCATAGAGCGCATCGAAGCTGTCACGCAGGTAGGTGAAAAAATGCTCGGCGGTGTTGAATCCCTGCGGCGTGGCAAAGCGCATGTCGTTGGCATCGAGGGTGTAGGGGATGATCAGCTGGTCGCGCGCGCCGAAGCGCTGCCAATAGGGCAGATCGTCGTCATAGGTGTCGGAGAGATAGGCGAATTGACCGGTTTCGGCGGCAAGGTGCACGGTGTTCACCGAACAGCGCCCGGTATACCAGCCCTCGGGGGGGGTGCCCACCACCTGCGTATGCAACCGGATCGCCTCGGCGATGGCGGCGCGCTCCTCGGCCTCGTCCATGTCCTTGTGCTCGACCCATTTCAGGCCGTGGCTGGCGATTTCCCACCCGGCCTCGCGCATGGCCGCGACCTGCTCGGGGCTGCGCGCCAGCGCGGTGGCCACGCCGAAAACGGTGGGGGTGATCCCGAATGCCTGAAACA
>MNZL01000069.1:0-9950 GCA_001873585.1 Rhodobacterales bacterium CG2_30_65_12 | reverse complement strand
ACACCCGCCAGAACCCCGCCCGCGCGCCGTAATCGTAGAGCGATTCCATATTCCAGTGGCGCTGGCCCGGCCAGGGCGCGGCGCCGACGATCTCGCTCAGAAACGCCTCCGAGGCGGCATCGCCATGCAGCAGGCAGTTTTCGCCGCCTTCCTCATAATTGACCACAAATTGCACCGCGATCCGCGCGTCGCCCGGCCAGCTCGGATCGGGTGGGGTTGGCCCATGGCCGCGCAGGTTGCGAGGATATCGTTTCATGTCCGGCTCCCCCGTCGCTGGGTTGGTGGTATTTGCGCGGATCAGGGATAGGGGCTTGTGAACGGGTTGGAAACTGTTTTCAAGTTATCCTTGCGGCGGTGCAAAGGTGATCCGGCGCACTGGTTACAGCGGCAAGGGGGCGATTTCGTGAGCGGATATCTGACGACGCATGTGCTCGATACCGCCCTTGGGCGGCCAGCGGCGGGGCTCGAGATTGCACTTTACCGGATCGAAGGTGGCACGCGCCGCCACCTTGCCTCCATGACCACGAATGCCGACGGGCGCACCGATGCGCCGATCCTGCCGGCGGAGGATTTCGCCTCCGGCAGCTACGAGTTGGTGTTTCACGCCGGGGCCTATCTCGATGCGGTTGGGGTTCCACCCGAGGCGCCGCGCTTTCTCGATCAGGTGCCGATCCGGTTCGGAATGTCGGCACCGGTGCATTACCACGTGCCGCTGCTGCTCTCGCCGTTCGGCTATTGCACCTATCGCGGCAGCTAGGGCCAGCAGGAGATCCCATGCTTGAGACAACCGTGCTGATGGAATGGCTGGAATTTGCCGTGCGCTGGCTGCACCTCGTCACGGCCATTGCCTGGATCGGCTCGTCGTTCTACTTCATCGCCCTCGATCTCGGCCTGCACGCCCCGGATGACCGGCGCCAGGGCGTTTCGGGCGAGGCCTGGCAGGTGCACGGCGGCGGCTTCTATTTCATCCAGAAATACATGGTGAGCCCGGCGCGGATGCCCGCCGAGCTGACCTGGTTCAAATGGGAGAGCTACGCCACCTGGATCAGCGGCGCGGCGATGCTGATCCTGGTCTATTGGCTCGGCTCCGAGCTTTATTTGATCGACCCGTCGAAGGCCGAGCTTGAGCCTTGGGCCGCAGTGCTGATCTCCGGGGCCTCGCTCACGATCGGCTGGCTGGTCTACGATCGGCTTTGCAAATCCGGCCTCGCCGAGCGGCCGACCGCGTTGATGCTGCTCCTGTTCGGGCTCTTGCTGGCTATGGGCTGGGGCTACAACCAGATCTTCACCGGCCGCGCCGTGCTTTTGCATCTGGGGGCCTTCACCGCCACGATCATGACGGCGAACGTGTTTTTCATCATCATCCCCAATCAGAAGATCGTCATGGCCGACCTGATCGCCGGGCGCGCGCCTGATCCGAAATACGGCAAGATCGCCAAACTGCGCTCGACGCATAACAATTACCTCACCCTGCCGGTGGTCTTCTTGATGCTGTCGAGCCATTATCCGCTGGCGTTTGCCTCGCATTACAATTGGGTGATCGCCGGGCTGGTGTTTCTCATGGGGGTGACGATCCGGCATTTCTTTAACAGCCACCACGCCCGCAAGGGCATGCCGTGGTGGACATGGGGGGCGACGGCGCTTTTGTTCCTCGCCGCCGTCTGGCTTTCAACCAAGGGGCAGGACTACCAGAGCGTTGAGGCGGCGGAGGCGCGCGCGCTCACGCCCTATGAACAGCGCTTCGCCGCTGCCGACGGGTTTGACGACGTGGCGGCGCTGGTGATGGGCAATTGCTCGATGTGCCACGCCCGCGCGCCCGTCTGGGAGGGGATCGGCACTGCACCCAAGGGCGTGCTGCTCGAAACCGAGGATGACGTGGCGGCGCACGCGAAACGGATTTTCCTGCAGGCCGGGCTCACCAACGCCATGCCGCCGCCCTCGGCGAGCTACCTGGAGCCGCAAGACCGAGCCCGGATCGTCGCCTGGTTTCGCGCGGCGAAGGGGTAGGGGGCCCGTCAGAACGCCTTGAACGTGAGCGTGGTGAAACTGTGCTCGATGTCGGGAATATCGAGGATCTGCTCGTTGATGAATTTGCCCACGTCCTCGCCCTCGGGCACGTAGAGCTTCATCAGCAGGTCGTAGTCGCCGGATGTGGAATAGAGCTCGGAGTGGATTTCGCGCAGGGCGATTTCCTCGGCCACGCGGTAGGTCGTGCCGGGCTTGCAGCGGAGCTGGATGAAAAGGGGTGTGCTCATCGGGGGCCTCTCCTGTCTGTGGCCAGACTGGCACGGGGGCGGCGGGCCAACAAGCCGAAACTCGCGCCTTTTCAGGCCCGCGTCCCGCGCCTATAAGCGGGGCGAACAGACCGGGAGGCGCACATGCGCAAAGCCAGTGTAAGCCGCAAGACTGCCGAAACCGAGATCACCGTCGAGATAAACCTCGACGGCACCGGGGCCTATGACAACCAGACCGGTGTGGGCTTTTTCGACCACATGCTCGACCAGCTCGCGCGCCATGCGCTGATCGACATGCGCGTGCGCGCGGTGGGCGATCTGCACATCGACGATCACCACACGGTGGAAGATACCGGCATCGCGCTCGGTCAGGCCTTGCGCGAGGCGCTTGGCGACAAGCGCGGCATCCGGCGCTACGGTGAATGTGCCCTGCCGATGGACGAGGCACAAGTGCGCGCCGCACTCGATCTGTCGGGCCGCGCCTTTCTCGTCTGGAACGTCGAGTTTCCGAGCGCAAAGATCGGCACCTTCGATACCGAGCTTGTGCGCGAGTTCTTCACCGCGTTCGCCGGCAACGGCGGGATCACGCTGCACGTCGACCGGTTGCACGGCTTCAACAGCCACCACATCGCCGAGGCCGCGTTCAAGGCCGTCGCCCGGAGCTTGCGTGCTGCGGTCGAGACCGATCCGCGCAAGGCCGACGCGATCCCTTCGACGAAAGGCGCGCTGTGAGCCTGACCGCGCTGATCGACTACGAAAGCGGCAATCTGCATTCGGCGCAGAAAGCGTTTGAACGCATGGCGCGCGAGGCCGGCGCGGGCGAGGTGGTGGTGACTGCCGATCCGGCCGTGGTAGCGCGCGCCGACCGGATCGTGCTGCCGGGCGACGGGGCCTTTCCCGCCTGCCGCCGAGCGCTGTTTGAGCAATCGGGCCTGTTCGAGGCGATCGACGAGGCGGTGACGGACAGGGGCCGGCCGTTTTTCGGCATCTGCATCGGCATGCAGATGCTTGCAGACCGGGGCCGCGAATACGAAGACACGCCGGGGTTTGGCTGGATCGGCGGCGAGGTGGTGCACATCGCGCCCGCCGACCCCCACCTCAAGGTGCCGCATATGGGCTGGAACGATCTGGTGATCGACCATCCCCACCCGGTGCTCGCCGGGATCGAGACCGGCGACCACGCCTATTTCGTCCATTCCTACCACTTCAATGTGGCGGAGCCGGTCGAGCGGCTGGCGCATGTGGACTACGGCGGCGAGATTACCGCGATCGTCGGCCGGGGCAATATCTTCGGAACCCAGTTTCACCCGGAAAAGAGCCAGGCCGCCGGGCTTCGCATCATCGCCAACTTCCTCGGCTGGCGGCCCTGACCGAGCGCTAGTCCGCCGGGCCCGGAACAACCAGCCCGTCGGCGATCATCTGCTCCAGCTCAGCCGCCGCGCGGGCATCGCCCTGCGCCGCTGCCCGGCGGAACCATTCTGCCGCCTTGTAGAAATCCGGCGCCGTGCCAATGCCTTTGAGGTAGCGCCCGCCGACGATATACTGATCTTCGGCATCGCCCTGCGCGGCAGCCTTTTCAAACCAGTAGAGTGCGAGGCCTTCATCCTCGGCCACGCCCTTGCCCTCGTCGTAATGCACCGCGAGGTTGTTCTGGGCGAAGTAGTCGCCTGCCCCGGCGGCGGGGAGGTAATAGCTTACGGCCTTGGCATCATCTTCGGCCACGCCGACACCTTCATCGAACATCCATCCGGCATAACTCTGCGCGAACGCGCTGCCCTGCGCCGCAGCCGCTTCAAACAACGGCAGCGCCTTGGCCGGGTCGGGCTCGATCCCACCCGTGCCGACGACAAGCGCCTCGGCCAGCAATGTCTGGCAGGCGAGGATTCCACTCCCGATGCAGCTCTCGACCGTCGCACGCCATTTGTCTCCGGCATCGGGTGCAGCGCTATGTGTGAGCAGATCGGCAAGTCCGAAATAAGCGGCCGGATAGTGCTGCTTGATCGCTTGCCCATAGAGCCGCTCAGCCTCAACGAGATTGCCCAGCTTGTAGTTGGCGCGGGCAAGGTGGAATTGCGTGCGCAGGTGATCGGGGAAGGCTGCCAGTGCCTCGCCACAGACCGGCAGGGCCGCCGCGCCGTCGAACGTGGCCCAAGGGAAGGGCTGAAGGCCGGGCGGGTTGTCGGCATTGTCGGGCTGGGCCGCCAGCGCATCGCAGGCGGCCACCAGCGGGCTCGCCTCGGGATTGTCCGTGGCTTGAGCCGGGAGCGCGAACGCGATCAGTGACAGGGCGAAAAAAGAACGCAACGTGCGGGACATGGTCATACCTCCTTATGCCGATGGCCTGCATCGGGATGGCGGCCATTGCGCGCACACCCGCCGCATCTCCCGACTCACAGCCGCCGGAACCGAATCGTTTCGAACAGGTCGAGGTTACGACCAACGCACAGATATGAATATGATCTCGCGCTCGCCGGCTGCGGACGAATGGTCGCGCCGGTGCGTTACTGTGCCCTCGTCCAGCTCTGGGCCTTGCACAACAGCCCGCCGACGATGCAGCCTGAAAGGCTTAGCGTGTTGCCTGCAAGCTCCATCTTGCCGATGTAGATCTTGTCATTGGCTGGCCGCCAGACCGAGCCCTTGTAGGCCCCGCCGCCAACGTTTTCCATGTTGATCACCAGCACCTTGCCGATGTTTTCCGACTGGTATTCGCCGCTGTCGTCGAAGGTGCGGCGGATCCAGCCGCAGGTTTTCCCGCCCGAGCAGGAGCCCATCTCGACAAGGGCATAGGAGCCATCGTCTACCTGGGTTTTCCACATCCCGTGCACCGGGTCGGCGAGGGCGAGGCTGGGGGCGAGGCTGGGGGCGAGCGCAAGGGTGAGCGCGAGCAAGGTCTTTTTCATTCTGTCCTTCCTGTTTTGGTCCATATTGCCGCTTCGCCCCACCGCAGGCAAGCTTGCTGGACGCCGGGTGCGACCCGTGCGAAAACCTGCGCCACAAACAAGGGAGCCGACAGATGATCCTCTACCCCGCCATTGATCTCAAAGACGGCCAATGCGTGCGCCTTTTGCGCGGCGAGATGGCGGCGGCGACGGTGTTCAACGACGATCCGGCGGCGCAGGCGCTGGCGTTCGAGGCGGCGGGGTGCGAGTGGATTCACCTCGTCGATCTCAACGGTGCCTTCGCTGGCGCGCCGGTAAACGCGGCGGCCGTCGAGGTAATCCTTGGCGCGATCAAAGTGCCGGCCCAGCTCGGCGGCGGCATCCGCGACATGGCCACCATCGAGCGCTGGCTTGCCAAGGGCCTCGCCCGGGTGATCCTCGGCACCGTGGCGGTGGAAAACCCCGCGCTGGTGCGCGAGGCCGCCCGCGCCTTCCCCGGCCAGGTGGCGGTGGGGATCGACGCGCGCGGCGGCAAGGTTGCCACCAAGGGCTGGGCCGAGGAAACCGGCGTGGAGGTGACCGACCTCGCCCGTTCCTTCGAAGACGCAGGCGTGGCGGCGATCATCTACACCGACATCTTGCGCGATGGCGTGATGCAGGGGCCCAACGTCGAGGCGACGGCGGCGCTCGCCAATGCCGTGCGGATCCCGGTGATCGCGTCCGGCGGCGTTTCTTCGCTCGCCGATCTCATCGCCCTCAAATCCTGCGGCGCGCCGCTCGACGGCGCGATCTCGGGCCGCGCGCTCTATGACGGCGCGATTGACCTTACCGAAGCTCTCGCCGTGGTTAAGAGCTGAGCCTGCCTTTCTTTGGTCTGTAAATACCTCCGGGGGTGCGGGGGTGTGAAACCCCCGCTCCGCCCCTTGCCGGGCGCGCGCCGGCCTCGTATGTCTTTCCCATGTTGAAAACCCGCATAATCCCCTGTCTCGACGTGGCCGATGGCCGTGTGGTCAAGGGCGTCAATTTCGTCGATCTGGTCGATGCCGGCGATCCGGTGGAAGCCGCCAAGGCCTACGATGCGGCGGGCGCCGATGAACTTACCTTTCTCGATATCCACGCCACCCATGAAAACCGGGGTACGATGTATGATCTCGTCACCCGAACCGCCGAGCAGTGCTTCATGCCGCTCACCGTGGGCGGCGGCGTGCGCAGCACCGACGATGTGCGCCAGCTCCTGCTCGCGGGGGCCGACAAGGTAAGCTTCAATTCCGCCGCCGTGGCCAACCCGAACGTGGTGACGGAGGCCGCCGACCGCTTCGGCGCGCAGTGTATCGTGGTGGCAATCGACGCCAAGACGGTGGAAACCGACGAGACCGGGCAAGGTATCCGCTGGGAGATTTTCACCCACGGCGGGCGGCGCGCCACCGGCGTGGACGCGCTGGAGTTTGCCCGCACCGTGGCGGCAAAGGGCGCGGGGGAAATCCTGCTTACCTCGATGGACCGCGACGGCACCAGGGCCGGCTTCAATATCCCGCTCACCCGCGCGATTGCCGATGCGGTGGATATCCCGGTGATCGCCTCCGGCGGGGTCGGCACGCTCGATCACCTCGTCGAGGGCGTGCGGGAGGGCCACGCGAGCGCCGTGCTGGCCGCGTCGATCTTTCACTTTGGTGATTTCACCATCCGCGAGGCCAAGGAATACATGGCCGCCGCGGGCATTGCGATGAGGCTATGAGATGAACGCGCTGGACCGGCTCGCCGACACCATCGAGAAACGCCGCGGCGTGAACCCGCGCGATAGCTGGACGGCGGCGCTGCTGGCCAAGGGCCCGGAGAAATGCGCCGAGAAATTCGGCGAGGAAGCCGTCGAGGCGATCATCGAGGCGGTGAAGGGCGACCGCGAGAAGCTCACCGCCGAGGCGGCGGACGTGCTGTATCACCTGCTGGTCATGCTCGCCGCGCGCGACGTGGCTTTTGCCGATGTGCTGGCCGAGCTCAAACGGCGAGAAGGCACCTCCGGCATCGCCGAGAAGGCCGCGCGCGGCTGAGGCCAGCGCGGCAGGGAGGCTGCGCCGCGCCCCCCCACTCCGGCATCGCTCAGAACTCGAAATCGGTCGCGGTCAGCGCGTCGAACGAGACGCCGAGCAACGTGAGCGTTTCGCCGCTTGCGGTTTCGATCACCACATCGCCGCCGATCTGGGTGGCGTGGTTGGTCTTCAGGTCGGCAAAATTGGTGATGCTGGCAACGTCGGACAGGCGAATTCGGTCGCCCTCGACCCGGTTGAAATCGACGATCACGTCATGGTTGGAGCCGTCGGTGAAGATGAAGGTATCGGCCTGCGCGCCGCCGATCATGCGGTCGTTGCCGGTGTCGCCACTCAGCCGGTCGCCGCCGCCGCCGCCGCGCAGCACATCGTCGCCCGCGCCGCCAAACAGCTTGTCGTTGCCGCGCCCGCCGGCGAGAAGATCAAGGCCGTCGCCGCCGAACAGGCGGTCGTGGTGACCGCCGCCGTAGAGCGCATCGTCGCCACCGTCGCCGTGCAGCGTGTCCTTTCCCCGTTCGCCCAGAATCCGGTCGGCGCCGTCACCGCCCAGAGCGAGATCCCAGCCGGCACCCGCCTCGATTACGTCATCACCGCTACCGCCGAGCAGGGCATCGCCGCCGGCCTTGCCGTGAAGCGTATCGTTGCCGCCGGCCCCGGAGATCACGTCCTTGCCGGCATGGCCCACCAGCCTGTCGGCCCCGTCGTCGCCGGCCAGCAGGGAACCGCTGTCGGCAAAGGTCGCCTCAATCCGCGCTTGAGTCGCGTCGGGCAGAGCGGCGAGAACCGGGGCGATGTCGTAAAGAGTGGGATCGCCGGTGTCGAACGGCATGGAATAGCCTGCGAACATGCCGATATATTCCGTGATCGGCGTGCCGTAGGCGTCTGTGATCTGATTCGTGCCGCCAGATGCCAACCAATCGAGCACCGCGCCGGCACCCAGCAAGTGAGCCCCGGCGAGCAGCCCGCTCGCAGTAATCCTGGTGCCACCCACGAGGCGGCCAAGGTAATCGTCGGCGCCGATCGCGGTGAGATAGCGCCAGATCAGCGGAAACCATGCGTCGGCCGCCGCGTCTTGCGCGGCGGAGCTGTTGAGAAACTCGGCCTTGCTGTCGATGCCGAGCTTACCGGTCCAGCCGCCGGAAAAGTTGTTGTCACGGTAATTGTCATCCGGGCGGACGAAGCCCAGATCGACCAGCGCCCCTTCGCCAAACTGGTAGGCCCCGAGAAAGTCGAGGGTATTCACCAGCCGGTAGTTGCCGGAGCTTTCGCGCATGCGCAGCGCGGCAAGAAATTCCTGGTAGCTGGTGCCCATCACCTGCCTCCTGCTCTGTGGTTATTGTTAGCTTGCCAGAGCAATGCGGCAAAAATTTGGAACGGGTCAAGCCAGCAGGCGGCGATGCTCGATCTTTGGGCAATGATCCTCCACAAAGGCCAGCCCATGATCGGCGGATAGCTGCCGGGCGGCCTCGGAAACCACGCCGATCTGCAGCCAGACCGTTTTCAGATCGGGCAGTTCGGCGATGGCCGTCTCGACGATCGGCGGCACATGATCGGAGGCACGAAACACGTCGAGCATATCGACGCCCGCATCTTTCGGGATCGCGGCCAGATCGGCCACCACCGTTTCGCCCAAGAAGGTCTGCCCGGCGAGGCCGGGGTTGACCGGGATCACCCGGTAGCCGTGCTCGACGAGGTAGCGCGCGACTCCATGGCTGGCGCGGTCGGGATTGCCGGAAAATCCCACCAGCGCAATGACGCGGGTGGCCTCGAGAATCTGGCGAAAGTGGTCATCGGAATAATCTGTCATGGCGCAGGTGATACGGCCTTGCGGCGCGCTGGGAAAGGGCTGGATTTAGCCGCTAAGACAGAAAAGCGCCCGGGAGGGACACCCGGGCGCCAGTTGGTGGAACGAGGGACAGTGAATTGAGATTACGGACGTTCCACGATCCGGTCTCGTCACAGATGTATGCAACCCCCGCTCGAATTGAAGGGGAGATAACCAATGTGTGACATCTCTGTGTGGCCTCGGCAAAAATTAGCCGAATGCGGGGGCGTTCGGCACCGGGCCGTGCGTCAGCGGCTTTGCGTGGCGGCGTAGAGCGCCACGGCGGCGGCGTTGGAAACGTTGAGCGAGCCGAAGTCGCGCATGTAGGGAATGCGCACCAGCGCATCGCAGGTTTCGCGCGTCTTGTCGCGCAGGCCGGGGCCTTCGGCACCGAGCACCAGCGCCACCGGGCCGTCGGCCCGTGCCAGCGCAGGGGCAAGCGCGTCTTCGGCCGCGCCGTCGAGGCCGAGGAGGGTATAGCCGAGCGCCTTGAGCTCCTCCATTGCGCGCGCGAGGTTGGTCACGCGCAGGTAAGGCTGGCGTTCGAGCGCGCCGGAGGCGGTCTTGGCCAAGGCGCCGGTTTCGGGGGCGGAATGGCGCGTGGGGCCAATCACCGCGGCGGCGCCAAACACCTCGGCCGAGCGCAGGATTGCGCCGACGTTGTGCGGGTCCGACACCCGGTCGAGCAGCACCACGATCCGCGCCCCGGTCTTGGGATGGCAGATGTCGGCGAGCTTGCCCCAGTCGAGCGGTTTGACCTCGAGCGCCGCGCCCTGGTGGACGCTGCCCGGGTCGATCGGCGCGGCAAACCGGCGCGCGTCGGCAATCTCGGGTTCGATGCCGCCGGCGGCAATTGCTTCGCCAAGCCGGTCGGCGGCGTTTTTCGTCACGATCAGCCGCAGTTTTTCACGCGCCGGGTTCAAAAGCGCGTCGCGCACCGCGTGCAGGCCGAAGAGCCAGACGGTTT
>MNZL01000137.1 GCA_001873585.1 Rhodobacterales bacterium CG2_30_65_12 | reverse complement strand
GCGGCACATCTAGGATTTCGGGGTCGCCCGAGAGCGCGGCGAGCAGGTCGAGCCCGCGAGCGAGGGCGGCGACCCGGGCGGGCTCGATCCGGCCGCTGGCCTCCAGCACCGCGATGATCGCGCGCCAGTTTGTCGCCTGCAGCGCGATTTCGCCGCTGGGCTGGCCGTCGGCGCCGATGTCGAGCGTGCCCGACGCCTGCAGCGCGAGATCGCCCCAGCGCAGCGCAGCCTCGTCAAGCCGGATCTGGCGCGGCTGCGGGCGGGCGTCTTCCACCGCCGTCCGGTCCCAGCGCTTGTCGAAGACGATGCTGCCCGCAAGGCGCAGATGGGCGATGGCATCGGGCAGGCGCACCGCTTGGCCAAGGCGCGCGAGGGTGTCCGCCGGGGGGGTGATGTCGGAAGCGTCGAGGTAGAGATCGTAGCTGTAAGGCGCGATCGGCTCGGGGCTCTCGCGCATCGAAAGCTGCCCGGCACTCAGCGCCGTCTGCCAGCCGCGCGACGAGGCAAGGCGCGCGGCGCGGGCCTCGATCGTCACCGCGAGAACCGGCAGCGCCAGGTCTGCGCCCACCTCGAAGGAACCGCGCAAGCCCTCGCTGGTCACGTCGATCTGCTGGTCGGGAAGGGTGAAGCGCTGGGTGCCGGGCCAGATCGCGATCACATGGCCCGGGCGGTAACTCAGTTGCAGAAGCTGGAACATCGGTGCCGACCAGGCCACGCGGGTGCCCGGATCGGCCAGTTCAAGCGCCTCGAAGGTGGTATCGAACCGGTTGGGAAAACCGCGCGTTTCGAGCGTGGCCGCTTCGGCCACCCAGCCACCGGCGCGGCGCGTCTCCAGCCAGTCGCCCAGGCTGCGATCCAGCGCGCTGGAGCCGACAAACCAGTAGCCGCCCCAGCCGAGGGCGGCGAGCACGAGCAGGGTGACGGCGAGCATGAGCTTGCGCATGGGGGCCTCTCTCTGGCAGGACGGGAGCACTCTACAGGCGGGGCAGGGCGAGGGCCAGCGACATGACAGGCAATGATCTCTGGGTCTTCGGCTACGGCTCGCTCCTGTGGCACCCGGGCTTTGCCCATGTCGAAACCGCGCTGGCGCGGCTGCCGGGCTACCAGCGCAGCTTCTGCATGTGGTCGATCCACCATCGCGGCACGCCCGAGCGCCCCGGGCTGGTGCTGGCGCTCGACGCCAGCCCCGGCGCGGCCTGCGACGGGCTGGCGTTTCGGGTGCCGGCGGATGCTGCGGATGAAACGCTGGCCTACCTGCGCGAGCGCGAGTTGATCTCGGCGGCTTATGAGGAAAAGCGCCTTGGTGTCGACCTTGCTGACGACCGCCGGATCGAGGCCATTACCTATGTGGTCGACCCCGGCCACGCCCAATATTGCGGCGGGCTCTCGTTTGAGGAGCAGACGCGGATCATCGCCTGCGCCGTGGGCGGACGCGGGCCGAACTCGGACTACCTGTTCAACACCGCCCACCACCTCGCCGCGCTCGGCATCGAAGATGCTGAGCTGACCCGGCTGGCCGCTGCCGTGCGCGCGCTGCGGGGCTAAGAGTAAGACCTTGGCACGGCTGCACCTTGGGCCTATCCTGCGCGGCGCAGGAAACAGAGCAGGCAAGGGGGTCCACATGGACCAGCCGGACCGCGTGGCGGAGCCGAATTTTACCCAACCGACGCGGCAGGTCGTTCTGATCGTTGTCGCCCTCGCGCTGGTGGGGGTGGGCGTTTACATAGCGCTTCCCAAGGTGCTGCCGGTTTTTCTGGCCAATATCTATCTTAACGGCTTCATCGCTTTTGTGTTCATCGTCGGCCTGTTTGCGACGATCTGGCAGGTGGTGCAGGTGAGCTCGTCGGTGCGCTGGGTGAAAGGCTACGTCGCCAGTCGCCCGGGGCACGACGCGGGCCACCCGCCGCGCCTGCTGGCCCCACTGGCGGGGCTTCTGCGCGGACGCGGCGCGAAAATGCAGATCGGCGCAGCTAGCGCGCGGTCGATCCTCGACTCGGTCGCCACCCGCATCGACGAAGAGCGCGACATCACCCGCTACGTTACCAACCTTCTGATTTTCCTGGGTCTTCTTGGCACCTTCTACGGCCTTGCCACAACCGTTCCGGCAATGGTGGACACGATCCGCTCGCTCGCACCGGAAGAGGGCGATGGCGGCGTGGAGGTGTTTAACCGGCTGATGTCCGGGCTTGAAAGCCAGCTCGGCGGCATGGGCACGGCGTTTTCGTCGTCTCTGCTCGGCCTTGCCGGCTCGCTCGTGGTCGGGCTGCTGGAACTTTTTGTCACCCACGGGCAAAACCGCTTCTACCGCGAGCTCGAAGAATGGCTGGGCTCGATCACCCGGCTCGGGTTTGCTCCCGGCGAGGCGGAGGCCCCGGGCGAGACGAGCGGCGCGGGGGCATGGCTAGCGCACATGTCCGAGCAGATGGAGGCGATGGCGCAGATGTTCACCCAGTCCGACGTGAGCCGGGCAATGGTGGACGATCGGCTTGGCCAGCTCGCTGACGCGGTGGACCGGTTGAGCCGGCAGATCGAGGCGGAAGGCGTCTCTACCCCGCACCTGATCCGCATTGCCGATGGCCAGGAGCGGCTGGTGGCCCTGCTCGAATCGCAGGCCGAGGCGGGCGGTGCTCATGCCGACGCCGAAAGCCGGATGCGGCTGCGCTCGATCGACGTGCAGCTTCTGCGCATCCTCGAAGAGATGAGCGCCGGGCGGCAGGAATCCTTGAGCGACCTGCGCGCCGACATCGCCCATCTCACCAAGGCGATCCGCCAGCTCGGCGGCGGGCGAGGCTGACATGGCCCTCAGCCGCCGCGCCACGCGAAACGTGTCAAGCTCGATCTGGCCGGGATTTGTCGATGCGATGACGGCACTGCTTTTGGTGCTGATGTTCGTGCTCACCATCTTCATGGTGGTGCAATTCGTGCTGCGCGAGACGATCTCGGGGCAGGCCAGCGAGCTAGATGCGCTCTCGGCGCAGGTCGCCGAACTGGCCGACGCGCTGGGCATGGAGCAGAGCCGCGCGGCCCGGCTGGAGGGCGAGGTGGGCACCCTGACCGCCTCGCTCGGGCAGGCGCGTACCGAGGCGCAGGCCCAGGCGGCGCTGATCGCATCGCTCAATGCCCAAGTCGCCGGGCAGGAAAATGAGCTGGCGGCGCGGGCGGCGCGGATCACCACCTTCGAGCAGCAGGTCGCCTCGCTTCTGGCCGAACGCGATACGGCGCTTCAGCGCGGCGATACGCTGGCGGCCCGGGTCGACGAACTGGAAGCCGCCGAGGCGCGGATGATCACCGAGCAGGAGGCGCTCAACCTCGCGCTCGCCCGCGCCCGCGACGAGGTGGATGCACAAGCCGAGGCGGCGCGGCTGGCGGCGGCGCAGCGCGCGGCGCTTGAAGCGATGGTGGCCGAGATGACCGCCAAAGCCGACGAAACCGAAACTTCGCTCGCCCAAGCGCTGGCCCGGCTTGAAAAAAGCACCGGCGCGATGGACGGGCTGAACGCCCGGATCACCGAGCTGGAAACGGCGCTTTCACAAGAAGAAAAGGCCCGGCTGGCCGAGGCCGCGGCGGCTGAGGCCTTGCGCGCCCGACTGGCCGAGTCGCAGGTTGCGCTGAGCGCGGAGGAAACTGCCAGGCTTGCCGAAATTGCCGCTGCGGACGCATTGCGCGAGAAGCTCGCGACTTCGCAAACCGAACTCACGGCGATGACGCTGGCGCTGGAAGAGCAGCGCCGCCGGGCGGAGGAAACCCTCACCCTGCTGGCGGCGGCGAAAGCGGCAAACACCGATCTTGATGCGAAGCTCGCCGCCGCGCTGATCGACGTGGAAACGCTGCGCGAGGCCGTCGGCGGCGAAGAAGCGCTGCGCGATCAGCTTGCGGCCGCGCTCGCTGCCAAGCTCGCCGCCGAACAACAGGCCGAGACAGCGCTGACCGAAGCCCAACAACGCGCGGCACTGCTGGCGGCGGCCAACTCGGCACTTGCCGAGGAGGAGGCGGCGAGCGCGGAGGCCGCGCGCAAGGTGGCGCTGTTGAACGAGCAGATCGCGGCGCTGCGTGGCCAACTCGGATCGTTGCAGGAGGTGCTCGACGAGGCCGACCAGCGCGATGCCGAGGCGCAGGTGCAGATCGAGGCGCTGGGCTCTCGGCTCAACACGGCGCTGGCGCAGGTGGCCGCCGAGCAGCGCGCCCGGGCCGAGCTGGAAGAGGCCGAGCGCAAACGGCTGGAGGAAGAAGCACGCCGGCTCACCGCCGAGGCGAGGAACCTCGAAAACTACCGCTCGGAGTTTTTTGGCCGGATGCGCGAGATCCTTGGCGCCCGCGAAGGGGTGCAGATTGTCGGCGACCGCTTCGTTTTTTCCTCCGAAGTGCTGTTTGCCCCCGGCAAGGCCGATCTGTCGGACGGCGGCAAGGCGCAGATCACGCGGGTGGCGGCGATCCTCTCGGATGTGTCGGACGAGATCCCGCCCGAGATCGACTGGGTGATCCGCGTCGACGGGCATACCGACAAGACCAAGCTCGGGGCCAACAGCCCCTATGCCTCGAACTGGGAACTGAGCCAGGCGCGCGCACTCTCGGTGGTGAGCTACATGGTTGATGTTCTTGGCTTTCCGCCGGGCCGGCTGGCGGCGACCGGATTTGGCGAGTTTCAGCCGGTGGCGGCGGGCGACAGCAAGCAAGCGCTGGCGGCGAACCGGCGGATCGAGCTCAAGCTTACCGAGAAATAGGCGGGTGCCGGGCCGGGGGGCCAGCCCCCCGGTCCCCCCGGGATATTTTCAGCAAGATGAAAGATATTTTGATCTGGGTGGATTTGGCAAAGTCTGTTTTCGAGATTCACGGCGCGTTGATGGCGACCGGAGAGGTTCGGTTCAGAAAAAAGCTTACGCGGGTGCATTTTCCGCGTTCATGTCGCAGCTGGCGCCGAACCTGGTCATTTTTGAAGCCTGCGGCAGCGCGGACTATTGGGCGAGCCAAATGGAGGAGATGGGTCATCGCCCCCACCTCGAGCGAAGTTCCAGACTTCAGGTTACAGTACCTCGGATACGGCGCCACGCGTGCAGACCACGCCCGGTGTCGGGTGTGGAAAATATGGATGAAAGTTGGTGATGGTCTGAAGCAGGCGGCATATCATGGCGGTGCTCACGCACCGTCAATGTAGCGTGACACGCTACACCGCCGCCTGATCGAGCGTCATCAACTTTTGCCCGTATCTCTGTCTGGCATTCGCCAGGCCGTCGACGATTTCTTCGTTGAGGCGGCTCTGATGCACAAATCCGGGTCTGAGCGCAAGCCCCTTTCCCGAGGCGTTTTCCTACGCCTCTGTGACCGGTGCGACAGGAGCGGTGTAGCGATTGAGCGCGGCGAAAGGATATGCCGCCATGGCCGTTTGCACCGTTGTCCCGCTCGACCGGATTTGATCATGTGGCCGCTGCGGCCTCACGCGAGACGGCATCAGCCGCGCAGCAGCGCACCGGGATTGAGGATGCCGTTCGGGTCGAGCGCGGCCTTGATCTGGCGCAGGGCGGTCAGTTTCGCCGATCCGGCGTACCGTTCCAGATCCTCCAGCTTCAACCGCCCAATCCCGTGCTCGGCACTGATCGCACCGCCGAAGGCATCGGTGACGCGGTTGATCTCTTCGCGCACCGTCTCTACGAGTCCGGGGTGATCGGCCAGAAATTCGGCTTTTTTCAGCCCTTCGGGCGGAAATACGTTGTGGTGAATGTTGCCATCACCGATATGGCCATAGCTGTTGATCCGAAGGCCCGGTTGGATCGCCATCACGCCCCTGTGGGTGGCTCCGATGAAGGCGTCGATCCGGCTGAGCGGCACGGACGTGTCGGAATTGCAGAACGCCCCTTCGGCGCGGTTGGCCTCGGGGGTTCTTTCGCGCAGCTCCCACAGATTGGCGCGTTGCGCCTCGGACTGAGCAATCACAACATCGATCAGCAGATCCTCGTGAAGGAAATCCGCCAGCGCCGTCTCGACCCGGTCGCGCAGGCCCTCCGGGCCGGACATCTCGGCCAGAAGGAACCAGGCGTGCGGCTGGTCGAATGGATCGCGCAGGGCGGAGAAGTGCCGGGTGACAAGGCGGATGCCCAGGCCCGACAGCAGTTCGAGCCCCGACAGGCTCTCGCCAAGCCGCTTGCGCAGCGCCGCGAACAGCCGCTGGGCCTGCGTCGGCGAGGTTAGCGCGCACAGCGCGGTGACCGTCTCGGGGTCCAGCGGCTTGAGCACGAGCGTGGCGGCGGTGATGATCCCCAGCGTGCCTTCGCTGCCGATCAAGAGATGGCGCAAATCGTAGCCGGTGTTGTTCTTGCGTAGCGGGGCCAGTTCGCTGAGCACCGCGCCGGAGGGCAGCACCGCTTCGATCCCGAGGCACAGATCGCGGGCGTTTCCGTGGCGCAGAACCTGGATGCCGCCGGCGTTGGTGGCGAGGTTGCCGCCGATGGTGCATGATCCCTTGGAGGCCATGCTGAGCGGAAACATCATTGCCTGCGCCGCCGCCGCCGCATGGGCGTTTTCGAGGATGCAGCCTGCCTCGGCCACCATGGCGAAATCCTGCACGTCGATCTCGCGCACGCGGTTCATTCGTTCGAGCGACAGGATCACGGCGTTATCGCTGTCGGGCGAAAGCTGCCCGGCGACGACGCCGGTGCCACCGCCCCAGGGGATCACACCGGTGCAGCTTTCGTTGCAGGCGCGCAGGATCGCGGCAACCTCCTCGGTCGCGCCAGGAAGGAGCACGATATGGCCGCGCCCGTGAAACCGTCCGCGCGGATCGTCGAAATAGCGCGCCGCGTCATCCGGCGCCCGCCACCCCGAGGGGCCGACAATCGCTTTCAACCGCTCGATCACGCTGGCGTCCGGCGTTGCAAAACCGGTCATGATCTCCCCTTTCAGAGGCCAAGCCCGGCGATGGCCGTGTACTTGGTGTCGAAATAGTCTTCGAGCCCCTGGCTGCCGCCTTCCTTGCCGAGGCCGCTCTCCTTGAGCCCGCCGAACGGGGCCTCGACGGTGGTGATCAGGCCGGCGTTGATTCCGATGAGGCCGTATTGCAGCCCCTCGTTGAGGCGGAACGCCCGGCCGAGATCGCGGGTATAGGCATAGGCCGCGAGGCCGAATCGGGTGGCGTTGGCCGCCTGCAACGCTTCTTCCTCGGTCTCGAACCTGAACACGGCCGAGAGGGGGCCGAAGATCTCGTCGCTGGCGAACATCATTTCGCCGGTCGCACCGGTCAGCACCGTGGGCTCAAAATAGGTGCCGCCGTTGCCGTGGCGTTTGCCGCCGGTCACCACGTTTGCCCCCTTGTCGAGCGCGTCGGCGATCATCGTCTCGACCTTTTCGACCGCGTTCAGATCGATCATTGGGCCTTGCTGCACACCCTCTTCGGTGCCACTGCCCACAACCAGAGCGCCAGTCGCCTCGGCCAGGCGCTTGACGAAGGCGTCATGGATGCCCGCCTGCACGAAGAACCGGTTGGCGCAGACGCAGGTCTGGCCCATGTTGCGATACTTGGCGACCATCGCCCCCTCGACCGCAGCGTCGAGATCGGCGTCGTCGAAGACGATGAAGGGGGCGTTGCCGCCCAGCTCCATCGACACCTTCTTGACCGTATCGGCGGACTGGCGGATCAGCGTCTTGCCGACCTCGGTGGAGCCGGTGAAGGTGACCTTGCGCACGTCGGGGCTGGCCATGATGGTGGCGCCAATGGTGCGGGCGGAGCCGGTGAGAATGTTGACAACGCCCGCAGGAAAGCCCGCTTCCTCGCACAGCTTGCCCCAGGCGAGGCCGGAATAGGGCGTGGCGCTGGCGGGCTTTGCGACCACGGTGCAGCCTGCCGCGAGCGCGGGCGCCAGCTTTCGTGCCAACATCGACGAGGGGAAGTTCCACGGCGTGATCGCGCCCACCACGCCGACAGGGTGGTGGGTGACGAGCAGCCGCCTGTCGCGGGTCGGCGCGGGCACGATCTCGCCCTTGGCGCGGCGGATTTCCTCTGCAAACCAGCGCACATAGGCGGCGCCGATGGCGATCTCGCCGCGCGCCTCGAACAGCGGCTTGCCCTGTTCGCAGGTGAGCAGCCAGGCCAGGGCTTCCTGATTGTCGAGCAGCGCATCGTTTAGCCGGTTCATCAGCCCCACGCGATAGCTCAGATCGCTCTTCGACCAGCTTTCGAAGGCCGCTTTCGCTGCGGCGATGGCGCGCATGGTTTCGGCTTCGCCGCTGGCGGGCACGGTGCCGATCTGCGCGCCGGTGGCCGGGTTGGTGACCGCGATGGTCTCGCCGCTGTCGGCACCGGTCCAGCGGTCGCCGATCAGATTGCTTTCGAGCACGAAGCGGGAATAGTCGGTCATGGCGTGTCCTTCGAAAAGATGTATTGCGTGTGTTGGGAATAGGTCTCGCCGGGGCGCAGAAGGGCCTGCGGAAAGGCGGCATGATGGTTCGCGTCGGGCCAGACCTGCGGTTCGAGCGCGAGGCCAGCATGTGCCCGCATCGGCTGGCCGGACAGGCCCGGCAGATCGACCCCGATCCTGGCGCCGTCATAGACCTGCAAACCCGGCTCGGTGGTGTGCAGCTCCATGGTGAGCCCGGTGGCCGGGTTTTTCAGCCATGCCACCGGTCGCAGCGTCCCACGGGCGCGGGCGAGGCAGAAATTGTGATCGACCGGCTGGGCCTGGCGCACCGGCGCGGGGGTGCGAAAATCAAACCTTGTGCCCGCCACCGGCCGCTCTTCGCCGGTGGGGATGAGCTCGTCATCGACCGGCAGATAAGTTTCCGCCTGGATCTGCAACAGATGGTCGGAAATCGTCTCGCCGCCGAGGGTGAAATAGCTGTGATGGGCGAGGTTGCACAGGGTGGGCGCGTCGGTTTCGGCCTCCATGCGGATATCGAGCACTCCGCCGGGCAGCAGCGCGACGCGCACCCGGGCCTTGAGCCGGCCGGGAAAGCCCATGTCGCCGTCCTCTTGCGTGAGCGTGAGCCCGATCCGGTCTTCGGCTCGCGTGTCGATCTGCCAGACCCGCTTTCCCATGCCGGCCGCGCCACCGTGGAGCATGTGTTTGCCGAGGAAGTTACGGTCGAGCTGAAAGGTTTTTCCGTCGATCACCACATGGCCGTCATGGATGCGGTTGGCGCAGCGCCCCGCGGTGGCCCCGAAATAGGGCGAGTGGGTGAGGTAGGGGGCAAAGTCGGGAAATCCCAGCACCAGCGGCGCGTCATGGCCCTTGAACCGCAGATCCTGGAGCACCGCGCCATAGCTCAGGACATGGGCCGTAAGCCCGCCGCCCCTGATCGTCACCCGTTCGACGGGGGTGCCGTCGGGCATCTCGCCAAAACGGCTCATACCATCCCCGTGAGGCTGATCGCCTGGCCGGTGCGCGCGCTTTCCTCCGCCGCCTCGCCGACGGCGACCGACCAGACCCCGTCGTGAAGGCTCACCTCCGGCGTGCCCTTGCCGGAGCGCAGCAGATCGCGGAACCGCTGATGCTGGAAAAAGGTCGAGCCGTGGTGGTCGCCGGCCGACAGCACTGCCTCGTCAACCGAGACCTCTTCACGCACCACCTGTTTCGTGGCCCGAAAGGATATCTCGATCTCGGCGGCCCGTTCCCTGCCATCGGCGGCGAAGCGCGCGGGCCCCGGCACCCGGGCCTCAACCCGGGCCTTGTCGCCGGTGACGGCGATTTCTTCCTGCCAGGCGGCACCTTCGGCGAACATGCACAGATCGAGCATCCCGCGCGCGCCGTTTTCAAAATCGACCGTCACGAAGGCATTGTCGATGATGTCGGGGGTGCGTCCGTCATACCGTTCGTTGCGGTGATTCACATCCGCCGCCCCGGAGGCATAGACGCGCACCGGATCGCTTTTCAGTGTGAAGCGCATCAGGTCCCAGAAATGGCAGCATTTTTCCACCAGCGTGCCACCGGTGCGGATGTTGAACCGGTTCCAGTCTTCGACCTTTTCGAGAAACGGGAATCGGTGTTCGCGGATCGCCATCATCCGGGGCGTGCCGAGGGTGCCGGCGTCGATCTCGGCCAGCAATCGCTGCACTGGCGGCATGTAGCGGTATTCCATCGCCACCCAGACCGGGGCGGCGCGTCCCGCGGCCTTTTGTGCCACCTCACGACAATGCGCGGTGGTGGTGCAGAGGGGCTTTTCGCACAGGATCGGCAGGCCGGTATCGAGCACGTCCATCAGGATCGCGTGGTGGGTGTCGTTCGGCGAGACGATCAGCAGCGCATCCACCAACCCCGACGAGAGCATGTCCTTGTAGTCGGAAAAGGCGCGTGCCTTGCCGCCGGAGGTTTCGACCGATCGCGCGCGCATGGCCGCATCGGGGTCGGCAATCGCCGTGACCTCGCAGCCGTCGAGCAGGGTCAGGTTGCGAATATGCTCCTGTCCCATCATGCCCGATCCGATCAATCCGTATCGTAGTGTCATCTTACAACTCCTGAAGCGGAAGCCCGAGCGCCCCGGCAACGCCGCGCAAAGCGGCCCGGTGATCACCATAGGCCAGCGCCATGTGGTGTTCGAGCCCGGAGGCGATGATATCGTCAAGCACCGCGGCGGTGCCGCGCACGAAGCGGACCACGCCGGAGGTGCCGGTGAAGGCCATTGGACGGCGCAGCATCTCGCCCTGGCCCAGCACCATGTGCGGCTGACCGTGGGCCTGGCTGATGCGCAGGAAGGTGACGGGACCGGGCTTGAGGGTAAACTGGTACAGCAGCGGCTGGCGGCGGTTGGTATGGATCGTGGCTTCGGCGGGCACCTGAGGGTCGCGCATCGACATCGGGGCCTGGCCGCAATGCCAGACCACGCCGGTGTCGTCGGCCACGTCCATGTCGACC
>MNZL01000004.1 GCA_001873585.1 Rhodobacterales bacterium CG2_30_65_12 | reverse complement strand
AGGCGCGCCCGCGCCGACCGCCGCGCCGCCCGCCACGTCCGCCGCCCGCGCCACCGCCACCGCCGGGCTTGTTGAAGGCAATCCAGTCGGCGCCGTGGGGGTCGCTGTCGAGCAGGAGGTTGGCGGCGCGGATCGCTTCGATCTCCTTGCCGGGGCGATATTGTGTTGAGCCGAGGCCGAACAGGGTGACGAAGGTTTCATCGTCGATGTCGGCCGGCAGCACGATCCCGGCGGCTTCCACCACGGCCTTTTTCTCGGCGATTTTCGCTGCCGTCACCGGCAACGCCAGCGGGTTCATGATCGCGCTGGTCATGCCCGAGGCATAGGCCATCGGCAGGAAGGCGGTGTTGACGCCATGGCGGTTGGGCAGGCCGAACGAGATGTTGGACGCGCCGCAGGTGGTGTTGACGCCAAGCTCATCGCGCAGCCGGCGCACCAGGGTAAACACCTGTTTGCCGGCGGTCGCCATCGCGCCGATCGGCATCACCAGCGGATCGACGATGATATCATGCGCCGGGATGCCGAAATCGGCGGCGCGCTCGACGATCCGCTTGGCCACCGCGAAGCGCACGTCGGGGTCTTCGGAGATGCCGGTATCGTCGTTCGAGATCGCCACCACGGCCACGTTGTATTTCTTCACCAGCGGCAGCACGCGCTCAAGCCGCTCTTCCTCGCCGGTCACCGAGTTGACCAGCGGCCGGCCTTCGGCCACCGCGAGCCCGGCCTCGAGCGCGCCGGGCACCGAACTGTCGATGCACAGTGGAACGTCAACCAGGCCCTGCACCAGGGTGAGGATCTTGCGCATCAGCGGCGGCTCGGTCTGGTTCGGGTCGGGGTTGGTGTTGAACACCACGCCCGCGTTCACGTCGAGCACGTTGGCCCCGGCGGCAACCTGCGCCAGCGCATCGCGCTCGACGGTGGAAAAATCGCCCGCTTCAAGCTCGGCGGCGAGCTTCTTGCGGCCGGTGGGGTTGATACGTTCGCCGATCACGCAAAATGGCTCGTCGAAGCCGATGGTGACGGTTTTGGTTTTGCTTTCAAGCACGGTGCGGGTCATGCGGGGATCCTCCTGCAAAGGCGCGGCCGAGGATATCCGGCAACGCGGGGTCGGTGAAATCGGCGAGCGTCGCCACAGCGCCGGCGGCGCGCAGGGTGGCATCGTCGAGGGCGGAGCGGATGCCGAGAGTAAGCGCGCCGGCGGCGGCAGCGGCGCGCACGCCAGCGGCGCTGTCTTCAAACGCGATGCAGTCTTCGGCGGCAACGCCGAGCTGGCGCATCGCTTCGAGGTAGGGGGCGGGGTGCGGCTTGCCGTGGGCGCATTCGTCGGCCACGACAATGGTCTCGAACGCATCTCTGAGCCCGATCGCCGCCAGCATGGCCTCGGCATTCTTGCGCATCGCGTTGGTGACAACGGCACGGCCCCAGCCATTCGCACGGGCCTGCGCCACAAGTTCGGCCAGACCGGGCATGGCGGGGTAGGGGTGCGGCAACCGGGCACGAAACATCGCCTCTTTCAGCTCGTCCAGCGCCTTCGGGTCGGGATCGTCGGGGAGCAGGTCGGCGAAAATGTCGAGGTTTGTCCGACCATGCACCTTGGTGACGTAGAAATCTTCCGCCACCGCCACGCCGCGCTCGCTGAGCAGCTCGCGAAAGACCGCCTCGTGGATCGGGTCGGAGACAAGCATGGTGCCGTCAAGGTCAAACAAAAGCGCGGGCATCGGGCTTGTCCTCTCGGCTTGGGCGGGGCTCATGCCCGGCCCGCGCTGTCGATCAGCGCCTTCAGCCGGGCAGGGCCATAGGCGGCATCGAGCCGGGCGGTCTCGGCCGCCGCGATCTCGGCAGGATCGCCGGCGATCTCAACCGGCGCAGCCCGGCGCCATTCGGCCAGGTAATCCCCGGTGCCGGCAAGCCCCGCCTTCATGGCCGCGCGGTCGATCGCCTGCTCGAATCGCTCAGGCAGCGGGCGCTTGGCGGCGGCGCGGCCTTTGCCGACGATCACTTGCGCCGGAATTTCGCGCCAATAGACGATGGTAACGAGGGGCATCTGCTGTTCTTCTCCTTCCCGGGTTTCTTCTCCCATACGCGAGGCCGAATGGCCGGCAGGGGTGGTTTTCGACCAAGGCCCGCCGGAACGCGACCTCGGCGCCTGTTTGTCAGTGCAGGCGCGCCGGGCCAAGGGGGCCGGGCATGAAAAAACTTCATGATCATCTTCACCGCTGGCCGTGGCGCTTGCCAGAACGCCGGCGTGACACTACCTTGTGGGTAACTCGAAATGGAGGGCGTGACTGATGGCGCCCAAGCGCTCCGATGGTGCGGGCGCGTTCCCGAAAGCGGTTGAGCCCCCCGCGCCCATACCACCCGATCCGGATAGCCTGTATGCGGCGCTGGATCTGGGCACCAACTCGTGCCGGATGCTGATTGCCCAACCCAACGGCAGTCAGTTTCATGTGATCGATTCCTTTTCCAAGTCGGTTGGCCTCGGCCAGGGGCTCGGCGGCTCGGGGCGGTTGTCGCGGTCGTCGATGTCGCGCACGGTGCAGGCCCTGAAAATCTGCAAGCGCAAGCTCAGCAAACACGACGTCAGCCGCATGCGCCTCGTCGCCACCGAGGCGTGCCGGCGGGCCTCCAATGCGGCCAGCTTCATGTCTTTCGTCGAGCGCGAGACCGGCCTCAGGCTGGAAATCATCAAGCCCGAGGAAGAGGCGATGCTGGCGGTGATCTCCTGCGCGCCGCTGGTTTCGACCCGCACCGAGCAATTGCTGGTGGTCGATATCGGCGGCGGTTCGACCGAGCTGGTGTGGATCGACCTTGCCAAAGTGCCCACCGCCGAGCGGCCACGCGCGATCATGCGGCTGAAATCGGGATTCACCGGCGATCCCGGCCCGTTTCCGGCAGCCCGGGTGGTGGACTGGATCAGTGTGCCCTGGGGTGTGGCGACGCTGCGCGAGCAGTTCGACGATGTTGACGATGACATCGGGCGCTTCGCGTTGATGAGCGTGTTCTTCGAAGAGCAGCTCGACGGGTTTTCGCCGTTCCACCGTGCAGCAACGCCGCGCGACGGCTTCCAGATCATCGGCACCTCGGGCACCGTTACCACCGTGGCCGCCACCCACCTTGGCCTCAATCGCTACGACCGCAACAAGGTGGACGGGCTGAGGATGACCTCGGATCAGATCGACAAGGTGATCCATGGCTACCTGCGCGCCGGCCCCGAGGGGCGGCGCCACGATCCGCGGATCGGCAGGGATCGGCAGGCGCTGATCATGTCGGGCGCGGCGATTCTGCAGGCCCTGCTCAGGATCTGGCCCACTGATCGGCTCAGCGTGGCCGACCGGGGCTTGCGCGAAGGGCTGCTCTACAGCCAGATGAGTTCCGACGGGGTGCTGGAAGACGGCGTGTTGTGAGCCTGTCTTGTTGCGCGCATCATTGCCCGGGGCTATGTCGGGGCGGCACAGGAGCGGGCGCGTGACAAAAAAACCAGCTGGCACATCCGGGCGCGGTGAACGCGCCCTCAAGGTGAAGGTGAAATCCGCGCGCGGGCGCAAGCTTTCCTCGACCCTCTGGCTGGAGCGCCAGCTCAACGATCCGTATGTGAAGCGGGCGAAGGCCGAGGGCTATCGTGGCCGGGCCGCCTTCAAGATTCTCGAAATCGACGACAAGTATGGCTTCTTCAAACCGGGCGCGCGGGTGGTCGATCTTGGCTGCGCGCCGGGCGGCTGGCTGCAGGTGGCGGTGGCGCGGGTGAATGCGCTCGGCGACATGCCGGGCAAGCCCAGGGGCACGGTGCTCGGCGTCGATCTCAAGCAGGTCGAGCCGGTGGCCGGGGCCGAGGCCCACGCGCTCGATTTCATGGCCGACGATGCCGACGAACAAGTGAAGGCTTGGCTTGGCGGCAAGGCCGACGTGGTGATGAGCGATATGGCGGCGGCCAGTTCCGGCCACAAGCAGACCGACCATCTGCGCATCATCGCGCTTGGCGAAGCGGCGGCCTGGCTCGCCTTCGACGTGCTCGACGAGGGCGGCACCTTTGTTGCCAAGGTGCTGGCCGGGGGCGCCGAGGGCGACCTGCAGAAGCTCCTGAAAAACCGCTTTGCCAAGGTGGCGAATATCAAGCCGGGCGCGAGCCGGGCGGACTCGTCGGAAAAATTTGTCGTGGCGACGGGGTTCCGTGGCTGAGGCAGTTCAAAGCGATCAGGCGTCCAGCGCGCCAAGCTCGCGGCCGCTGGTGAGCATGGTCAGCATCCGGCCGCGCGCGGTCTGGCGGATGTCGTAGCCGTAGCCCTGCAAACGAAAGCGCCATTCGCGGTCTGACAGGCAGCTGCGGCGCTCGGCGCGCGCAAAGGCGAGGGCTTCGGTGGTGTCGGTCAGGCCGGTTTCGGTGAGATGCATTGTTTTCAATCCCTGTTCAATCGCTGGCGATGGCCCAGATTGTGCATGGATTCGCGGCAGGATTTGTGCCGGATTGTGGCGCAAGCGGGGTGATTTCGCGCGGGGGCGCGGCCACCGCCCGCGCCGCGCACCTCGATGAGCCGGGGCAGGGGCGGCGCCCTGACGCGATGACTTGCCAGCCGCGCCCTGTCGGCGCAGTCTTCCACCATGAGAAACCCACCCAAAATCGGCCTCGCTCTTGGCTCGGGCGGTGCGCGCGGCTGGTGCCACATCGGCGTGCTGCGCGGGCTGGAAAAGCTTGGCCTGCGCCCCGACGTGGTGGCCGGCACCTCGATTGGCGCTGTGGTGGGCGCGGCCTGGGCCGCCGACCGGCTGGACGCGCTGGAAGACTGGGTGCGCGCGCTCACGCCGGGGCGGTTCGTGGCGATGATGGACGTGCGGTTGCGCTCGGGCGGTCTCGTCGAGGCGCGCCAGATCGAGACGGTGCTGGAAGAGATCGGCATCGCGCCCCGGATCGAAGACCTGGCCCATCGGTTTTGCGCGATCGCCACCGACATGGGCACGGGGCGCGAGATCTGGCTCGACAAGGGGCCGAGCTACAAGGCTGTGCGCGCTTCTGCAGGCATTCCTGGGGTGATGAGCCCGGTCGAGATCGACGGGCGTTTCTTGCTTGATGGCGGTCTGACCAACCCGGTGCCGGTTTCGGCGGTTCGCGCCATGGGTGCGGAGGTGATCATTGCCGTTAACCCCAACGCCAAGCCGCGCGGGCGGATCTGGACGCCACCAAAGCCAAAGCCGGGCAAGCCTTGGCTCGCCACCATGGTGCCGGAGGCGCTGCACGATCTGCTCGGACTCGACAGCGAAGCGCAGGCTCGGGCGGCGACGCCCAATTACTTCGACGTGCTCACCGCCGCCATCGACGTGATGACCGAAACGATCCGCCGCGCCCGCCTTGCCGGTGAGCCACCGCACATCGAGCTCGATGCCGCGTTCACCGATCTGACCGTGCTCGAACTCTACCGTGGCACCGAGGCGATCGCGGAGGGCGAGCGCATGGTCGAGGCGCAGGCCGGGCGCATCCGCGAGGTCTGTGGCGATGTCGGCTGACCGCCGCCCGCGCTTCCTCAGCCGTCGAAATCGACTTCCTGCGCCAGTTTCAGCGCTTCGCTGCGCGCGCCCGCAAGCCCCATCAGGTCGATATTGTCGGCGGTGAAACTGCCCCAGCTTGCCACCATCGCCGACGGTTCGGCCTGCGGCGAAACCGGGTATTCGTGGTTGGCCGCAGCATAGATCGCCTGCGCCTCGGGCGAGGTGAGAAATTCCATGAAGGCCAGCGCATCGTCGGGGTGCCCGGCGTATTTCGTCATCGCCACGCCGGAGATATTCACATGTGTGCCGTCGCCCTCGAACACCGGAAAGTCGATCCGCACTGCTTCGGCCCAGGCGCGTTGTTCCTCGTCTTCGAGCATTTCGCCCATGTAATAGGTGTTGCCGAGCGAGATATCGCATTCACCGGCCCAGATCGATTTCACCTGTGCGCGGTCGTTGCCCTGCGGCTTCTGGGCGAGGTTGGCCTTGAGCCCCTCAAGCCAGGTTTTCGCCGCGTCCCGGCCATGGTGGGCAATCATCGCCGCGGTCAGGGCGGTGTTGTAGGGATGTGTGCCCGACCGGGTGCAGATCCGGCCCTTCCACTTCGGGTTGGCGAGATCTTCGTATGTCGTCACCTCGCCGGGCGCCACCCGATCGCGCGCGGCGTAGACGACGCGGGCGCGCGAGGTGAGGCCGAACCAGTGATTGTCGGGGTCGCGGAAGGCTTCGGGCACGTTGGCGGTGAGAACATCGCTCTCGACCGCTTGCGTCACCCCGGCCGCGACCGCCTCGGCAAGGTGCTGCACGTCGGCGGTGAGGATGATGTCGGCCGGCGTGCGCTTGCCCTCGGCCTCAAGCCGCTCGGTGAGCCCCTGGTTGAGGAAGGCAATGTTGACCTCGATCCCGGTTTCGGCGGTAAACGCGTCGATCAGCGGCTGGATCAGCTCCGGCTGGCGGTAGGAATAGACGTTGACCTCCGCCAGCGCCGGCAGAGCGGTGGCCAGCGTGAGGGCGGCGGTGAGGGATAGCCGGGTTATCATCTGCGACTCCTTGCGTTTTCGGTGCGCTCATCAAATCTGAGTAAATTACTCAGGTCAATACCTGACAAAAACATTAGGTTAATTCTAAATCCCGCGTTCCACCGCCTTCACCGCCTCCCAGAGCGCATCCATTTCGTCGAGGCTGCTGCCTTCGGGGCGCTTGCCCCTCGCCGCAAGCATGGCCTCTATCGCCTCGAAACGGCGAATGAATTTGGCGTTGGCCCGGCGCAGCGCCGCCTCCGGCTCGACGCCGAGATGGCGGGCGAGATTGGCCAGCACGAAGAGCAGATCGCCCACCTCTTCGGTAACGGCATCCTGCGATAGCTCGGCGCGCGCCTCGGCCACCTCGCGCGCTTCTTCCACCACCTTGTCGAGCACCGGCGCGATGTCGGGCCAGTCAAACCCCACCCGGGCGGCGCGTTTTTGCAGCTTGTAGGCGCGCAGGAGCGCGGGCAGGCCAACCGCAACGCCATCGAGCACCCCGTGCTGAGCCTTGCCCGCCCGCTCGGCGGCCTTGATCGCCTCCCAGTTCTCGGTCTGAGCCTCGGCACTATCCACTCCGGACTGGTTGCCAAACACATGCGGGTGGCGCGCCACCATCTTGTCGGCCATGCCCCTGGCCACGTCGTGGAAGCTGAACAGCCCCGCCTCCTCGGCCATCCGGGCGTGAAACACCGACTGAAACAGAAGATCGCCCAGCTCGCCTTTCAACTCGTCCCAAGCCTCGCGCTCGATCGCGTCGGCCACCTCGTAGGCTTCCTCGATCGTGTAGGGCGCTATGGTTGCAAAACTCTGGTCCACATCCCAGGGGCAGCCGGTGGCAGGGTCGCGCAGACGGGCCATGATTTCCACCAGCCGGTCGATCCCGCCCTCGGGGTCATGCACGATCTCGTCGGAAGTTTTGCCCATTGCGCCGCACCTCATTTTCGGGGAACTCTCAGGGTCCATAGCAAAGCGCGCGAAGGGCGGAAACCCATGGCCATCGTCAACCGCATCGGCGACTTCGCCGACGACATGAAAACCTGGCGGCGCTGGCTGCACGCCCACCCCGAGCTGAAGCTCGATTGCCACGCGACGGCCGCGTTCGTGGTGGAAAAACTGCGCGAGTTTGGCGTGGACGAGATTCACGAAGGCATCGCCACGAGCGGCGTGGTGGCGATCATCGAAGGGCAGGGGCCGGGCAAGACCACGGGCCTGCGCGCCGATATGGATGCGCTGCCGATGGACGAGCAAACCGGCCTGCCGCATGCCTCCACCGTGCCGGGGCGGATGCACGCCTGCGGCCATGACGGACACACCACCATGCTGCTGGGCGCCGCGCGCTACCTGACCGAAACACGGCGCTTTACGGGCCGGGTCGCGCTGATCTTTCAGCCCGCCGAAGAGGATATCGGTGGTGGGCGGATCATGGTGGAAGAAGGCATGATGGAGCGCTTCGGGATTAACGAGGTCTATGCCCTGCACAACGATCCCGGCCTGGCTGAGGGGCATTTTTCCACCACGCCGGGGCCGATCATGGCGGCGGTTGATACCTTTCGCGTGCCGATCACCGGCAAGGGCGGCCACGGCGCCTATCCGCACGAGGCGGTGGACCCGATCCCGCCGGCGCTGGCCATCGCCACAGCCTGCCAGACCATCGTAAGCCGCAATCACAATCCGCGTGAAGACCTCGTGGTTTCGGTGACGATGGTGCAATCGGGCTCGGCCGACAACGTGATCCCGGCGAGCGCCTTCGTCGGCGGCACCGTGCGCACGTTTAGCCCGCAGGTGCGCGATATGGTCGAGCGCCGCATCGGCGAGATCGTCGCCGGATCGGCGGCGGCTTATGGCGTGGAAGCCACGCTTGATTATGAGCGTGGCTACCCGCCCACGGTGAACCACGCCGAGCAGGTTGAAAAAGCCGCCGCAGTGGCGCGCGGGGTAGCAGGAGCGGACGCGGTTGAGATGGCCCGCGACCGCGAAATGGGGGCGGAAGATTTTTCCTACATGCTCGAAGCCCGCCCCGGCGCTTTCCTGTTTCTCGGCCAGGGCGGTGGGCCTTCGGTGCATCACCCCGAATACGATTTCAACGACGAGATCGCCCCGGTCGGTGCGAGCTTCTTCGCCCGTCTCGTCGAAACCCTGAACCCGGTGTGAGCAAAACCGGCGTTTTGACACGCCGTATCACGTGGTCATCAAACCGCGTTTGTGGAGGATAGAACATGGCATTGGAAGACGCCAAAACCCAGGTCGATACCGCGCTGACCCGCAAGGGCATGAAGGGGCCGAGCTTCGAGAACACGTTTTCGGGCCTGCCCACCTTCCTGCGCCGGACCTTCACCAAGGATCTGAGCGAGGCCGATATCTGCATCACCGGCGCGCCGTTCGATCAGGCGGTGACGAACCGGCCCGGCACCCGGCTCGGCCCCCGCGCGATCCGCGAAGCCTCGGCGCTGCAAAGCCCCGATGCGCCCTATGGCTGGGGCTATGACGTGATGAGCGCGTTTGCCATCGCCGATTATGGCGACATGGCGTTCGATTATGCCGCGCCGGCCGATTTTCCGGCCCGGCTCGAAGCGCATATCGCCGGCATCCTCGCACAGGATTGCGCCGTGGTCACGCTTGGCGGCGATCACTCGGTGACGCTGCCGATCCTGCGCGCCCACGCGAAAAAGCATGGCCCGCTCGCGCTGATCCAGTTCGACGCCCACACCGATAGCTGGCGCGACGACGATCCGGCCCGTGTCGACCATGGCACCCTCGTCTACAAGGCGGTCAAGGAAGGGCTGATCGTGCCCGACCGGTCGATCCAGGTGGGCATTCGCACCACGGTGGAAGACACGCTCGGGCTGCACGTCATTGATGCCGCCGAGGCGCACCGGATCGGGCCGGAGCTGGTGGCCGACCGTATCCGCGAGGTGGTGGGCGATCATCCGGCCTATCTCACCTTCGATATCGACGCGCTCGATCCCGCCTTCGCCCCCGGCACCGGCACGCCGGTCTGGGGTGGGCTCAGCACCGCCCAGGCGGCCGCGATCCTGCGCGCCATTGCCGGGGTGAAACTGGTGGGCGGCGATGTGGTCGAGGTCTCGCCACCATTCGATACCGCCGCGATCACGGCGGTGGCGGGGGCCCATGTGGCGGTGGAAATCCTCAGCCTCTGGGGCTGGACGCGGCGCGGGATCTGAGCGGCAAGCCTTGCCACGTGGCCCCCGAGGCAAAGAAAAACCCTGCAAAGACAGGGCTCGAACACAAATCTTAACGGAAAACCGGTGATCTGAATATTGGAATGCGTTTGCGCGGCACCCTTCGATCGCGCGCGGTGCGGGTGGCGGTCAGTTGCGCCACTTTGCCTCGTTGGCCTCGATCGCGGCGATCCGGTCTTCGGTTTTCGGGTGCGACATGAACCAGGCGGGCAGCGCGCCGCCGCGCCCGGCGCTGAGCTGGTCGAGCTTGCCGAACAGCGATTTTTGCGGGCCGGCGCCGATCCCGGCTTTCACCAGAAGCGCCGTGGCATAGGCATCGGCTTCAAACTCGTCCCCGCGAGAAAGCCGGGCGACGAGCAGCGAGGTGAGCGCCCCCGCGATTTGCGGTCCGATCCCGGGCAGCACCCGCGCCAGTACCAAGCCAAGCGCCATCCGCAGCGCGTTCTGCCCCGAAAAGTCGATCATCCGGCGGCGCGAATGGCCGAGTGCCACGTGGCCGAGTTCATGCGCGATGACACTTGAGATCTCTTCCGCCGTTACCACCCCCTGCCGGTAGCGTTGGTAGAAGCCCCGGGTGATGAAGATCCGCCCATCGGGTGCGGCCAGCCCGTTGATCGGCTCGACCTCATAGATATGCACGCGGATGCGCGGCAGATCGAGCGCGGCGGCCATCCGGTCGGTGAGCCGTTTCAGCGCCAGGTCGGCAAGCTCGGTGGATTTGTCATCGAGCTCGCGCCCCAGCCGCCAGGCGGAGAAGCGATACATCAAGACGCCATAAGCGAGGGCGAGGAGGAGCGGGGTGAGCTTCAACATAGGCGCAATATGGGGTAGCGCGCGGCAACGGGGAAGGGGTCAGCCAGCCGCCTTCTGCGAAGCGCGAAGCTTTTGCGCCTTCAGCACGGCGCGAATCCACAGCCCCGCCGCCAGCGCCACCACCAGCGCCACGATCAGCCCCACCACGTCGCCCATCACGTCCGCGACCAGGGCGATATTCGCGGCGAAAAGGTAGCCAAGGCCGATGTAGAGCACGATCCAGACCACCTCGCCCGGAATGTCGGCCAGGGTGAACCGGACCCACCCGAGCCCAGTCGCCCCGGCGATGAAATTAACCCAAGGCCCAAGCGGCGCCACCGCCCAGGTGGAGAAAAACACGCCCAGCCCGCCGTGGCGGTCAACAAGTGCTTCGGCGCGCGCGAGCACGGCGGCGCGGGCCGGGGCGCGGGCGAGGCGGGCCTTCAAGGGGGGGCCGCCAATGCGGCCGATC
>MNZL01000152.1 GCA_001873585.1 Rhodobacterales bacterium CG2_30_65_12 | reverse complement strand
CGAGCCGGCCCCCGCGCTCGACACTGCGCTCGACACTGCGATCGACAGCGCCGTGGGCGACGCGCTGGCCAACGTTCCGGGCGAGGTGGCCGCGCCCGCCGCCTCCGGCCCGCCGCTCACCCGCGGCGAGCGCGACGGGCTGCGGGTGGCGGTGCAGCGATGCTGGAACGTGGGCAGCCTCTCGACCGACGCGCTCAGGACTACGGTGGTGGTAATGGTGAAGATGGCACGCGATGGCCGGCCCGAATCCGTCGAGCTAATGTCGTCCACAGGCGAAGCCACTGCGACGAGCCGTGCCTTCGAGGCGGCCCGGCGTGCGGTGATCCGCTGCGGCGCGACCGGTTTTCCCCTGCCGGCGGAGAAATATGAGCACTGGCGCGAGATCGAAATGACCTTCGATCCGAACAACATGAGGATCCGGTGATGGTGCGTCATTGCGTGCGCCCGGCTCTTGGCCGAAATCTGCTGACGGGCCTGCGTTGCCCGTGGCGAAACCTGAAAAAGACGGCTAAGCCGCTATCCGAGAGGGCATGATGAACATCATTCGTATCTTGACTATCGCACTGGCCATAACCGGCCTTGCTCCCGTGGCCACCGCTCCAGCGCGGGCGGAGCCGTTGCGAATCGTGATCGACGAGGGCGTGATCGAGCCTTTGCCGTTTGCGATACCCGGTTTCGTCGGCGCCGCGGGCGAGAGCGCGCAATATGCCGCCGAGATCACCCGGGTGGTGGCGGCAGACCTCGCCGGCACCGGGCTGTTCCGCGAAATCCCGGCGACGGCCTATATCTCGTCCGTCACCAGCTTCGATGCCCCGGTGGCCTATTCCGACTGGAAGGCGATCAACGCCCAGGCGCTGATTACAGGCGCGGTTGACGTGTCGGGCGGCAACGTGGTGGTGAAATTCCGGCTGTTCGATGTGTTTTCCGGCGCGCCGCTTGGCGAAGGGCTGCAGTTTGTCGGCACCGTTGCGGGCTGGCGGCGGATCGCCCACAAGGTGGCCGACGTGGTGTATTCCCGAATCACCGGCGAGGGTGGCTATTTCGATAGCCGGGTGGTGTTCGTCAGCGAACAGGGGCCGAAAAATGCCCGCCTCAAGCGGCTGGCGATCATGGATTACGATGGCGCCAACGTGCAGTATCTGACCGACTCGGGGTCGCTTGTGCTCGCGCCACGGTTTTCGCCCACCGGCGACCGGGTGCTTTACACCTCCTACGAAAGCGGCAGCCCGCGGATCATGCTGCTTGACGTGGCCTCGGTGAACCGCGTGGTGCTGGGCGCACAAGACGCCAACATGACCTTTGCGCCGCGGTTCTCGCCAGATGGCGGCTCGGTGGTGTTTTCGCTCGAGCAGGGCGGCAACAGCGATATCTACGCGATGGCGATCGACGGCGGCAATCTGCGCCGGCTCACGCAAGACCCGTCGATCGAAACCGCGCCCTCGTTCAGCCCCGACGGCAGCAAGATCGTTTTCGAGAGTGATCGGTCGGGCACCCAGCAGCTTTACGTCATGGCGGCCTCGGGCGGCGAGGCGACGCGGATCAGCTTTGGCCAGGGCCGCTACGGCACCCCGGTCTGGAGCCCGCGCGGCGATCTGATCGCGTTTACCAAGCAGAACGCGGGGCGTTTTCACATCGGCGTGATGCGCACCGACGGCTCCGAGGAGCGGTTGCTCACCGCATCGTTCCTCGACGAGGGGCCGAGCTGGTCGCCCAACGGCCGGGTGATCATCTTTACCCGTGAAAGCCAGGGCGAGAGCGGCGAGGCAGCGCTCTACTCGGTGGATATATCGGGGCGCAACCTGCGCCGCGTCGCCACTCCTGGCGCGGCCTCCGACCCGGCTTGGGGCCCGTTGCAGAACTGAGCCGATTCCCTTTTGCCCAGGCCTCTGCTATGGTTGCGCAAACGAGCCGACCAAAACCCGAATTACAGGATGGAAAACATGAACAAGCTCACGATCGCGGTGATGTTGGTGGCGGCGCTGGCGCTCACCGCTTGCGACAAGAACAAGCGGTTTGGCGATGACGCGCTGGGTGCCGGCGCGGCCGGCATCGCGGCCGGCTCGGCGTCCGACCCGACCAGCCCGGCCTATTTCAACCAGACCATCGGCGACCGCGTGCTGTTTGCCGTCGACCAGTCGACGCTCAGCCCCGAGGCGCAGGACGTGCTCACCAAGCAGGCCGCCTGGCTGACGGAAAACCCGGAGTATTCGGCGATCATCGAAGGCCACGCCGACGAGCAGGGCACCCGCGAATACAACCTCGCGCTGGGCGCGCGCCGGGCCAGCTCGGTGCAGGATTTTCTGATCGATCGTGGCGTTGCACCGGCGCGGCTCAAGACGATTTCCTACGGCAAGGAGCGCCCGCTGGCGATCTGTTCGGATGAAAGCTGCTACAACCAGAACCGCCGCGCAGTGACGGTGCTGACGGCGGGCGCGGGTGTCTGACACGGGTAATGGTGAGGGATGCGTGATATGAAACGACTGACGGTGTTGATCGCGGCGGGGATGCTTGCGGGGGCCTTCGCGGGCCCGCTCGCGGCGCAGGATCGGGCGCAGACGCTGGCTGACATTCGCCAGGAGCTCACCGTGCTTTACGTCGAGATCCAGCGTTTGAAAAGCGAGCTCAACACCACCGGGGGCGCCACCGGCGCAGGCGCGGGCGGCTCGCTGCTCGACCGCGTCAACGGGCTCGAATCGCAGCTTACCCGGCTCACCGACAAGACCGAAGAGTTGCAATACCGCATCGACCAGGTGGTGAAGGATGGCACCAACCGGGTGGGCGATCTCGAGTTCCGGCTCTGTGAGTTGGAAGACGAGTGCGATATCGGCAGCCTTGGCGATACGCCTGCGCTCGGCGGCGGCGCGCTGCCGGAGGTGGCCACCGCCATCGCATCGGCCATGCCCGCCGACCCGGCGGCGCCGGGAACGGGCCAGCTCGCGGTGGCCGAACAGGCCGATTTCGAAGCGGCGCTTGGCGTGTTTGAAGAGGGCCGGGTCGACGAGGCGGCGGCGCTGTTTGCCACCTTCCTCGATGCCTACCCCGGCGGGCCGATGAGCGGCGAGGCCAGCTATCTGCGTGGCGAGGCGCTGAGCGAGCTTGGCCAGGTGGCCGACGCTGCGCGCGCCTATCTTGCCTCGTTCTCGGGGTCTCCACAGGGCCCGCGCGCGCCCGACGCGCTGCTGAAGCTTGGCGTGGCGCTGGGCGAGCTTGGCCAGATCACCGAGGCTTGCGTGACGCTGGGCGAAGTGCCCAGCCGCTTTCCCAGCGCTGCCGCAGTGGCCGAGGCGGCGCAGGCGCGGGCCAACCTGGGATGCAACTGACCGAGGCGGATGCCTTGGCCCATCAGCAAATCTGCAATGCCCCGCACTGGCCCCGGGTGGCGCGGCTCGGCGTTGCCGTTTCGGGTGGTGGCGATTCGATGGCGCTTCTGCACCTGCTGAAACTCTGCGCCGACGCGCGTGGTGTGGCGCTGCGGGCAGCGACCGTCGATCACGGCTTGCGCGCGGCGGCGGCAGAGGAGGCGGCCTTCGTGGCCGAAACTTGTCAATCCCTCGATATTCCGCATGAAACGCTCCATTGGCGCGGCTGGGACGGGCTAGGAAACCTGCAGGCCGAGGCCCGCGCCGCGCGCTACCGGCTGCTCGGGGGCTGGGCTGCGCGGCATCGGCTCGATACCGTGGCGCTCGGGCACACGCAGGACGACCAGGCCGAGACCTTGCTGATGCGGCTGGCGCGCGAAGCCGGTGTTGACGGACTGGCCGCGATGGAGAGCGTGTTTGCCCGTGATGGCACCCGGTTCTGGCGCCCGATGCTGGCGCTCACACGGGCAGAACTGCGCGGCTTTCTCACCCGCCACGGGCTTGGCTGGCGCGAAGATCCCTCGAACGAGGACGACGGTTTTGACCGGGTGAAGGCGCGCCGCGCGCTCGACGCGCTCGCGCCGCTTGGCATCGACCGGGCCACGCTGCAGGGCGTGGCGCGCAACCTCGCCGCCGCCAGCGCGGCGCTGAAACGCTACAGCCGCGAGACCGCCGATCGCATTGCCCGGATCGAGGGCGGCGACGTGGTGTTTGCAGCGCCCGGCCTGTTGGCGACAGATGCCGAGATCCGGCGCCGGCTGCTGGCCCAAGCGCTGGTCTGGATATCGAGCGCGGCCTATGCCCCCCGGCGCGAGGCCCTCGCGCAGCTAGAACGCGCCATTGATGCCTGCAAGCCACACACACTTCACGGCTGTCTGGTGACGCGTGACCGCGCCACCGTGCGAATCACCCGCGAATTCAATGCCGTAAAGGATCTCCAAACCACCATTGACCGGATGTGGGATAGCCGCTGGCGGATCACCGGGCCGGGCGAGGGGCTTACCATCCGCGCGCTCGGTGCAGCGCTGAAACACTGCCCCGGCTGGCGCGAGACCGGGCTCCCCCGCCCCGCGCTGATGGCCAGCCCCGCCGTATGGCAGGGTGAAAGGTTGATCGCCGCCCCGGGCGCTGGAATGGCAAATGGCTTCTCGGCGGTAATCGACGCACCCGGCGGCGATTTCTTCACATCCATATTATCGCATTGAACATGGGCGTATCCTCCCTATTTTAGAGGAAACCCGCACGCGCCGGCTCCGCGCGGCATTTTCTTCAAGGGAGACCGACTTGGGCAACGCGAAAAACTTCGCCTTCTGGATCGTGCTGTTTTTGCTGATCCTGGCCTTGTTCAACCTGTTCTCGAATGGCCAGAGCACCATGGCCTCTAAACAGGTGAATTATTCAGAATTCCTCGCCGCCGTGGATGGTGGCGAAGTGGTCAAGGCCACCATCGACGGAGAAAGTGTGCGCTACGTCGGCAGCGATGGCACGGTTTATTCGACGGTGGTGCCGGGCGATGCCTCGCTCACCGATACGCTGATCGCCAAGGGCGTTGCGGTCGAGGCCGAGCGCCAGCAGCAATCGGGCTTTTTCTCGCTGATGTCGTTGCTGTTGCCGGTGATCATCCTGATCGGCTTCTGGTTCTTCATGATGAACCGGATGCAGGGCGGCGGCAAAGGCGGGGCGATGGGCTTTGGCAAATCCAAGGCCAAGATGCTGACCGAGCGCGAAGGCCGGGTGACGTTTGACGACGTGGCCGGGATCGACGAGGCCAAGGAAGAGCTTGAAGAGATCGTTGAATTCCTGCGCAATCCGCAGAAGTTTTCGCGCCTTGGCGGCAAGATCCCCAAGGGCGCGCTGCTGGTCGGCCCGCCGGGCACCGGCAAAACGCTGCTCGCGCGCGCCATCGCGGGCGAGGCCGGGGTGCCGTTCTTCACCATATCGGGCTCGGATTTCGTGGAAATGTTTGTCGGCGTCGGTGCCAGCCGGGTGCGTGACATGTTCGAGCAAGCCAAGAAAAACGCGCCTTGTATCGTGTTTATCGACGAGATCGACGCGGTCGGGCGCCATCGCGGTGCGGGCTATGGCGGCGGCAACGACGAGCGCGAGCAAACGCTCAACCAGTTGCTTGTGGAGATGGACGGATTCGAGGCGAACGAGGGCGTGATCATCGTCGCCGCGACCAACCGCAAGGACGTGCTCGATCCGGCGCTGTTGCGCCCCGGCCGGTTTGACCGGCAGGTGACCGTGCCCCTCCCCGATATCAAGGGCCGTGAGAAGATCCTAGCTGTGCACGCGCGCAAGATCCCGCTGGGGCCGGATGTGGATTTGCGCATCATCGCCCGCGGCACGCCGGGCTTTTCCGGCGCTGATCTGGCCAACCTCGTCAACGAAGCGGCGCTGATGGCCGCCCGCATCGGCCGGCGCTTCGTGACGATGGAAGATTTCGAGCAGGCAAAGGACAAGGTGATGATGGGGGCCGAGCGCCGCTCGATGGTGTTGACCGATGAGCAGAAAGAGCACACGGCCTACCACGAGGCGGGCCACGCCGTAGTCGGGATGGCGCTGCCGAAATGCGATCCGGTCTACAAGGCCACGATCATTCCGCGCGGTGGCGCACTCGGCATGGTGGTGAGCTTGCCCGAAATGGACAGGCTCAACTGGCATAAGGATCAGTGCGAGCAGCAGCTTACCATGACCATGGCAGGCAAGGCTGCCGAGATCATCAAGTGGGGTGAAGACGAAGTGTCGAACGGCCCGGCGGGCGATATCATGCAAGCCAGCCAACTGGCCCGCGCCATGGTGATGCGCTGGGGCATGTCCGACAAGGTGGGCAACATAGACTACGCCGAGGCGGCAGAGGGCTATTCGGGCAATACCGCCGGCTTCTCGGTCTCGGCCCACACCAAGGAACTGATCGAGGAAGAGGTGCGGCGCTTCGTGCAAAGTGGCTACGCGCGCGCCAAGGAAATTCTTGAACAGAGCCAGGAAAAATGGGAACGCCTCGCGCAAGGGCTGCTGGAATACGAAACCCTCACCGGCGAGGAGATCAAGCGGGTGATGGCCGGCGAACCGCCGCACGTGGATGAAGACGACGTGGGCGGCGGCGCCGGGACCGAGGCGGAACCCTCGGTGGCGGCGATCCCGAAAACCAAGCCGCGCAAGAAACCCAAGGGCGAGGGTGGGCTTGAGCCGGAGCCGACGGCTTGAGCGAGGTGTCACCTTTCGACTGGAACCCCGGGACCTACGCAAGGTTCCGGGGTTTGCGCTTGCGCCCGGCGCTCGATCTGCTGGCGCGGGTGGATGATATCCCGCCCGGCGGGCCGGTGGTCGATCTCGGCTGCGGCGCGGGGGCGGTGGGGCCGGTGCTGGCCAAGCGCTACCCCGATCATCGCCTGATCGGCATTGATGCCTCGCCGGCAATGCTGGCCGAGGCGGGCAAGACCGGGGCGTACGACTGGCTGAGTCAGGCCGATATCGCCGGATGGATGCCTGCGGGCGAGAAACCGGCGCTGATCTACGCCAACGCGGTGCTCCACTGGCTTGGTGCGCATGAAGACCTGATGCCCAGGCTCGCGGGCCTGCTTGCGCCGGGCGGTGTGCTGGCGGTGCAGATGCCCGGCCAGTTTGACGCGGCCAGCCACCGGCTTTTGCGCGAGACCGCTGGCGAGATGTTTCCTGACCGGTTCGAGCCGAGTGAATTTCTGCCGTCGGTGGCCGCGCCGGAGGATTATGCCCGGTTGCTGGCGCCGCTCGGGAGGGTCGAGGCCTGGGAGACAACCTATGTTCAGCGGCTCGACCCGGCAGTGACCGAGCACCCGGTGCGCCGGTTCACCGAGGCCACCGCAATGCGGCCCTTTCTGGAACGAATGTCGGCGGCCGAGGCGGGAAACTTCATTTCGGCCTATGAGGCGGAGCTTTCGGCGGCCTATCCGGTGGAGGAAGATGGCACCGTTCTATTTGCTTTCCGCCGGGTGTTTTTCACCCTCACGCGGCTCTGACCGCAGGCCCAGCCCGCCCCCGCGCTGTAACCGATAGGGGCGACGGTTTCGGATTGGCAACAGGCGTTTCCCGAGACTGAGACGTGACGGCGAAACCGCGCGCGGAAAGGTCGGATTTTGCCCTGACCCCGGCACCTTGGCGATCTATACGAGGTGGGAAAGCCCGCCGCTGGCGCGGCCAAGCGGAGGAAATTCCAACCATGACCCACAAATCCGACATCGAGATCGCCCGCGCGGCGAACAAGCAGCCGATCCAGGAAATCGGTGCCAAGCTCGGCATCCCGGCAGAGGCGCTGGTGCCCTATGGCCACGACAAGGCGAAGGTTTCGCAAGCCTTCATCGACACGTTGGGCGAGCGGCCGGATGGCAAACTGATCCTCGTGACCGCGGTCAACCCAACGCCGGCCGGCGAGGGCAAGACCACCACCACCGTTGGCCTCGGCGACGGGCTCAATGCGATTGGCCGCAAGGCGATGGTGGCAATCCGCGAGGCCTCGCTGGGGCCGAACTTCGGCATGAAGGGCGGGGCTGCCGGCGGCGGCTATGCGCAAGTGGTGCCGATGGAGGATATGAACCTGCATTTCACTGGCGATTTCCACGCCATCACCTCCGCGCACAACCTGCTTTCGGCGATGATCGACAACCACATCTACTGGGGTAACGAGCTCGGCATCGACGAGCGCCGGGTCGTCTGGAAGCGGGTGCTCGACATGAACGACCGGGCGCTGCGCGATATCGTCGTGAGCCTCGGCGGCGTGTCCAACGGCTTTCCGCGCCAGACCGGCTTCGATATCACCGTTGCGTCGGAAGTGATGGCGATCCTCTGCCTGGCCGACGATCTCGATGATCTGCAGGCCAAGCTCGGCGATATCATCGTTGGCTATACCCGTGCGCGCGAGCCGATCACCTGCCGCGATATTGGCGCCGATGGGGCGATGACGGTTCTGCTCAAGGATGCGATGCAGCCCAACCTCGTGCAGACACTGGAAAATAACCCGGCGTTCGTGCATGGCGGCCCGTTTGCCAACATCGCCCACGGCTGCAACAGCCTGATTGCCACCCGCACGGCGCTGAAGCTCACCGATTACGTGGTGACGGAGGCCGGTTTCGGGGCCGATCTCGGCGCTGAAAAATTCATGAACATCAAGTGCCGCAAAGGCGGAATCGCGCCGTCGGTTGTGGTGATCGTTGCCACGGTGCGGGCGATGAAGATGAACGGCGGCGTGGCCAAGGCCGACCTTGCGCCCGAGAACGTGGAGGCGGTGCGCGAAGGCTGCGCCAACCTCGGCCGCCACATCGAGAACATGAAAAGCTTTGGGGTGCCGGTTCTGGTGGCGATCAACCATTTTTCGGGCGATACCGAGGCCGAGATCGAGGTGATCCAGGCCTATGTTGCTGACCACGGCTCGGAGGCGATCATCGCCAGGCACTGGGCAAATGGCTCGGCCGGGATCATTGAGCTTGCCAACCGCGTCGCAGAGATTGCCGACAAGGACGTGGCGCAGTTCAACCCGATCTACCCTGACGAGATGGGGCTGTTTGCCAAGATTGAGACCATTGCGAAGCGGATTTACCGCGCCGATGAGGTGTTGGCCGACAAGAAAGTCCGCGATCAGCTCAAGGCCTGGGAGGCGGCGGGCTATGGGCATTTGCCGATCTGCATGGCCAAGACGCAGTATTCGTTCACCACCGATCCATCCGTGCGCGGCGCGCCTATTGGCCACTCGGTGCCGGTGCGCGAGGTGCGGCTGAGCGCCGGGGCCGGCTTTGTGGTGGTGATCTGTGGTGAGATCATGACCATGCCGGGCCTGCCGTCGAAGCCGGCGGCGCTTACCATCGGCATCAGCGAGAGCGGCGAGATCAAGGGCTTGTTCTGAGCGGCCAATTTCGGGATACCGGGCATTGAGCCCGGCCTGCCGAAGCCGTTGGCGAGAATATTTTGGCCAGGATGAAGGATAGGGCATGAGCGCGAAGATCATCGACGGAAAGGCCTTTGCGGCCGATGTGAGGGCCCGGGTGGCCAAACAGGTGGCGGCGCTGAAAGCGGCGCACGGCATCACCCCCGGCCTCGCCGTGGTGCTGGTGGGCGAAGATCCGGCCAGCCAGGTCTATGTCCGCTCGAAGGGCAAGCAGACCGTCGAGGCCGGGATGGCTTCGTTCGAGCACAAGCTGGCCGCCGACACGCCCGAGGCGGAGCTGCTGGCGCTGATCGACCGGCTGAATGCCGACCCGGCGGTGAACGGCGTTCTCGTGCAGTTGCCGGTGCCCGATCACATCGACGAGGCCAAGGTGCTGGCAGCGATCGACCCGGCCAAGGACGTGGACGGATTTCATATTTCCAACGTCGGGCTGTTGGCGACGGGGCAGAAGGCGATGGTGCCCTGCACACCGCTGGGCTGTTTGATGCTCTTGCGCGATCTGCATGGAGATCTGTCGGGCATGGAAGCGGTGGTGATCGGGCGCTCCAACATCGTTGGCAAGCCGATGGCCCAGCTTCTGCTGCGCGATAGCTGCACGGTGACAGTGGCCCATAGCCGCACCAGGACCTTGCCGGAGGTGGTGCGCCGGGCCGATATCGTGGTGGCGGCGGTGGGCCGGCCAGAGATGGTGACCGGCGACTGGATCAAGCCGGGGGCCACGGTGATCGACGTGGGTATCAACCGGCTGGCGCCCGCAGAGACGGGCGGCAAGGGTCGGCTGGTGGGCGATGTGCATTTTTCCAGCGCCGCGCAGGTGGCTGGTGCAATCACCCCGGTGCCGGGCGGCGTGGGGCCGATGACGATCGCCTGCCTGCTGGCCAACACGCTCACCGCGACGGCGCGAGCGAACGGGTTGCTAGAGCCGGAAGGGCTTACGGCATAATGAGAGTTTAGTTCGAATAATGAAAGCGGCGGTGGATAAAGCCGCCGTTCTCATTAAAAAACGTTCGATTCGTGAAAGTCAGCGCGGCATCGGAATAGCCTGCGGCTGGGTGCCGGTGAGCACCGCCACGGCTTCGGGCCGCATCAGCGCGGCGAGTGTGGAGGAATCGCTCCGCAGCCCGCCGGTATAGGTGCCGTAGGCGGGCAGGATCACCCGCGCGGCGTCGTGCAGCAGGCAGGGACGGCTGCGCCCGGCGAGCCGCGCCTTGGGGTGGTAGTGGCCTGAAATCTCGCCCGAAGCCCCCGGTTCGGCGATGTGGCGAAACGTCAGCGGCCCGAGGGCGAGCTGGGCCAGGTGGGAGCCCGACAGCATGGTCGGGCCGGGATCGTGGTTGCCTTCGATCCAGACCCAGCGCCGCCCCGCCATTGCCCGCACGATCCAGTCGCGCGCCGGAGCGTCGAGCCCTTGGGCGGCGGCGGCATCGTCGAACGAATCGCCAAGGCAGACGACCGTGGCCGCCTGCGTTGTCTCGATATCGGCATCGAGCCGGGCAAGGGTATCGCGGGTTTCATAGGGCGGCAGGAGGCTGCCGCCGTTGCGGGCGAAGCGTTCGGAACGGCCCAGGTGCAGATCGGAGACGCAGAGCAGGCGCTCGGCTTGCCACCAAAGCGCCCCGGACGGCAGCCCGGCAAGAGTGGTGCCGGCAAGGGTGAAGCGGTAGGTGTTCATGCTTCGTTCGTTACTGAGCGGGGCCTGGATTGCAAGCG
>MNZL01000100.1:5158-11171 GCA_001873585.1 Rhodobacterales bacterium CG2_30_65_12 | reverse complement strand
TGAAGGCGGCCACGCGGTCTTCGCCCAGCTCGTCAATCTTCTGCTCGAGCTCGCGGGCCCGCAGCGTGCCGAAATCTTCCGGGCTCATTTCGCCGCCTTCGAGATACCAGTGCGGCTGGCCGATGTGCACCACGTCCGGAATCGGCAGACCGCCCTGGGCGTGCATCCCCTGCATGCCCCCGAGCGAGGCCGAGCCCACCGAGGTGCCATGATAGGCGTTCTTGCGGGAGATGATCACCTTTTTCTCCGGCTTGCCCAACAGATCCCAGTAGCGGCGGACGAGGCGGATATTGGTATCGTTCGCCTCAGATCCGCCGGAGGCGAAAAAGACGTGGTTGAGGTCGCCCGGCGCCAGCTCCGCCAGCTTGTCGGCCAGCGCGATGGCGGGCACATGCGTCGACATGAAGAAGGTGTTGTAATAGGGCAGCTCCTTCATCTGCCGGGCGGCTGCCTCGGCCAGTTCGTCGCGGCCGTAGCCGATGTTGACACACCACAGCCCGGCCATCGCATCGAGAATTTCCGCGCCCTCGCTGTCGGTGAGGGTCACACCCGTGGCCCGCGTGATCACCCGCGCACCTTTTTCCGCAAGCTCGGCGTTAGCGGTGAACGGGTGCATGTGATGGGCGGCGTCCAGCGCCTGCAATTCGGCGGTGGGCATGTGATTCGTGATCTTGTTCATGGTCGGGCTCCTCGAATGGGATTTTGCGTTCACAATATGATCAAATCTTGGGCTGTCAACGCGCTCCCTGCCCATTCGATCAGGTTTCGGGTGCGGCGAGGCTGCGCGTGACGGAGGCGATTCCCTGCTCGATATCGCCCAGAATCGCCGCTGCCACACCGACGGCATCGCGCGCGCGCATCGCCGCCAGCGCCTCGCGGTGCATGTCGGGCAGGTTGGCGGTGCCGTGGCGGCCGAGCATGACCCGCAAACTCGGCCCCGCGCGCAGCGAGAGCCGCTCGGAGATACCCAGCAGCACCTCGGCGCCGGAAAGCGCGTAGAGCCGGGCGTGGAACAGGTGGTTATGGGCGAGGTAGCCGCGCACATCGCCCCGCTCGATCGCGGCATCCACCGCGCGATCCTCCGCCTCAAGAGCATCAATATGCGCATCTGTCATGTTTTCCAAGGCGCGGCGCGCCAGTTCCGGCTCGATGGCACGGCGCGCGAAGGCCAGTTCACCATATTGCGCGAGGCTCATCTCGGGCACCTGCACCCGGCGGTTGCCCTTGAACACAAGTGCGCCCTGGCTGGTGAGCCGACGGATCGCCTCGCGCACCGGGGTCATGCCAAGGCCCAGCTCATCGACCAGCCCCTGGATCGTCACCGGCTGGCCCGGCGCGAGCTCGCCGTAGAGCACCATTTCGCGCAAGCCCCGGTAGGCACGCTCGTGATCGGGAAGTTTGGCCAGGTCCTGGGTCATCAGAGCGCTCCCGGTTCAATGCCATTGCGCCCGCGCGCAAAGCCGATACTCTCGATTTCAGCGTATCGCCTTGCGGAGGATTTGACCATATCCTCTTTATCGGCTAGTTTTGATCAAAAGTCCAACACAGGGCCATAGGGCTCGACAACGGGAGAACCATGAACATGAAGACAAATGCGATACTGCTGGGCGCGGGCCTGGCGCTGATTGCCGGCGCGGCTGCCGCTGAAGAAGTCCGGGTTTACAACTGGTCGGACTATATCGACGAGGAGCTGCTGACCAGGTTCGAGGCCGAAACCGGCATCGACCTGATCTATGACGTGTTCGATTCCAACGAACTGCTGGAAACCAAGATGCTCGCGGGCGGTTCCGGCTACGATGTGGTGGTGCCGTCGGGCACCTTCCTGCAACGCCAGATCACCGCCGGCGCATTCCAACCGCTCGACAAGGACAAGCTGCCCAACATCGCCAACATGTGGGATGTGGTCAGCTCGCGCACCGCGCAATACGACCCTTCCAACGCCTATTCGATCAACTACATGTGGGGCACCACCGGGATCGGCGTGAACGTCGGCAAGGTGCAGGAGCTTCTCGGCGAAGACGCGCCGATAGATAGCTGGGCGCTGGTGTTTGACCCGGCCAACATGGAAAAGCTCAGCCAGTGCGGTGTGCATTTCCTCGATGCGCCGGCCGAGATGATCCCGGCCGCGCTCAAGTATATCGGCGAAGACCCCGACAGCCATGACCCGGACGTGATCGCCAAGGCCGAGGCGGTCTATGCCGCCGTGCGGCCCTACATCGCCAAATTCCATTCGTCGGAATACATCGAGGCGCTGGCCAACGGCGAGATCTGCGTGGCCGTCGGCTGGTCGGGCGATATCTTGCAGGCGCGCGACCGCGCCGCCGAGGCCGAGAATGGTAACGAGATCGCCTATCACGCGCCGAAGGAAGGCGCGCAGATGTGGTTTGACCAGATGGCGATTCCGGTCGACGCCCCGAACCCGGACGGCGCGCATGTGTTCCTGAACTTCATCATGGACGCGCAAAACATGGCCGCCGCCTCGAACTACGTCTATTACGCCAACGGCAACCTCGCCAGCCAGGCGTTTCTCGAAGAAGACGTGATCGGCGATCCGGCGATCTACCCCGATGCCGCCACGCTGGACAACCTGTTCACCACGACGCCGTTCGACGCCAAGATCCAGCGCGTGGTGACGCGGCTCTGGACCACGATCAAGTCGGGCACCTGAGGCCCTGAATTCACCCCCGCACCGCACTGGCGCGGGGGTTTTTCTTCCACCCCAGGCCCGAGGTGCATATGGCGGAAAACCCCCGCAAACCCAAACCGCCCACCGATGTCTTCACCCCGTGGGAAGACCCGGCGGCCAAGCCGCTGATCGAGTTTCGTAACGTCACCAAGCGGTTCGGCGAGTTTGTTGCAATCGACGATCTGACAATCGACATCTACGAGCGCGAATTTTTCGCCCTGCTCGGCCCCTCGGGCTGCGGCAAGACCACGATGATGCGGATGCTCGCAGGCTTCGAGAGCCCGTCGGCGGGCGAGATTCTTCTCGGCGGCAAGAGCATGGTGGGTATTCCGCCAAACGAGCGGCCGGTGAACATGATGTTTCAGAGCTACGCGCTGTTTCCGCACCTTTCGGTGTGGGATAATATCGCCTTCGGCCTCAGGCGCGACAAGAAATCGAAATCCGCGATTGCCGCGCGGGTTGACGAGATGCTGCGCCTTACCCGGCTCGAACAATTCGCCCGGCGCAAGCCGCATCAGATTTCCGGTGGTCAGCGGCAGCGCGTGGCGCTCGCCCGTTCGCTTGCCAAGGCGCCAAAACTCCTTCTGCTCGACGAGCCTCTCGGCGCGCTCGACCGCAAGCTGCGCGAAGAAACCCAGTTCGAGCTGATGGATATCCAGGAAAAGACCGGCACCACCTTCGTGATCGTCACCCATGATCAGGAAGAGGCGATGACGGTGGCCTCCCGCATTGCAGTGATGGAACACGGCAAGGTGATGCAGGTGGATACGCCGGCCAAGGTCTACGAAATGCCAAACTCGGTTTATGTGGCCGATTTCATCGGTGATGTGAACCTGATCGAGGGTGTGTTCTCCCGGCCAGCGCCCGAGACCTGCCAGATCACCTATGACGAGAGCGAGCCGCCAATTCATCTGGATGCCACCCCCGGCATCGCCGAGGGTGCCCGTGTGACCTACGCAATCCGGCCCGAAAAAATCCGCGTCAGCGCCGATCGCCCCGATGACCTGGCCAACGCCGCCTTCGGCAAGATCATCGACATCGGCTATCTCGGCGATATCTCGACCTATCACGTCGAGCTGGCCAACGGTCAGATGGTAAAGGCGGCAATGACCAATTCCACCCGCGTATCGCGGCGAGAGTTTACCTGGGACGACGAGGTTTGGCTGTCCTGGCGCGAGACCGCTGGCGTGGTGCTCGACCATTGAGACGGATCGCACTCATAGCCCTGCCCTACCTGTGGCTCCTGGCGCTGTTCTTCGTGCCGTTCCTGATCGTGCTCAAGATCAGCCTGTCGGATACCGCGCTGGCGATCCCACCTTATGCCCCCACGCTCGACCTCTCTGAAGGCTGGGCGGGGATCCGCGATTGGTGGTCCGGGCTCGATTTCGAGAACTACGTGTTTCTCACCACCGACTCGCTGTATTGGAAAGCCTACCTTTCGTCGCTGAAGATCGCGGTGATCTCCACCGCCATCACCCTTCTCGTCGGCTACCCGATCGCCTATGGCATGAGCCGCGCCCGCGACGAGTGGCGCCCGACACTTCTGATGCTGGTGATCCTGCCATTCTGGACCTCGTTCCTGATCCGGGTCTACGCGTGGAAAGCGATCCTGGCGCAGGAAGGCTTTCTCAACCAGGTGCTGATCGGCCTCGGCGTGATCTCCGAGCCACTGACGATCCTCAACACCAACACCGCCGTCTATATCGGCATTGTATACACCTACCTGCCGTTCATGGTGCTGCCGCTTTACGCTGCGCTGGAAAAACTTGACGATAGCCTGCTGGAAGCCGCCGAAGATCTCGGCTGCACCCGCATGAAGGCCTTCTGGCTCATCACCATCCCGCTGTCGATGCAAGGGATCGTGGCTGGCAGCTTTCTCGTGTTTATCCCGGTGATGGGCGAATTCGTGATTCCCACCCTGCTCGGCGGGTCCGACACGCTGATGATCGGCAAGGTGCTGTGGGAAGAATTCTTTTCCAACCGCGATTGGCCGGTGGCCAGTGCCGTTGCGATCGTGCTGCTGGCGATCCTGATCTTTCCCATCGTCCTGTTCCTCAAGAATGAGGAAAAGCAGTGGGAGAGCGATACATGAGACGGGTCTCCTGGTTCAACGTCACCTCGCTCACCTTCGGCCTGGCTTTCCTTTACCTGCCGATGGTCGTGCTGGTGGTTTACTCGTTCAACGCCAACAAGCTCGTCACCGTCTGGGCTGGATTCTCGACAAAGTGGTATGGCGAGCTGTTTCGCAACGAAGCCTTCCTCGATGCCGCCTGGGTCACGCTCAGGGTGGCGGTGGTGTCGTCCACGTTGGCCACGGTGCTGGGCACGGCAGCGGCCTATGTGCTGGTGCGCGGCGGGCGCTTCTTCGGCCGCACGCTGTTTTCCGGTATGCTTTATGCGCCGCTGGTGATGCCCGACGTGATCCTCGGCCTGTCGCTTCTGCTTCTGTTCATCGCCATCGGGCTTGACCGGGGCATGATCACCATCATCCTTGCTCACACCACCTTTTCCATGGCCTATGTGGCGGTGGTGGTCACCTCGCGTTTGGTGGCCTTCGACCACGCGCTGGAAGAAGCCGCGCGCGATCTCGGCTGCAACCGCTGGGATGCCTTCCGCCTCGTTACCCTGCCGATCATCGCGCCCGCCGTTGTCTCCGGCTGGCTTTTGAGCTTCACCCTCTCGCTCGACGATCTGGTGATCGCCTCGTTTACATCCGGCCCCTCCTCGACCACTCTGCCGATCAAGATCTTCTCCGCCGTCCGTCTTGGCGTGAGCCCTGAAATCAACGCCCTCTCCGCGATCCTGATCGGCATCGTGACGGTGGGCGTCATCACCACGTCGCTGATGTCGAAGCGCGCAATCGCCAAGCGCATCCGCGACGAGAACCGAGCCGAAACATGACCGACTTCCTTGCTGAATATGCCGCCTTCTGTGAAATCCACGGAAGGCCAGAACGCGTGGAGCTGATGCTCTGCGATATCAATGCCATCCTGCGCGGCAAATGGCTGCCGGGCGACGACGAGGAAAAGATTGCAACGGGGGGTGTGCGCCTGCCGCTGTCTACCTACGCGCCCAACATTCTTGGCGAAGAGGTCGAGGCGACCGGCCTCGGCATCGCCATTGGCGATCCCGACGGGCGGCTCTTTCCGGTGCCGGGCAGCCTCAAGCCCGTGCCGTGGACGAGCAATGGCACCAAGGTGGCGCAGGTGCTGGTGGAAATGCACGACGAAGAAGATGACGTGGCCCCCTACTCGCCGCGCCGCCAGCTTGAAAACATGCTCGACCGCTTCACCGCGCGCGGACTCTCGCCGGTGGTGGCGACCGAGC
>MNZL01000100.1:0-5147 GCA_001873585.1 Rhodobacterales bacterium CG2_30_65_12 | reverse complement strand
CTCTACAAGCCTCGCGAAGACCGCGAAGAAGCGCCCGAACCGCCCGACCGTTCGCCGATCGCGCAGAACTACGATCTCGACGTGCTCGACCGCACCGAGGGCGTGCTCGACGATATCCTCGACGGCGCCATCGCTCAGGGCATGACCCCCGACACCCTGATCGCCGAATACGGGCCAGGGCAGTTCGAGATCAACTTTCACCACACCGACGACGTGCTGCGCGCCGCCGACGATGCGCTGACCTTCCGCCGGCTGGTGCGCGCCACCGCCCGCAAACACGGCATGTCGGCCACCTTCATGGCCAAGCCATACGCCGACTATCCAGGCAATGGCATGCATGCCCATGTTTCGATCCTCGATGCCGCAGGGAATAACATCTTCGACGAGGGCGGCGATGAGCCCGGCGTGATGCTGAAACGCGCCATTGCCGGCACCCTCGACACGATGGACGATATGCAGGCAATCTTTGCGCCGCACATGAATTCCTACCGCCGGTTCCAGCCCGGTTCATTCGCCCCGAACGCACCGGATTGGGGGATCGACAACCGCGCCGCCGGGGTGCGGGTGCCCGAGGTTTCCGGCCCCGGAGCGCGGCTTGAACACCGGATTTCGGGGGCGGACACCAACCCCTACCTGGTGCTCACCGCCATTCTCGGCGGCATCCTCGACGGGTTCGACAACCCAGATCTGGTGCTGCCCATGCCGCTCGACGACGAGCACGGCACCACCGCCGAGCCGCTCACCGCCGACTGGGCCACCGCCGTGGAGCTCTTCGCCGAATCCGAGACTGCCGCCGCAATCTTCGGGGCCCGTTACCGCGACATCTACGCCGCCGTGCGCCGCGACGAGATTTCCCAGCTCACCTCGGCGATCAGCCAGATCGAATACCGCACCTACCTTGGCCGGCTGTGAAACGTCTCTGGGAGCCCTTCGCCTATTCCGATGGCCCCCGCGCCAATTGCGCCTGGGGGCTCGATCGCGCCTGGCCCCAGCTTGAGGGCGACCATGCGACCGACATCGCGGTGATCGGCGGAGGTTACGCCGGGCTTTCCGCCGCGCTGCACCTGGCGCGGGCAGGCGAGCAGGTGACCGTGCTTGAGGCGCAGGCCCCCGGTTGGGGCGCCTCGGGGCGCAATGGCGGGTTTTGCTGCCTTGGCGGCGCGATGGCCGATCACGCCACGCTCAGTCGCCGGTTCGGGTCCGATCAGGCCTCGCTCTGGATCGGGGCCGAGAAACAGGCGATCGCGCTGGTCGAAGCGCTGATCGCCGCGCACGGGATCGAGGTCGGCCGGCACTCCCACGGCGAGGTGGTGCTGGCGCATAACGCCCGGATGGCGCGCGGTTTCGCCGCCGAAAAAGCGCGCTACGAGGCGCATGGGATCGGCGCCGAGATCTTCACCCCGGCGGCGCTCACCGAGCGCGGGCTTGCTGCCAATGGCGTGCATGGCGGGCTGCATGTGCAGATCGGCTTCGGCCTCGATCCCGGTGCCTATGCCGCCGGCCTTTCCCGCGCCGCCCAGGCCGCCGGTGCCGACATTCGCGCCCGTTCGCCGGTTGAGGCGCTTGGCCGCGACGGCAAACGCCACCGCCTCACGACCCCCACCGGCACCCTTACCGCCCGCCGCCTGCTGATCGCCACCAATGGCTATTCCTCGGAAAACCTGCCGCCCTGGCTCGCGGGCCGGTTCATGCCGCTGCAATCGAGCGTGATGGTCACCCGGCCGATCACCCCCGACGAGCGCGCCCAGCAGGGCTGGACTTCCGATCTCATGGCCTACGATTCGCGCCGGCTCTTGCATTACTTCCGACTGATGCCCGATGGCCGCTTCCTGTTTGGCATGCGCGGCGGGCTGCGGGCGCAGCCGGCACGCGAGGCCCGGGTGATCCGCCGGATGCGCGCCGATTTCGAGGCGATGTTTCCAGCCTGGGCCGGGGTGGAAACGGCGCATGCCTGGTCGGGCCTGGTCAACCTCGCGCGCGGCCAGACGCCTTTCGTCGGCCCGATTCCCGGCTTGAAAAACGCCTGGGGCGCGATGGCCTGGCACGGCAACGGCGTGGCGATGGCCACCTATGGCGGTGCGCTGGTGGCCGATCTCATCCGGGGGCGAGCCCCCGCCCGGCCCTATCCCACGGTGATGCAGGCCCCGCTTGCGCGCTTTCCGCTTGGCCGCTACCGCCGCGCGCTGCTGGCGGCGGCCACGCCTTTGATGGCCCTTTCTGACCGGCTCTGAGCCCCTGTCAGCGCGCCCGCACGGTGACGATCTCGTAAGCGCCGTAGCCATTGAAGCGGGTCGCGGTCACGGTGGAATAGGCGCCCATGCCGTCAAACACGATCGTATCGCCCTCAGCGATATCGCCGGGCAGGGTTACCGGGTCGGGCAGCCTGTCGACCGAATCGCAGGTTGGGCCGTAGAGCACCCGGGCCACCGGCGCGCCTTCGCGCGCGAGGCCATCTGGCGAGACCACCCGCACCCGTTCCACCGCGCCCATCAGCGGCGACTCGGCGAGCGCACCATAGATCCCATCGGTGAGAAACAGCGCTCCGCAGGCGCGCTTCGCCTTGACCTGCACGGCGAGCGAAAATGCCTCCGCCACCATTGCCCGCCCCGGCTCGCAGACCAGCGCCGGCGCCTCGGACCCAAACGCCTTATCGCGCGCCGCGTGGATGGCGGCGAAAATTGCTTCGAGCGGCGGCGTGCCACGGCCCCGGTCGGCTGGAAAGCCACCGCCCACGTTGAGCCGGGCCAGCCGCACCTCCGCGCGCCGCGCCACTTCGGCTGAGGCTTCGATATAGCGCGCCCAGGCCCCCGGCGCGGTGCATTGCGTGCCGGGGTGGAAGGTGATCGCCGGGGTGAAACCGGCCGCCTTCACCGCGCGCAGCAGCGCCACCGCGTCATCGGGATTTTCTCCGAATTTCTCGCCAAAATCATAGGCCGCGCCCGGGAGCCCGAGGTGTAGCCGCACCGCCACTTCCTCGCCCGTCGGCACCAGCTCGATCAGCTTGGCAAGTTCCCCGAACCCGTCAACCGACCACGATGCCACGCCCGCTTCGACGCCAGCGGCGATCTCGGCGCGCGCGCGCACCGGGTTGTTGTAATGCAGCGCCGCCTGTGGGGCGATCTCGCGGATCAGCGCGATCTCGGCGGGCGAGGCGACATCGAAGGCGGTGATCCCGGCGGCGACCAGGTTTTCCAGCACCGCGCGCTCGGGATTGGCCTTGACGGCATAGCTCACCAGCCCGTCGAAGCCGGCGCGAAACCGCCGTGCGGTGCGCGCCAGCACCTCCGGCGCAAAGTAGAATACCGGCCCTTGCGGCTGCGCTGCGCGCAGATGCTCCTCCGGCGACGCCCAGACTTCTGGAAACCGGCTCATGTCTGTCTCCCGTTTTGCCCCGTGCTTATGGAAACGGTGTCGCAGGCATCCGTCGATTCATAGCGACAGAGCGGCGAAAATGCGTCATTCTGCCGACGTTTTGACGAGGCAACCGCCAGATGGACGATATCGACACGAAGCTCATCGCCCTGCTGGGCGAAAACGCCCGCGCACCGGTGGCGACCCTCGCGCGCAGGCTTGGGCTCGCGCGCTCAACTGTTCAGGCGCGGATCGACCGGCTGGAAGGGCGCGGCGTGATCGCCGGCTATGCGTTGCGCCTCGGCGACGGCGCCAAGCGCGAACTGATCCGCGCCACCGTGCTGATCACGCTCGAGCCGCGCGCCACGGCGGCGGTGCTGTCGCGGCTGAAGGCGATGACGCAGGTCGAAGCGGCGCATACCGCCTCGGGGCGGTTCGACCTGGTGGTAACGCTCGCCGCCCGCTCCACCGCTGAGCTTGACGACGCGCTTGACCGGATCGGCGAGATCGGCGGTGTGCGCGGCTCCGAAAGCCTCATTCACCTCTCCACCCGGATCGACCGGCGCGGCTGACCGGACAGCCGGGGGTTTCACACCCCCGGACCCCCGTGAGGTATTTCGTGACCCAAGAAACACACTGTTATTTTCCGATATTCATGGGGTAGAAATTTGCTTTTCGGGATAGTTTTTTTCACTTTTCACGCCGTTCGCCCAGAAACCCCAGCCGGCGGAACAGCCACACGAGCCCGCCGCCCAAGGCGACGAGCAGCGCGACTACGGCCCAGAACGCCAGCGGCGTGGCGGCGCCGGGGATGCCGGCCACGTTGATCCCGAGCAGCCCGGTGAGAAAGCTCAGCGGCAGAAACACGGCCGCGACGACCGAGAGCAGCAGCATCTGCCGGTTCATCGCTTCCGAGCGCTGGTCGATGATCATGTCGTGCACCACCTGGGCGCGGTCGCGGATCGCGTCGAGATCCTCGGCAAGTCGGGTCACGCGCTCGGTCGCCTCGCGCAGGCGAGAGCGGGCATGACGGTCGAGCCAGTCGAGGTCTTCGATTTCGAGCGAGGAGAGCGCGTCGCGCTGGGGGAACATGTAGCGGCGCATCAGGATCGCCATGCGGCGGATATCGGCAAGTTCGACACGTTCCGTCGCGCCGACCCCGCTGGACTCGCTGCCGGTTTCGAGATCGTCGATCCGTTCGTTGAGCGCGGCCACCACCGGTTCGGCCCGATCGGCGCTCCTGAGCGCAAGCCGGGCAATGAGTTCGCCGGGGCTGGTCGGCCCCGGCCCCCGGTTGAGCCCGGCGATCACGTCATCGACGGCGTTGAGCTCGCGCCGTTCCACCGTAACCACCAGCCGAGCCGAGACGAACAGCCTGAGCGACACCATGTCTTCGGGCTCGGCGCCGGGGTTGAGGTTGACCCCGCGCAGCGCCATCAGCACGGTTTGGCCATGCAAGGTGGCGCGCGGCCTGGTTTCGGCGGCGGTGAGCGCGGCGAGGGTGATCGCGTCAAACCCCGCGCCCGCGAGCCAGCCCTGCCCGACAGGGCGCGAGGCGTTCACATGCACCCAGGCAAAGCCGCCCTCTGGCGAGGTTTGATCCGCCGCGCGGGCCGCAGGCTCTGCCGCGCTGCCAGATCCGTCGGGCCCGAAGGCGAAGGCAAGCACATCGTCCATCATGGCACCTCTCCGGGGCCAGCATAGCCCCGGCGGCGGTGCTGTCACCCGAAACCACGCGGCTACCGGGCTTTCGCCTTCCCCTCACCGCCCCCCTCGGGTAAAAACCCGGCAACACG
>MNZL01000024.1 GCA_001873585.1 Rhodobacterales bacterium CG2_30_65_12 | reverse complement strand
AGAGGGGGCAGGGCATGGGCGTATCCGGGTTTGGTGAGTGTTGCAGGCTCTATAGGCGAGGTGTGCCGGGGCGGCAATCCTCCGCCGATGGGCTTTGCCTGCGGCCGGGAGAGCGGCTACACTCCAGCAGCCTCAAACGACGGAGAGAAACATGACCCGCGCCGTTCTGATCTGCCTCGCCCTTATCACGCTCGCCGGTTGCGAAACCATCAAGGGCGCCGCCCGCGACGTGCAGAATGCCGGGAGGGTGGTGGAGCAGGCGTTGTAAGGGCGATATTTGCTCAAGGAGGAGGGAACGGCGCAGTTTGCGAGGGGATGGATTTTGGGTTGATCCCGTAGGGCGGGATTTGGGCGCGCCATGGCGTGGATTTGGTGGGGCGAAACGCTACACTGGGCTTGCTACGAAATGAACGGAACCTTTTCGACTCGCCCGTTGACCTTTCTTAGCATGACTCGAATCGCGATCTTCACCTTTGGATTGATCACTCTATAGGCATCACCTTTAGGAACCCGTTTTACTATCGGGTGGGTACCTTTTTCCAACTCTCCAAGTCTCTGTATAATGTTCAGCTCCACACCTTCAGTACTGTCAGGGAATTCTTGTCGAACCACCGCTTCTACATCAGAATACTTGAAATCCTCCGTCTTGATACAGCCAAGTGCGTAGATAACTTGGTTTCGCCTTCCTGCTTTGGTTTCGCGGGCGTTTAGGTTCGTATCAACAATTTGGCGAACCGCCGAAATTGACGTCTCAAACCAACGACCTTCGGCCCTTTCGATGACGTCGGAATTCACAACTTCGTTGTTCTTCTGTGCAATCAACGCCACTTCAAGGCCGAGTTCATGCAGATATTGGGCGATCCGATCTGTTGACCATTGAATTCGAGTGAATGCCTCACTTATGGTATCTATCTCAAGACCCAATAATTCCATAAGCCCTTTCTTGACCAGTAGGTCCGCTTCATCGCCTGTGAGGCGAGCAACTTCCGGCAACTCCACCATTCTGTTTGACAAGGTTTGAACTGAGCTGAGTTTGGTGATGTAATCTCGAATCTCAGCAGGCACACCAACAATACAGATTTTTACACCATATTCAGCATAATCATCGTCATCGAGCAGAACTAGCATGTTCGCAAGCTCCGAGATAAGCGCATCGCTTTCGAGTACGGTCTCAAAATTGTCGAACACAATGAGACCAGGACGCCTTCCGCCTTTTGCCCGAACAAGCATCATTAAAGCCAACAGCGAGTCCTGCTCAACGACCTCATAGATCTTTTGATTGTTGATCGACGCACCGACGCCAGCAGGTGTAACCCTGGCCTCAGTTTGAACGACAATCTGAGAAAGCGCCTTTTCATTACCTTTCGTTTTTTTGATTTTTTCAGATATTGCCTTCTCGATTGAACCAAAACGAGATGCGTTAGCCAAGTTCACTGTGGCGTAGGGAGTCCTTTCTTCGGCAAAGACCTTCTTGTAGAGCCAGGTCTTTCCGTTTCCGCTTTCGCCGTGAATGATGATGTGTTTTGACCCCCTGACAAGCTCCCCCAGCCGGGCCTCCAAGTCGGAACGATCAACATACATTTCTTTATTCACAGAAGCGGCACGCGGCGTGAATACGCTATGCGGATCTTTTTTAGGCCATATCATACCACACACTTTTCCCGACTATCCATCTCCAGCGCAACAGAAAACGCCTCCCACGGAATACCCACCATCCGAAACCCGCGCAACTCCCACTTCCCCACCCTCACGCCGCTGCGTTCGCGCCAGCCTCGCCCGACAGCAGGGCGGGCACGGAGATGTCTTTGTCCAGCGCCGCCCAGTGCAGCCCGTAGGCGCTGATCGTCACCCCGGCACGGTCTTCCGGCGAGGCCGCCATGAGCCGGGGGAACCATGCGAGCGGGACGCCGAGGATGCGGCCGTCGGTGAGGTGGACCCACATCACGTCTTCGTCGAACTGGACCTGTTCAGCCAAAATGCCCATGCCATGCCTCCTCGATCTCGCCCGCGCGCTCGGTCACGATCCGCGCCAGCATGCTCAGCGTCCGCGCATCAAACCCGGCGGAGCGCGCAACGCGGACCTCGGGGCGGACCCAGAATTTCGCTTCGCCCTCGGCGTTTATCACGTGGATATGGACCGGTTCGAGCGGGCTGCCTTCGTTCGAATAGAAGAAGAACCGGAACCCCAGATGGCAAAAAACCGTTGGCCTGGGGGAAGGCTAGAGCAACGCGGGGGCGCTGTCAGCTATCCATCTTCAACGCCGAAATAAACGCTTCCTGAGGGATATCCACCTTCCCGAACTGGCGCATCTTCTTCTTGCCGGCTTTCTGCTTTTCCAGCAGCTTCTTTTTCCGGGTCGCGTCGCCGCCGTAGCACTTCGCGGTCACGTCCTTGCGCAACGCGCTCAGCGTCTCTCGGGCGATCACTTTCCCGCCAATCGCCGCCTGGATCGGGATCTTGAACATGTGGCGGGGAATCAAATCCTTCAGCTTTTCCACCATTGCCCGGCCGCGGGTTTCGGCCCGGTCGCGGTGGACCATCATCGACAGCGCGTCCACCGGTTCGTCGTTCACGAGGATCGACATTTTCACAAGGTTATCCGCGCGATACTCCGTGAGCTGGTAATCGAAGCTGGCGTAACCTTTCGTTACCGATTTCAGCCTATCGTAGAAGTCGAACACAACTTCATTCAAGGGGAGGTCATACACAACCATCGCGCGCGCGCCGGCATAGGTGAGATCAAGCTGGAGGCCGCGCCTGTCCTGGCAGAGCTTGAGCACGTCGCCGAGGTATTCATCCGGCACGAGGATCGTCGCCTTGATGCGCGGCTCCTCGATGTGGTCGATGTAGGTGAGATCGGGCATGTCGGCGGGGTTGTGCAGCTCGCGCAACGTCGCGTCTTTCATGTAGAGATGGTAGACCACGCTGGGCGCAGTTGTGATCAGGTCGATATCGTATTCACGCTCAAGCCGGTCGCGGATCACTTCGAGGTGCAACAGGCCGAGAAAGCCGCAGCGGAAGCCGAAGCCGAGGGCGGCGGAGGTTTCCACCTCGTAGCTGAATGAGGCGTCGTTCAGCGCCAGTTTCTCGATCGCGTCGCGCAGGTCTTCAAACTCGTTGCTGTCGACCGGGAACAGGCCGCAGAACACCACCGGCACGCTCGGGTTGAAGCCCGGCAGCGCGCGCTCGCAGCCCTTCTTCTCGGTGGTGATCGTGTCGCCCACCCGCGTATCGCGCACCTGCTTGATCGAAGCGGTGAGAAAGCCGATCTCGCCGGGGCCGAGCACGTTGATCGGCTGCATCTGCGGGCGAAACACGCCGATCCGGTCGACCGGGTAGACGGCATTGGTTGACATCATGCGAATGCGGTCGCCCTTGCGCAACTGCCCGTCGATGATGCGCACGAGAACGACCACGCCAAGGTAGGCGTCATACCACGAATCCACCAACATCGCCTTCAAGGGCGCATCGAGCGTGCCTTTGGGGGCGGGCAGGTGGGTGACGATGGCTTCCAGCACCGCGTGGATGCCCACGCCGGTCTTGGCGCTCACCTGGATCGCGCCGCTCGCGTCGATCCCGATCACATCTTCGATCTGCTCGGCCACGCGGGCGCAATCGGAGGCCGGCAAGTCGATCTTGTTGAGCACCGGCACGATCTCGTGGTCGGCGTCGATCGCCTGGTAGACGTTGGCCAGCGTCTGAGCCTCCACCCCTTGCGTGCTGTCGACCACCAGCAGCGAGCCCTCGACGGCGCGCATCGAGCGGCTCACCTCGTAGGCAAAATCGACGTGGCCGGGCGTGTCGATCAGGTTGAGCGTGTAGGTCTCGCCGTTGTCGGCGTCATATTCGAGCCGCACGGTCTGGGCCTTGATGGTGATGCCCCGCTCGCGCTCGATATCCATCGAATCGAGCATCTGCTCTTTCATGTCGCGGTCGGCGACGGTTTTCGTCTCCTGGATCAGCCGGTCGGCAAGGGTAGACTTGCCGTGGTCGATATGGGCGACGATGGAAAAATTGCGGATGTGAGCGAGGTCTGTCATGCGCCCGGATATGCGGGGGAATGCGGGTTTCGTCAATGGGGATTGGAGGCGAGGCGGGGGCTGGGGCCGGGATGCAGTCTGAGCTGCAGATCGAGGATGCCCTGCCGGGTGGCGTCTTTTTCGCCGGCGGCTGTGTTGAAAGTGTCGGCGCGCTCAAGCGGCGGGCGCAGGGTGCCTTGCCTGGGCGGATCAGGCGGGAGCAACGCGGTCAGGCTTTGGCTGGCCGTGCATTTGAAGGCGCGGTTCGAAGGACGACGGTTTGGATAACCCCGGCAGATAGGCCGTTTCGTTTCCAGAGATCGGGCGCGCCGTGGTCGTCGCGCGCCTCGCACCAGTCGTCGCCCACCGGTGGCGGGGCAGCGTCCGCGCTCAGGTGGTTTTCAGCATCCCGCCGTCGACGTGGTAGGCCGAGCCGACGCAATACGAGGCCCGGGGGCTGCAAATGAAGGCGCAGAAATCGGCAAGCTCCTCGACGGTGCCGAACCGCTTGATATCGGCGTGTTCGTCGGCGACCTCCTGCAGGTAACCCTCCCAGTTTGCCCCCGCCAGTTCGCGCGCGGTGTTTTCCCAATCCGGGGTGCGGATCAGGCCCGGGTTCACCGTGTTTACCCGGATACCGCGCTTGATCATCTCGGTCGAAAGGGTCTTGGCGAACATCATCAGCGCCGCCTTGGTGGTGTTGTAAATCGGCTCATACCACAACGGCTGCACCGCGCAGATCGAGGCGTTCATCAGCATCGCGCCGCCGCCCTTGGCCTCCATCTGGGGGGCAAGGCCCCGGCTGAGGCGCACGGCCGCCATCACATGCAAGTCCCAGTAGCTTTGCCATTTCTCATCCGGCGCCTCGGCCACCGTCTCGTTTGAGCCGGTGCCGGCGTTGGAGACGAAGATATCAGCCCCACCGAGGCTGGCGGCGGCGTCGATCACCGCCTGGCAGCCCTCGGGCGTGGCAACGTCAGAGGCCACTGCGCGCGCCGTGACGCCGAAATCACGGCCGATCTGGGCAGCGACCGCCTCGATCGCCGCCTGCGTGCGGGCGGTGACCACCACATTGGCCCCCTCTCGGGCAAAGGCGCGGGCGATGCCGAGGCCGATTCCCTTCGACGCGCCTGTAACAACGGCAATCTTGCCGTGCAATCCGAGATCCATTGCGGCTCCTCCAAGCTTTGTGGGGCGCTGCGCTTGCCGGTCAATCCTCGGGGAAATGGCAGGCAACGCGGTGGCTGGTGTTCTCTAGTTTCGGGCGCTCGACCCGGCAGATATCTTGCGCCTTCCAGCAGCGCGGCGCGAACGGGCAGCCCTCGGGCACGTGGAGCGGCGAAGGCAACTCGCCTTCAAGCTTGATCCGTTCGACCTTGCGCTCGGGCTCGGTGGTCGGCGTCGCCGACAGGAGCGCCTTGGTGTAGGGGTGGCGCGGATGGGCAAACACCTCTTGCTTGCTGCCAAATTCCACCGGGCGGCCGAGATACATTACCATCACGTCGTCAGCGATGTGGCGGACCACGCTCAGATCATGGCTGATGAACAGATACGCGAGCTGCATCCGCTCCTGGATATCGAGCAGCAAATTAAGCACCTGGCTCTGGATCGACACGTCGAGCGCCGAAACCGGCTCGTCGAGCACCAGCAGTTTCGGCTCCAGCATCAGCGCACGGCCCACCGCGATGCGCTGGCGCTGGCCGCCGGAAAACATATGCGGGAAGCGATCGTATTGCTCGGGCCGCAGGCCGACGAGTTCCATCATCGCGCGCGCCTTTTCCTCGCGCTCGGCGGCACTCATCTCGGGGCGGTTGATCTTCAGCGGTTCTTCGAGGATCGTGCCGACGCGGTGGCGCAGGTTGAGGCTGCCGTAGGGGTCTTGAAACACGATCTGCACGGAATCGCGCAGGCGCGCCCAGTTCTTGCGCGTGCCGGGGATGCCGCCAATGGTGAAGCTTCCGCAGGTTGGCTCCTCGATCAGTGCGACGAGGCGCGCGAGGGTGGACTTGCCGCAGCCCGATTCGCCCACCACCGCAAGGGTCTTGCCCGGCAGGATCGAAAAACTCGCCTCCGACAACGCCTTGACCACCTGTGGCTTGGAAAACAGCCCACCGCCGACCTCGTAGTGGCGGGCGAGATGTTCGGCGACGATCACGGGTTCGCTCATCGCACCGCCTCCATGGCCGGTGTGGGGATCGGGTAGTGGCAGCGGGCAAAGCCCATGTCTGCGCCCTGAACCGGGGGCGCCTGGGTGCGGCATTTGTCATCGGCAAACTGGCATCTGGGGCTGAACAGGCAGCCTTCGGGCCGATCATACTGGCCCGGCACCACGCCGGCGATCGTTGGCAGCCGCCGCTCTGTGGCGCGCTCGGGCAGCGCAGCAAGCAGCGCGGCGGTGTAGGGGTGATGCGGGTTGGCAAACAGCGACCGCACCGGCTGCTCCTCCACCTTCTGCCCGGCGTATTGCACCTGCACGCGCTGGGCGGTTTCGGCAACCACGCCCATGTCGTGCGTGATCAAGATCAGCGCCATGCCGGTTTCGTTCTGGAGCCGGGCGAGCAGATCGAGGATCTGCGCCTGGATCGTCACGTCGAGCGCCGTGGTCGGCTCGTCGGCGATCAGCAGGCGCGGGTTGCACGAGAGCGCCATGGCGATCATCACCCGCTGGCTCATGCCGCCCGAGAGCTGGTGCGGGAAGGCGCTGAGCCGGGTGGCGGGATCGGGGATACCGACGAGATCGAGCAGCTCGATGGCGCGCTCATGGCGCTGGCGGCGGGTGAGCGTGAGGTGCTTCTTCAGCGTTTCCTTGATCTGGAAGCCAACCGTGAAGCAGGGGTTGAGCGACGACATCGGCTCCTGAAAAATCATCGCCATATCCTTGCCGATGACCGACCGGCGTTGCCGCGCGGACAATGTGCGGATGTCGCGGCCGTCAAAGCTCATCTCGTCGGCGGTGATCGTCGCGGTCCAGGGCAGGAGGCCCATCGCCGCGAGCATGGCCACGGATTTGCCCGAGCCCGATTCGCCGACGATGGCGAGCACATCGTCTTCGTTGACGGTTACGTCGGTCTGGTCGACCGCGCGGAACGGGCCCGAGGCGGTGGCGAACTCAACGGTAAGGTTGCGGATCTGCAGAAGGGCCATGGCGCTAGCTCCGCTTCAGCTTCGGGTCGAGCGCGTCGCGCAACCCGTCGCCCATCAGGTTGATGGCGAGCACGGTGATCAGAATGGCGAGGCCGGGGAAGGTGACAACCCACCAGGCGCGCAGGATAAACTCGCGCGCTTCGGCCAGCATCGTGCCCCATTCCGGCGTGGGCGGCTGCGCCCCCATGCCGAGAAAGCCAAGGGCGGCCACGTCGAGGATCGCGTTGGAAAACGAGAGCGCGGCCTGCACGATGATCGGCGCGAGGCAGTTGGGCAGCACTGTGATAAACATCAGCCGCGGCAGCTTTGCGCCCACCACCCGGGCCGAGATCACGTAATCCTTCGACCGTTCCGACATCACAGCGGCCCGGGTGAGCCGAACGTAATGCGGCTGGTAGGCGATCGAGATCGCGATCATCGCGTTCAGCAGCGACGGGCCGAGGATCGCCACCAGCACCAGCGCCAGAAGCAGCGAGGGGAACGACAGGATGATGTCCATGATCCGCATGATGATGGTGTCGAGCCACTTTGGTGCGAAACCCGAGATCAGGCCGATCAGAATGCCGCCGGTGGAGGCGATCAGCACCACCATCACGCCGACGAAGAACGAATACCGCGCGCCATTGAGCAGGCGTGAAAGCATGTCGCGGCCGAGCGGGTCGGTGCCGAGCGGGTAGCTCCAGCTGCCGCCATCCTGCCAGAACGGCGGCATCAGCGTGGCGGCGCGGTTTTGCACCAGCGGATCGTGCGGGGCGATCAGGCCGGCAAGAGCGGCGAGCACGACGAAGGTAACAAACACGTAAAGCCCGATCACCGCGCCCTTGTTCTCGCGGAAATAGCGCCAGAATTCCTTGAAGCGGCCGGGGCGGGCGGGGGCATTGGTGGCGTTGGTGGTCACGTCAGCCATATCAGCGCTTCCGGATCTTGGGGTTGATGAAGCCGTAGAGCAGATCGACGATCAGGTTTACCACCATCACCATCACCGCCACGAGGAGGAGCCCGCCCTGCACCACCGGGTAATCGCGCCGGAAGATCGAATCGACCATCCACTTGCCGATCCCGGGCCAGGAAAAGATCGTCTCGGTAAGGATCGCGCCGGCAAGCAGCGTGCCGACCATCAGGCCGATCACGGTGATCACCGGGATCAGCGCGTTACGCAGCGCGTGCAATCCATTCACCCGGATCGGCGCGAGGCCCTTGGCGCGGGCGGTGCGAATGTAATCCTCCGAGAGCACTTCGAGCATCGCCGAGCGGGTCTGGCGGGCGATCACCGCGAGCGGGATCGTCGCCAGCACGATCGAGGGCAGCACGAGGTGGCTCACGGCGGAGGCAAAGGCGCCTTTCTGGCCCGAGAGCAGGCTGTCGATCAGCATGAATCCGGTGGTATTGGGGAAGTAAAACATAAGGTCGATCCGGCCCGAAACCGGGGTCCAGCCGAGATTGCCGGAAAAGACGATGATCAGCAGCAGCGCCCACCAGAAGATCGGCATCGAGTAGCCGATGAGCGCCGACGACATCAACAGCCGGTCAAACAGCTTGCCGCGCTGGGTGGCGGCGATCACGCCGGCCGGAATACCGAGTAGCACTGCAATGGTGATGGCAACGGTGGACAGCTCCAATGTGGCCGGGAAGAGCGAGAAGAACTCGTCCCACACCGGCCTTTTGGTCACGAAGCTCTGGCCAAGGTCGCCTTGCAGAACGCCGGTGAAATAGTCCCAGAATTGCACATAGATCGGCCGGTCGAAGCCAAACTGCGCCACGAGCTCGGCGTAGCGTTCCGGGCTGACCCCCCGCTCGCCAGCCATGACGATGATCGGGTCGCCCGGCAGCACTCGGATGAAAGCGAAGGAAACCAGCGTGACACCGAGAAAGGTCGGCACAAAGGTCAGAAGTTTCGAGAGAAAATAGCGGAGCATCGGCCCTCTCGTCATGCGCGGCGGGTCATCTCCCCGCCTGTTGGACTTGCCCGTAACGCGAAAGGCGGGGCCATGCAACCGCACGGCCCCGCCCATGTCTCATGGCCTTATTCGGCCAGGCTCACTTCGGTAAAGATATGGCCGCCCAGCGGGTGCATCACATAACCTTCCACCTCGGGCCGCATCGGCATGAACACGACCGAATGCGCAATCGTCGCCCACGGCGCCTGCTCCTTGAAGATCACCTGCGCCTGTTCGTAAAGCGCCGTGCGTTCGGCAGGATCGGAAACCGTCTTGGCCTTCTGGATTACATCGTTGAAGGGCTCGTAGCACCATTGCGCCCGGTTGCCGCCACCGACGCCGTCGCAACCCAGCAGCACGGCCAGGAAGTTGTCCGGGTCGCCGTTGTCGCCGGTCCAGCCCAGCAGCACTGCGCCGTCACGGTCGGTGGCTTTCGAGCGGTCGAGATACTCGCCCCATTCATAGGAGACGATCTCGACATTGACGCCGATCCGGGCGAAGTCTTCCTGCATCAGCTCGGCCATGCGCCGGGCGTTCGGGTTGTAGGGCCGCTGCACCGGCATCGCCCAGATCTTCATCGACAGATCCGAAACGCCGGCTTCGGCGAGCATCGCCTTGGCGGCTTCGGGATCGTAGACATCATCCACGATCGCGTCGTTATACGACCACATGGTCGGCGGGATCGGGTTCTTGGCGATCTGGCCAGAGCCCTGGAACACCACGTCGATGATCGACTGCTTGTCGATCGCCATGTTGAGCGCCTTGCGCACAACCGGGTTATCAAACGGGGCTTGCTGGGTGTTGTAGGCGAGGTAGCCCACGTTCAGGCCTTCCTGCTCCATCACGTTCACATCCGGGTTGGCCTTCATCTCGGCGATGTCGGCCGGGTTCGGGTAGGGCATGATGTGGCATTCGCCGGCGAGCAGTTTCTGGTAGCGCACCGAAGCATCGGTGGTGATGGCGAACACGAGATTGTCCACCTTCGGCAGGCCGGCGTTCCAGTATTCCGTATTCTTGGCGTAACGGATCACCGCGTCCTTCTGGTACATGACGAACTCGAACGGGCCAGTGCCGATGGGCTGCTGGTTGAGCAGTTCCGGGGTGCCCGCGGCAAGGAGCTGGTCGGCGTATTCGGCCGACTGAATCGAGGCGAAGTCCATCGCGAGGTTGGCGATGAACGGGGCCTCGACGCGGTTCAGCACGAACTTGACCGTATAGTCGTCGACCTTGACGATCTCCTTGATGAGGTCGGGCATCGACATATCGTTGAAGTAGACATAGGAGCCGCCCTCGGCGGTATACCACGGCCCCTCGGTATCGAGCTGGCGCATGAACGAGAAAACCACGTCGTCGGCGTTGAAGTCGCGGCTCGGGGTGAACCAGTCGGTGCTGTGGAATGTCACGCCCTGGCGCAGGTGAAAGGTGTATTCAAGACCGTCTTCGGAGGCTTCCCAGCTCTCGGCAAGGCCGGGAACCACTTCGGTGGTGCCGGTTTTGAATTCGACGAGCTGGTTGAATATCGGGTGCGACGTGGCGTCGAAGGTGGTGCCCGCAGAGTAGAGCGCCGGGTCAAACCCCTCCGGACTGCCCTCGGAACAATAGACCAGCGTTGACTGGGCCGAGGCCGCGCTGGCCATCGAAAGAACCAGGCTGGTCGCGGTCATGATAGTACGTAGTGACATGGAGTACTCCCTCATGGATATGTTTTGCTCAGGCCCTCGTTGCAGCCACCAGCCCCGAACCGCCCCGGAATTTCCCCGCCTTGAGCGGCGGGCATCGCAATAGCCCGGAAATAATTGGCGGTCCTTGATTTTTGTGCAGAGATCTCGCGCCCCCTGGCGGCGATTAAGCCCTGAAACCGGGCGCGGATCAAGCCATCGCGGCAGGGATTTTTTACCAAAGCGTCAACAGCATGCCGAATGCGGGGGCTTTGCGGCCAAGACCTGTGCATCCGGCCCAATCATTGGGCGCCTGAGCTGAAAATGCGCTCGAGAACAGCACCGGTGCGGCGAATGCCCCATAGGTGCCGGCACTGCCATGCGCATCGACCCAGGCCAGCGGCGCAAGGTGCAATTGATCTCTATCGGCGGGCGGCGCAGGGTATCTGGGTTCAACCACACCATCATGGGAGATTTGCAACCATGGCCACCATGCCCCTGCTGACCGACGAAACCGCTTCCGACACCGCGCGCGCGGTGTTCGACGATATCCGCGCGGTGCGCCAGACCGCTGATGTGAACAATTTCTGGCGCGCGATGGCCAATGAGCCTGCAACCATGGCGGCGGTCTGGGAGCGGCTCAAGGCTATCATGGGGCCGGGGGCGCTCGATCCGCTGATGAAAGAAATGATCTATATCGCCGTTTCGGTGGCGAATGGTTGCGAATACTGCGTTCACTCCCACACCGCGAGCGCCAAGGCCAAGGGGATGAGCGAAGCCATGCACGGCGAGCTTCTCGCGGTGATCGCCATGGCCAGCCAGACCAACGCGCTATCCACCGCGATGCAGGTGCCGGTGGACGAGAGGTTCAAGGTGTGAGTGTGCTCAATATGAATTTCGTCTGGCCCGGGGCGTCAACCTCGGGCCGTGCCGGACCGGTAGCGCGAGCACTGACACTGCTGCATGGCGGGAATACCGAAACGGCAGTTCTCGAACCGGCTCGACAAGCCTATCTCGGATGCAACAGGGAAAACCAACACACCCTGGTTTGAGGTATCCAAGATGGCTATCACCGCATCCCACACCCTTCCCATCCATCACCACGCGCCGATCGCCCGCGCCTTCGCCGCCTTGGGCGACGCCATCATGCGCCTCGCCGAAGCGCGCAGCCGCAACGGCCAGTTCGAGCAGCTCAAAAGGCTGAGCGATGCCGATCTCGCCCGTCTCGGCCTCACCCGCGACGGCATCGCCCGCCACGTGTTTGCCGACAAACTCTATCTCTGATCGCCGCCAGAGAGCGATTGCGAGCCGGGCCATCGTGCCCGGCTTTTTGCGCTGGAATGTTGGAGCGGGTAGCGGGAATCGAACCCGCACCTGGAGCTTGGAAGGCTCTCATGATACCATTTCACCATACCCGCTCGGCGCCCTTGATCTAGGACACCGTCCGCAGGCGGTCAAGCGGTTCGGGCCGGTGGCCCATTCCCGAACCCCCCTTTCGGCCCGCGCCTTGGTGCCCTAGACTTCCAACAGACGACGACAGCAAGGACAGGTGAGTTGCACTATCATACACCGGCGAGTTTTGAAGAGGCCGTGCGGATCGCGGCCAGCGCGGGCGGAGTAACGCGGTTTCTGGCCGGCGGCACGGATGTTCTGGTGCAATTGCGCGCGGGCGCGGTTACCCCGGATGATCTGATCGACCTCAAGCACATCCCCGGTGTGCACGATATTGCCGCCACACCGCAGGGCGGTTGGCGGATCGGCGTGGCGGTGTCCGGCGCGGAGCTGGGCGAACATGCCGCGCTGAAACGCGATTGGCCCGGCGTGGTTGAGGCGATGGAACTTGTGGGCTCGACCCAGGTGCAGGGCCGCGCCACCCTCACCGGCAATCTGTGCAACGGCTCCCCCGCCGCCGACAGCGTGCCAGCATTGGTGGCTGCCGGGGCGCGGGTGGCGGTGACCGGGCCGCAAGGCAGCCGCGAGATGGCAGTGGAACAGGTGCCAACCGGGCCGGGAAAAACGGCGCTTGGCCCCGGTGATCTGATCACCGCCATTACCCTGCCGCCACGCGGGGCGGGCGGCGGCGACGCCTACCAGCGCTTCATTCCGCGCACCGAGATGGACATCGCCGTTGTTGGCTGTGCGGTAAACCTGACGCTTGAGGGCGATGTGATCACGCAAGCGCGGGTGGCGCTGGGCGCGGTCGCGCCAACGGTGATGCTTGTGCCGGAAGCGGCTGAGGCGATCATCTCCACCACACTCGACTCGGACGCGCTGGAGGCCCTGGTCAAGGTGGCCCGGTCAGCGGCGCGACCGATCAGCGACAAACGCGGCACGGCCGAGTTTCGCACCGACATTGCCGGCGTTCTGGCTCGCCGGGTGGCCGAACTGGCCTACGCCCGCGCGAAAGGACGAGCCAAATGAGCAAGATCCACGTCACCGCTACCGTGAACGGCGATTCGGTCGAGTTTCTCGCCGACCCGCGCGAAACCCTGCTCGACGCTTTGCGCGACCACCTCGGCCTCATCGGCTCGAAGGAAGGTTGCGGCACCGGCGATTGCGGCGCCTGTTCGGTGCTGCTCGACGGCCGGCTGGTCAGCGCCTGCCTCGTGCTCGGGGTCGAGGCCGAGGGCCACGAGATCGAAACCATCGAGGGCATGGCCGGGCCCGATGGCACGCTGCACCCGCTCCAGCGCAAGTTCATCGAACATGCGGCGCTGCAATGCGGCTTCTGCACACCGGGGTTTCTGGTGGCCTCCAAGGCGCTGCTGGCGAAGACCCCCGACCCGACCGAGGAAGAGGTGCGATACTGGCTCGCGGGCAACCTCTGCCGTTGCACCGGATATGACAAGATCATCCGCGCGGTGATGGATGCGGCGGCCGAAATGCGGGGGGCGGCGTGATGGCGAAAGACGAGATGAACCCCGCCTTCAAGCTCATCGGCACCCGGGTGCTGCGCCCAGACGGGCTCGACAAAGTGACGGGCCGCGCGCGCTACGGTGCCGATTTCGCGGCCCCCGGCATGCTCTTTGGCGCGGCGGTGCGCAGCCCGCATGCCCACGCCCGGATCAAGCGGATCGACGCCACCAGGGCGCTGGCGCTTGACGGGGTGAAGGCCGTGGTCACGCGGGCCGACTTTCCCACCGGGCTGACCGGCGAGGATTGGAACCTGCAGGAAAACTGCATGGCGGGCGATGTGGCGCTCTACGATGGCCATGCCGTTGCCGCCGTTGCCGCGACCTCGGCGCTGCTGGCGCAGGACGCAGCCAAGCTGATCGAAGTGGAGTATGAGCCGCTGCCACACGTCACCGACGTGGACGACGCGATAAAGCCCGATGCCCCGGCGATACGCCCCGGCGCGGCCGACCATTCGGTGCCGGATGGAATGCCGCCCAACGTGGTGCGCTATTTCGAGTTTGGTCATGGCGACCTCGACGCAGGCTTTGCCGAGGCCGATATCGTGCGCGCGCAGACCTACCGCACCGAGGCCACCCACCAGGGCTACATCGAGCCGCAGGCCTGCGTTGGCCAGCTCGGGGCAGACGGCAAGGGCGAGATGTGGGTAACCACGCAAGGGCAATGGTATGTGCGCTGGATGTGCGCCGCCGTGCTTGGGCTGGAAACCGCGCAATTGCGCGTCACGCCGTCCGAGATCGGCGGCGGCTTCGGCGGCAAGACGACTGTGTTCATCGAGCCGCTGTCCCTGGCGCTGAGCCGCAAGGCCGGGGGCAAGCCGGTGAAACTGGTGATGAGCCGCTCGGACGTGCTGCGCGCGACCGGCCCCACCGCCTCGGCCTCGATGGACGTGAAGATCGGTATGAAGGCCGATGGCACGATGACAGCGGGGCGTGCCGAGTTTCGGATGCAGGGCGGTGCCTTTCCCGGCTCGCCGCTGAACGAGGCGCTCGAATGTGCCTTCGCTGCCTACAAGCTGCCGGCGGTGGAGCATATCGGCCACGAGGTGCTGGCCAACCGTCCCAAGGCAGCCGCCTACCGTGCCCCCGGCGCGCCGATGGCCGCCTTCGCGGTGGAAAGCCTGGTTGACGAGATTGCCCGCGAGCTTGGCCTCGATCCCATCGCCGTGCGGCTCAAGAACGCCGTGCGCGAGGGCGACAGGTCAAGCTACGGGCCGCGCTACAAGTCGATCGGCCTTGTCGAGACGCTGGAGGCGGCCAAAGCGCACGCGAACTACGCCGCACCACTCGGGCCAAACCAGGGCCGGGGCGTGGCCACCGGCTACTGGTTCAACCACAATGGCGATACCTCGGTTTCGATGGCGATTGCCGAGGATGGCACCGCGCAGGTTTCGGTTGGCACGCCCGATATTGGCGGCAGCCGCGCCTCGCTCGGGCTGATGGTGGCCGAAACGCTGGGCATCCCTTACGAGCATGTGCGGGTGAACGTGGTCGAAACCGGCGCGCTCGGCATCAACGAGCCCTCCCACGGCAGCCGCGCCACCTTCGCCAGCGGCAAGGCGGCGGTGATCGCCACCGAACAGGCGATCGCCGAGATGTGCCGCCGCGCCGCCGCCGAATGGGGGATCGAGCCGGAGGCGGTGGATTGGGTTGAAGGCGCCGCGCAGCCTGCCGGGCCGAACGCCGGAAAATTCCCGCCAATGAAAATCGCCGAGATCGCCGGCCAGATGAGCTCGACCGGCGGGCCGATTGCCGGCCATTACGAGGGCTTACCCGAGGGCGTGGGCGCGAGCTTCGGCACGCATGTGGTCGATGTCGAGGTCGACCCCGAGACCGGCCGCACGACGATCCTGCGCTACCTCGTGGTGCAGGACGCAGGCCGCGCGATCCACCCTGCATACGTCGAAGGCCAGTTTCAGGGTGGTGCGGCGCAGGGCATCGGCTGGGCGCTCAATGAAGCCTACATCTATGGCGAGGATGGTCGGCTGCAAAACGCGGGCTTTCTCGATTACCGCATTCCGGTGGCCTGCGATCTGCCGATGATCGACACGGTGATCGTCGAGGTGCCAAACCCGGGCCACCCCTACGGCGTACGCGGCGTGGGCGAAACCGGAATCACCCCGCCACTCCCGGCGGTGGCCAACGCAATCGCGGCCGCCACCGGGGCGCGGCTGCGCAGGCTGCCGATGAACCCTCCGGCGGTGCTCGCCGCAATCAAGGCGGTGCGGGGTGGTTGAGGTTCACCTCTGGTCGGGCCTCAAGCGCCTGACCGATGGCGAGATTACGGTGGCGGTCGAGGCGGCCACCGTGGGTGAAATGCTCGACGCGCTTACCCGTGCTCACCCCGGCCTTGCGCCGGTGATCGAGGTGGGCGTGTCGGCGGCGATTGACGGCGAGATCGTCAACGGGCGGCACGTCGCGATTCCACCCGGCGCCGAGGTTTTCCTGTTGCAGCGGCTCAAGGGGGGCTGATTTTTGCGCACCACGGCGGCGAAAGCGGTTGAACCGGGGCGCATCTTGGCCGATCACCGGATAAGGGATAGCCGCAGCGGGGAGGTTTGATGCAGGCCCTTGCCAATCGCCTGCACCGCATGGTGCTGGGGCTCAGCATTGTGCTCTTTGCGGTGATGTTCACGGCCCAATTGGTGATCGTGCTGATGCGCTATGTGATGGGCGTGGGCTTTCTCGAACTGCAGGATCTCGTCACCTACTGCTTTTCCGCGCTGGTGGTGCTCACCATCCCGCTCGCGCTCCGGCTCGACCGGCACGTGCGGGTAGACATCCTGCGCACCAGGTTTTCACGCCGCCGCAACGCGAGGATCGACCGCGCCGGGCATATCCTGTTTGCCCTGCCGGTGTTTGGACTGTTACTCTGGAACGCGCTCCCGCTGGTTTCCAGCTCTTGGGCAATCCTCGAAGGCTCGCGCGAAACCGGCGGGCTTGGCGGGCTTTTTGTGGTCAAATCCACGGTGGTCGTGATGAGCCTTCTGGTAATCGTGCTCGCCGTGATCGACCTTGTGAACGGGCGCGGCGATGAGCGTTGAACTTGTCTGGCTCATCGTCATGGCGGCGGGGCTCTTTGCCGGCATCCTGTCTGGCCTGCCGGTGATGCTGGTGATCGCCGGGGTCCCCACGCTGGTGGGCCTTGCCGCGAGCCTCAGCGGGCACTTCGATCTCACCTATTTCCAAGCCGTGCCGCAACGCGTGTTTGGCGTGATGGAAAACACCCTGCTGATCGCCGTGCCGCTGTTTGTGCTGGTGGGCGTGCTGCTTGACCGGTCGAAACAGGCCGAGCGGATGCTGACCAACATCAATCGCCTGTTCGGCGATACCCGAAGCGGGCTCGCGATTTCGGTAATCGTGGTGAGCGCGCTTATCGCCGCCTCCACCGGCATCATCGGTGCGACCATCGTCATGCTCGGCACGATCAGCCTGCCGACGCTGCTCGCCGCCGGGATCGACAAGCGCACCTCCTCGGGCCTGATCTGCGCCTGCGGCACGCTGGGCCAGATCATCCCGCCCTCGATCGTGCTCATCCTGCTCGGCGACCAGGTCTCCAACGCCTATATCCAGGCGCAGCAGAAGGCTGGCAATTTTGCGCCCAACCCGGTGACGGTGGGCGATCTGTTTGCCGGGGCTATGCTGCCGGGGCTCATGTTGGTGGGGCTTTACGCGCTCTACATCCTCTGGCGGCTGCGTGGCACAGGGCACGATGCGCCGGGCGCAAGGCCGCGTGGCCCCCGGATCGGGGTGGGTGAAGTGCTCTCCGGCATCCTGCCGACGCTTGCGCTTATCGTCTCGGTGCTGGGCTCGATCCTGATGGGCCTCGCCACCCCGACCGAAGCGGCCGGCGTGGGCGTGGGCGGCGCGATTCTCGTTGCCGCCGCGCAAGTCTCGCCGCGCTGGAAGCGGCTCGCGCTCGCCACCGCAGCGCTCGCCATTGCCCTGCTCACCGCCGCCGCGCTGGGCTGGCTCAAGGTCGATTTCACCTCCGGCCAGCTGCAGGCGAGCGGCTCCACACTGCTCGCGGGCGGGCTGGTCGCGCTGCTCGTCGCCAGCCTCGCCGCCGCCGCCGTGGCGCTCGTCCGTGCCCGGGTGCTGATCGGGGCGATCACCGAAACGCTGCTGGTTTCCGGCATGATCTTCGGCATCATCATCGCCGCCAGCGTGCTGAGTCTCGTCTTTCGCGGCTTTGGCGGCGACGTCATGGTGGCCGAGATGATGAACGCGGTGCCGGGCGGTCCTTTCGGGATGCTGGCGATGACGATGCTGGTGATCTTCCTGCTCGGTTTCATCCTCGAATTTGTCGAGATCATCTTCATCGTGATCCCGATTGTGGGTCCGGTGATACTGATGGGCGACATCAACCCGGTCTGGTTTGCCGTCCTGATCGCGATGAACTTGCAAACCTCGTTTCTCACGCCCCCCTTCGGCTTTGCGCTGTTCTATTTCCGCTCGGTCGCGCCGCCGTCGATCACCACCGGCGAGATCTATCGCTCGATCGTGCCATTTGTCATGATACAGATACTGGCAATCGCCGTGCTTGCGCTGTTTCCGCCACTGGCCACCTGGCTGCCCGGCCTGCTGTTTCGATAACGTTCACCTGACAACTGGAGGAAAACCCGATGAAACGTCGTGACTTTCTAAGAACCGGGGCGCTCGCCGCCCCTGCCGCCGCACTCGCCGCCCCCGCCCTGGCGCAGGGCAAGATCGAGTGGAAGATGCCCACCTCCTTCCCGGCTCAGGCGCCAGGCGTGGGCACCAACGCCACCACCTTCGCCGCCCGCGTGGCGGCAATGTCGGATGGCCAGCTCACGCTCAAGGTGTTCTCGGGCGGCGAGCTGGTGCCGCCGTTCGGCGTCGAGGATGCGGTGGAACAAGGCACCGCCGAGATCGGCCATTCCACGCCCTATTACGCGGCCTCGAAAAACAGCGCCCTGCACTTCTTCTCCGCCGTGCCCTTCGGCATGACGGCGGTCGAAACGGCCGGCTGGCTGCGCCACGGCGGCGGCCAGGAACTGTGGACCGAGCTCTATTCGCAGCGCGGCCTTGTGCCGTTCTATTCCGGCAACTCCGGCGTGCAGGCGGCGGGCTGGTTCAAGGCGCCGATCGAGAGCGTGGCCGACCTTTCGGGCATCAACATGCGGATTGCCGGGCTTGGCGGTGAGGCCATGCGCAAGCTCGGCGTCAACGCGGTTTTGCTGCCGGCCCCCGAGATCTTCCCCGCTTTCCAGTCGGGCGCGATCGACGCTGCTGAATGGGTGGGCCCGCTGCTCGACCAGGCTTTCGGCCTGCAGAAGGTGGCAAACTACTGTTACCTGCCGGCCTTCCACGAACCCTCCGCCGGCCTTGAGGTGGTGGTAAACGCCACTGCCTGGGCCGAGCTGCCCGCGCACCTTCAGGCGATCATCCAGAACGCCGCCGACGCCGCCCATGCCGAGAGCCTTGCGCAGTTCGACTACTTCAACACCCTGGCGTTGCAGCAGCTCAAGGATCAGGGCGTTGAGTTCCGTGCCTTCCCCGACGATGTGGTGGCGGCACTCAAGACGGCTTCGGCGGAGGTGCTCGATGAAAACGCCGCCGCCAACGCCGATTTCGCCACCGTGAAAGAAAGCTACGATGCCTTCCTCGCGCTGGCCAAGCCCTACGGCATGGCGGTGAAAGCGCCGGTGTTCTCGCAACGGATGTAATGAAACAGGGCAGGGCGCGCGCCTCCCTGCCCGCCACTTTGCGCGCGTGCGAGCTGCGAAAAGGCAAGTTTCCGTTCATCTTGCCACAAATATCCCACGGGGGTCCGGGGG
>MNZL01000050.1 GCA_001873585.1 Rhodobacterales bacterium CG2_30_65_12 | reverse complement strand
GGATCACCACGTCGTAGCCGGCCGCCACCAGCTCGCAATAGGTGTGCGAGCCGATATAGCCCGCGCCACCGGTCAACAAGATTTTGTCTGCCATAGATCCGCCTCCATCTTTTCGGCCGCACCATATCGCCGGCTCGCCGGGGAATCACCCCGTGAAACGCAGGCGGGGCAAACTCGATAACCCTGCCACTTGCCTGATGCGGCATCGCACACAGTATTTCGGTTGAGCGGGTCAGGCGTGGCGGTTAAGACGGACGCACACCCTCCCACCGAAAGCGAAACCATGGCAACCACAAAAGTCACCCCCGAAGAAGCCCTGCAATATCATCACGAGCCGGCCCCGGGGAAGTTTGACATTACGCCGTCCGTGCCGATGACGACGCAGCGCGATTTGAGCCTGGCCTATTCGCCAGGTGTGGCGGTGCCCTGTGAGGCGATCCACGATAACCCCGAGACCGTTTATGACTATACCAACAAGGGCAACCTTGTGGCGGTGATTACCAACGGCACGGCGGTGCTGGGCCTGGGAAATCTCGGCGCGCTCGCCTCGAAGCCGGTGATGGAAGGCAAGGCGGTGCTGTTCAAGCGCTTCGCGGACGTGAACGCGATTGATATCGAGCTCGACAGCACCGACGTTGACGAAATCGTCCAGGCGGTGCAGCTGATGGAGCCCACCTTTGGCGGCATCAACCTCGAAGACATCAAGGCGCCCGAGTGCTTCATCATCGAGCAGCGGCTCAAGGAAGTGATGGATATTCCGGTTTTCCACGACGACCAGCACGGCACGGCGGTGATCGTGGCGGCCGGGCTTCTCAATGCGTTGGAGATCTCCGGCAAAAAGGTTGGAGACGTGAAGATCGTGCTCAACGGGGCCGGGGCGGCGGGGATCGCCTGCATCGAGCTGATCAAGCGGATGGGCGCGCAGCATGAAAATTGCATCGTCTGCGATACCAAGGGCGTGATCTACCAGGGCCGCACCGAGGGCATGAACCAGTGGAAATCGGCGCACGCTATCAAGACCGACCGGCGCACGCTGGAACAGGCGCTTGATGGCGCCGATGTGTTTATCGGCGTTTCGGCCAAGGGCGCGGTCACGCAAGAGATGGTAAAGGGCATGGCGCCCGATCCAGTGATCTTCGCCTTGGCCAATCCCGATCCCGAGATCACGCCCGAAGAGGCCCACGCGGTGCGCCCCGATGCGATCATTGCCACCGGGCGTTCGGATTACGCCAACCAGGTCAACAATGTGATCGGCTTTCCCTACCTGTTCCGTGGCGCGCTCGATATCCATGCCCGCGCGATCAATGACGAGATGAAGATCGCCTGCGCAAACGCCCTCGCCCAGCTCGCCCGCGAGGATGTGCCCGACGAAGTGGCGGTAGCCTATGGCAAAAAGCTCACCTTCGGGCGTGATTACATCATTCCCACGCCATTCGATCCGCGGCTGATCTACACCATTCCCCCGGCAGTGGCCAAAGCCGGGATTGATAGCGGCGTGGCGCGCCGACCGATCATCGACATGGAGCGCTATACCTCCACGCTCAAATCGCGGATGGACCCGACCTACCAGATCATCCGCTCGCTGAATGCCCGCGCGCGCCACGCGCAAGCCACGATCGTCTTTGCCGAGGGTGACGATCCCCATGTGCTGCGTGCGGCTGTCGCCTACCAGCGAGGCGGCTTTGGCAAAGCGCTTGTGGTGGGCCGTGAGGCGGACGTGAAGCGCAAGCTTGAAACGGCAGGCCTGGCCGATGCGGTGCCGGAGATCGAAGTGGTGAACGCCGCCAATACCGAGCACTTCGATACCTACAAGGCCTTCCTTTACGAGCGGCTTCAGCGCAAAGGTTTTGAGGAAGTTGATATTCACCGCCTCGCCGCGCGTGATCGCCACGTGTTTTCTGCGCTGATGCTGGCGCACGGGCACGCCGATGGATTGGTGACGGGCGCCACGCGCAAGTCGTCCCATGTGCTCGACCTCATCAATCATGTGTTCGACGCTTCGGCTGAAGATGGCGCGGTGGGCATAACGGCGCTCCTGCACAAGGGCCGAATCGTGCTGATCGCCGATACGTTGGTGCATGAATGGCCCGACGAGCACGACCTCGCCGATATCGCCGAGCGTGCCGCGGCGGTGGCGCGCAGCCTCGGGATAGAGCCGCGCGTGGCTTTTGCCAGCTTCTCGACCTTTGGCTACCCGGTGTCGGAGCGGGCGGAAAAGATGCATATTGCGCCGGAAGTGCTTGACCAGCGCGGGGTCGATTTCGAATACGAAGGCGAAATGACGGTTGACGTGGCGCTGAACGCCGACGTGATGGCGCGCTACCCGTTCTGCCGGCTCACTGGCCCGGCAAATATCCTGGTGATGCCGGCGCGCCATTCCGCCTCGATCTCGGTCAAGATGATGCAGGAACTCGCCGGGGCAACCGTGATCGGGCCAATCCTCGCGGGCGTGTCGAAGCCGATCCAGATCTGCTCGACGAACTCCACCGCCAATGACATTCTCAACATGGCGGTGCTCGCGGCGAACAAGGTAGGCGGATGACGGTCTTCAATCTCGGCTCGATCAATGTGGATCTGTTCTACCGGGTTCCGCACCTGCCCTTGCCGGGAGAAACCCTGCCTGCCACGTCGCATGAGACAGGGCTTGGCGGAAAGGGTGCCAACCAATCGGTTGCCGTGGCGAAGGCCGGCTCGCGCGTGCATCACATCGGGATGATCGGCCCAGACAACGATTGGGTGCGGGGCCGGATGGCCGACTATGGCATCGACGTAAGCCACGTTGGCACTGGCGAGGCGCGAACGGGCCACGCGATCATCATCGTTGACGACGCTGGCGAGAACGCAATCGTAACCTTCGCGGGCGCCAACTATGGGCAATCTCTCGCGGGGATTGAAGGCGCGTTGGCCCGCGCTGTGCCCGGTGACATCTTCATGATGCAGAACGAGGTCTCGCTCAAAGCCGAGGCGGCGCGGCTCGCGCGAGAAAAGCGGCTTTTCGTCGTCTACTCCGCCGCGCCGTTCAAGCCGGAAGTGGTCAGCGAGCTGCTTCCCCATGTCGATCTGCTCGTGCTCAATGAAATCGAGGCGAGCCAACTTGCTGATTCGCTGGCCCTGCCCGTGGCCGACATTCCGGTGCCGCATCTGCTGATCACGCGGGGGGCAAAAGGTGCGGTTTGGCGCGACCAGGCAAGCGGGAAAAAAACCGAGGTGGCGGCTTTTCCCGTCAACCCGGTTGATACCACGGGCGCCGGGGATTGTTTCATCGGCTACACCGTTGCCGGGCTAGACCAAGGGCAGCCGCGCGATGCGGCGCTTCGTCTTGGTGCGGCGGCGGCGGCGCTGAAGGTAACCCGCCCAGGCACCGCCGACGCGATCCCAGACCGCGCCGAAGTCGACACGTATCTGCTCAGGACGCCATCAAATTCGTGACTATTTCACCCGCTTTCGCCGCATACCGATCAGCCGCAGCCTGAGCGCGTTGAGTTTGATGAAACCGGCAGCGTCCTTCTGATCGTAGGCGCCTGCATCTTCCTCGAAGGTCACATGAGCCTCGGAATAGAGCGAATAGTCTGACCAGCGGCCAACCGTTTGCACCGAGCCCTTGTAGAGCTTCAGCCGCACCGTGCCGGTCACGAATTCCTGGCTCTTGTCGATCAGCGCCTGCAGCATCTCGCGCTCGGGGCTGAACCAGAAGCCGTTATAAATCAGCTCGGCATAGCGCGGCATGATCGAATCCTTGAGATGCCCGGCACCGGAATCGAGCGTGATCTGCTCGATCCCCCGGTGCGCTTCCAGCAACACCGTGCCGCCCGGCGTTTCATAGATGCCGCGCGATTTCATGCCGACAAATCGGTTTTCCACAAAGTCGAGCCGGCCAACACCGTGCTTGCCACCAAGCTCGTTGAGGCGGGTGAGAATCGTGGCCGGGCTCATCGCCTCGCCATTGATCGCCACCGCGTTGCCCGCCTCGAAGGTTACTTCGATGAACTCGGGCTCGTTCGGCGCGTCTTCGGGGTTCACCGTGCGCTGGTAGACGTAATCCGGCGCGGCCTTGGCCGGATCTTCCAGCACCTTGCCCTCCGACGAGGTGTGCAACAGGTTTGCATCCACCGAGAACGGCGCCTCACCGCGCTTGTCCCTGGCAATCGGAATCTGGTTTTCTTCGGCAAACGCGAGCAGCTTGGTGCGGCTCGTCAGATCCCATTCGCGCCAAGGCGCGATCACCTTGATATCGGGGTTCAGCGCGTAGGCCGAAAGCTCGAACCGCACCTGGTCGTTGCCCTTGCCAGTAGCACCATGGGCGACGGCATCGGCACCGGTTTCCCCGGCAATCTCGATCAGGCGCTTGGAAATGAGCGGCCGGGCGATCGAGGTGCCGAGCAGGTAGAGCCCTTCGTAAACGGCGTTGGCACGAAACATCGGGAAGACAAAATCGCGCACGAATTCTTCGCGCAGGTCTTCGATGAAGATGTTCTCGGGCTTGATCCCGAGCAGCTCGGCCTTCTTGCGCGCCGGGGCCAGCTCTTCGCCCTGGCCGAGATCGGCGGTGAAGGTGACCACCTCGCAGCCATATTCGGTTTGCAGCCACTTGAGGATGATCGAGGTATCTAGGCCGCCGGAATAGGCGAGCACGACTTTCTTCGGCGCGGACATGTGAGACTCCGTCTTGCAGGCTTTCGCGGCGGTGTATCTGTTGGCAGTCAGGCGGGCAAGGGCGATCGGGCTTGCGTGGGCGCGGCGGATCGGCACTATCGCCGGCATGACAAATTTCGCAGACAAGGCGCTGATCGCCGAACGCAAGATGCGGGAGCTCTTTCCGCCCACGCCGCTACAACGCAACGACCATCTATCGGCGCGCTTCGGGGCCGATATCTGGCTCAAGCGCGAAGACCTTTCGCCGGTGCGTAGCTACAAGATCCGCGGTGCCTTCAACGCGATGCGCAAGGTGCTCGCGGCAGACCCCGGGAAAAATCTCTTTGTCTGTGCGAGCGCGGGCAACCATGCGCAGGGCGTGGCCTTCGCCGCGCGGCATTTTGGTGCGCGCGCGGTGATCTTCATGCCGGTCACGACGCCACAACAAAAGATCGACAAAACGCGTATTTTCGGCAAGGATAGTGTCGAAATCCGGCTTGTTGGAGACTATTTTGACGATACCCTCGCGGCGGCTCAGGCCTATTGCGGTGAGGCCGGGGCGTGCTTTCTTGCCCCGTTCAACGATCCGGATGTGATCGAGGGCCAGGCGAGCGTGGCAGTCGAGATGCTCGACCAGATCGGCACGGTGCCCGACATTGTTGTGCTGCCAGTGGGCGGCGGCGGCCTCGGGGCCGGAATCAAGACCTATCTCGGCGAGGCCGCTCCCGATGTCGATCTTCGCTATGTCGAGCCGGCCGGGGGCGCAAGCCTGATGGCGGCGCTGGCGGCGGGCCACCCGGTTTCGCTCTCGAAGGTGGATACCTTCGTAGATGGCGCCGCCGTGGCGCGCGTGGGCGAGCTTACCTTCGAGGCGCTCGCCGACGTGCCGCTCGATCATGTGCTTACCGCACCGGAAGATCGGATCTGCGTGACCATCCTGGAGATGCTCAACGTCGAGGGAATCGTGCTGGAGCCGGCCGGCGCTTTGGCCGTCGATGCGCTCGGGGAACTTGCCAAGCAAATCCGGGGCAAGACGGTGGTTTGCATTACCTCGGGCGGCAACTTCGATTTTGAGCGCCTGCCGGAAGTGAAAGAGCGCGCGCAGCGCTATTCGGGGCTCAAGAAGTACTTTCTCCTGCGCCTGCCGCAACGCCCCGGCGCGCTGCGCGATTTTCTCGAGATTCTCGGCCCGGATGACGATATCGCCCGGTTTGAATACCTCAAGAAATCCGCGCGCAACTTCGGCACCGTGCTGATCGGGATTGAAACCAAGGCCCCCGAGAATTTCCAGCGTCTGTTTGCCCGGCTTGAGGAAAATGGCTTTACCTATACGGATGTGACTGAAGACGAGCTGATCGGTGAGTTCATCCTCTAGGCGGCGATGAGCGCTGCTTTGGCGGTCGCGTAGGCGGCAAAGATGGGCTCAAGCGCGACGCTTTCCGCCTGACCGGCGGCGGCGCGGCGCTCTCCACTCTGGCACAGCGCCGAGAGATCGGAAAACCCCATATTCAGCGCCGAGGATTTCAGGAAGTGCAGATCCGCCTCGTAGGTTGCCGGGTCGGGAGCGGCACTCAGGCGCGCAATCACCTCTTCGGCCTCGGCCATGAACATTTCAGCCACCTCGGCAAAATCTTCCTCGCCAATTTCGTCCTTCAGGTCTTGCACCCGTGCCCAATCAATCATGCCGGCCTCCTGGTCTTCGCATGTAGCATCGCCGATGGGTCTTAACGCCCCGTTACCACGGGAAAAAAGCAAAATTTTAGGTTTAACCGACTGTTAGGCCGTTCGGGCCTATGCCGCTCGAAGGTAGTCCTGTTGTGTGCTGAAAGGGGTGTCGTGACGGTGCTCAATTCAAAAGGCTCGGCGGCGCGCCCGCTCCGGGCGCAAGGCACGATCAATCACGTTCTGGTGGTCGACGATTCGCGTGCGCAGCGCGCGCTGCTCTCTGCGTCGCTGGCCCGGCAAGGATTCTCGGTTGTCGATGCTGGCTCAGGTGAAGAGGCGTTGGAGATCGCTCGCACCGATCCGCCCGATCTGGTGCTGTCGGACTGGATGATGCCGGGGATGGACGGGCTCGAGCTGTGTCGGCAGGTGCGTGCCCTGCCGCGTGGGCGCTATATCTATTTCATCTTGCTTACGTCGAAAAGCGAGAAGGGCGCGGTTGCGCGGGGGCTTGACGTGGGTGCCGACGATTTTTTGACAAAGCCGGTCAACGCCGGCGAGCTGCTGGCGCGGATCAACGCCGGCGACCGGATCCTGAAAATGGAGCGGGAGCTCAGCGAGAAAAACCGGTTGGTTTCTTCCACGCTTGAGGAGATCAGCGCGCTATACGATGCGCTTGACCGCGATCTCGTCGAGGCGCGCAAGATGCAGCAATCGCTGGTGCGCGAACGGTTTCGTGATTTTGGCTCTGCCTCGGTCTCGCTTCTGCTGCAGCCCTCGGGCCATGTCGGCGGTGATCTCGTGGGCTTGTTTCGGGCCGGGCCGGGTAAGGTGGCGGTCTATTCGATCGACGTATCCGGCCACGGGATTGCCTCGGCGTTGCTCACAGCGCGCCTTGCGGGCTATCTCTCGGACGGCGCGCAAGAGCAAAATATCGCCTTGGTGCGCGACGTGGATGGCTCATACGTGGCCCGTCCTCCGCAGGAGGTGGCAACACTGCTCAATACCCTGATGCTCGAAGAAATGCAGTCAGACCATTATTTCACCATTGCGCTGGCCTATCTCGATCTTGCCACCGGGGATGTGGAGATAACTCAATGCGGCCACCCGAACCCAGCGCTGTTGCGCGCGGATGCGCGGGTAGAGTACGTGGGCCAGAGCGGCATGCCCATCGGCCTGTTCGAACAGGCGGAGTATGATCACTGGCACCTGCGGCTCGCTCCGGGTGAGCGGCTTTTGCTCTATTCCGACGGATTCACCGAATGCGCGGGGCAAGATGGAGTGATGCTAGAGGAAGAGGGCTTCGCACAGCTGCTTACGCAAAACGCCCGGCTGTCATCAGGCGCGCTTCTCGCGGCGTTGGTCTGGAACCTCGATGATTTCTGCGGCACGCTGGATTTTTCCGATGATATATCCTGTGCAATGATCGAGTTTCGAGGGGGCGGAGAGGTGAGTCAGCCAAAGTAGCCCTTGAGAAACGCCCGGTCGCCATCGTTCCCGATGATCTCGGCCGCAATTTTGCCTTGGGTCCAGAGCGCAATGTGGCCGGGCTCGCTCGGGGGCGCAACCTGGCGCACGGGCCGGGCGAAGTAGACGTGGCACAGCTTTTCAGCCCAGATCTCGTAGTCTGGCATGAAGGTAAACCGGCGGAAGGCGCCCAGACGCCGTGGCGCGGCAATACGCCAGCCGGTTTCCTCGAGCACCTCGCGGTGCAGTGCCGCGAGCGGGCTTTCGCCCGGGTCGATCCCGCCGCCAGGCAATTGAAACTCGGGGATCGGCGCGGCCTGGTGCGTCAGCAGCACCTCGCGGCCCAGCGGCAGGATGGCATAAATGCCGGCGCGCAGCCGATAGGCCGTGTCGGTTCGCCGTGCTTCGCCATAGCGCCGGATCATCGCCCGCCCCCTCTGTTGCTCCTGCCGATTAGACCGGGTATGCGAAGCCAAAGGCAATGGGGAAAGCACGAAATGAGCCTTGGATCAAAGATCGCCTGGGACGATACCGTGCTGCCGTTCCAGCTCGACCGCAGCGATATTCGCGGCCGCGTCGTGCGGCTTGACGGCACGCTCGACAAGATCCTAGCGCAGCACGATTACCCGCCGGTGATCGAAGCGCTGGTGGCCGAGGCGGCGATTCTGACCGCGCTGATCGGCCCGGCGATCAAACTACGCTGGAAGCTTTCGCTGCAAATCCGGGGTGATGGCCCGGCGCGGCTGGTGGCCACGGATTACTATGCGCCTGAGACCGACGGTGCGCCGGGCCGCATTCGTGCTTATGCCAGCTTTGACGGCGAGCGCCTCGCGGGCAACGGGGATCCTTTTGCGCAGATCGGGCGCGGTTACTTTGCGGTTCTGATCGACCAGGGCAAGGGCACGACTCCCTATTCAGGGCTCACGCCGATTGCCGGGCAATCGCTGGCAGATTGTGCGCAGACCTATTTTGCCCAATCCGAGCAGCTTCCGACCCGGTTTGCTCTAAGCTTCAGGCGCGAGGCTGATGGGTGGCGCGCCGGCGGCGTGATGCTGCAGAAAATGCCGGGCGTGCCGCCGCGCGTCGCCGAAGACGGTGAGGCAAATGGGCTCTTGCGGCCCACCGATCTGCTGGCGGACGAGGATGAGCTCGAAAACTGGGCGCGTGCGAATATCCTGCTCGAAACCGTCACCGAGGCCGAGCTGATCGGCCCGGCAATCCAGCCCACGCAATTGCTGGTGCGCCTGTTTCACGAAGAAGCGCCGCGGGTGTTTGATCCGGTTCCGGTGGGATTTGGGTGCACTTGCTCTGCAACGCGCGTGCGAGAGAGCCTGTCGATCTATTCGCGCAAAGACATCGCGTATATGACCACCGAGGCGGGCGTGGTTACTGCCGATTGCCAGTTCTGTGGCGCGCATTACGAGTTTGATCCCGAAACGCTCGGACTTAAAGCCCAGGAGGCCAAGGGTGACGACGGTTGATCCGATCATCCGCCTGCGCGCGGCGGTGGGGCGGGGGAGTCCGTCGTCGGACTTTGACCTGAACCCAGATTTTCGCCCCGCCGGCCTGCGCCTGCGCCCCGCCGCCGTGCTGGTGGCGTTTCAGGCCGGTGAAACCCCTCGGTTGATCCTCACCAAGCGCGCCTCGGGCCTGCAGCACCACCCCGGTCAGATCGCTTTTCCCGGCGGCAAGCTTGAGCCGACCGATGCCAGCGCGATTGATGCGGCGTTGCGCGAGGCGGGCGAAGAGGTGGGGTTGCCGCGCCGCAAGGTTGAGGTGTTGGGCGCTCTGCCGCCGCATGAAACGGTTACCGGTTTCACCGTTACGCCGGTATTGGGCTGGATCAGTGACGCATTTACGCCATCGCGGGAGATTGGCGAGGTTGACGAGGTGTTTTCCGTGCCGTTCTCGCATATCGCCGATCCGGCGAATTACCGCATCGAATCGCGATTCTTGCGCGGTAAACGCCGGCGGTTCCTGGCCGTGCCATATGGCCCCTATTACATCTGGGGCGCGACGGCGCGGATATTGCGAACACTGGCAGAGGCGATGGGATAATGACGCGGCGAATCACCGATTCCTGGCTTACTACGGCCGCGCCGCAAGCGGTTGCGGCGATGCTGATGCGAGCGGGGCACCAAGCCTGGTTTGTTGGCGGTTGTGTGCGCAATGCCCTCCTTGGCGCTGCGATAACCGATATTGATATCACCACCGACGCCCCGCCCGAGCGGGTTACGGAGCTGGCCAAGGCATCTGGGTTCCACCCTGTTCCGACCGGGTTCGAGCACGGCACCGTGACCGTGGTGGTTCACGGCGAACCCTTCGAGGTGACAACCTTTCGCCGCGACGTGGAAACCGACGGGCGGCGCGCCGTGGTCGCCTACGCCGGTTCGATCGCGGAAGACGCACACCGGCGCGATTTCACCATGAACGCGCTCTATGCCAAAGCCAGCGGAGAGATCGCCGATCCGCTCGGCGGCTTGCCAGACCTCGAAGCGCGGCGCGTGCGCTTTATCGACGATGCCCGCGCGCGTATCCGCGAAGACTACCTGCGCATTCTGCGGTTCTTTCGATTTCACGCCTGGTATGGCGATCCGGCAGGAGGACTCGACGCAGAGGCTATGGCTGCGGTTGCCGAGCTTTCGGCTGGATTAGAGACACTTTCACGAGAACGCGTAGGCACCGAGATCAAGAAGCTTCTCGCCGCACCCGACCCCGCGCCGAGCGTGGCGGCGATGGCGCAGACCGGCGTTCTGGCCCATGTCCTGCCCGGTGCCGACGCGCGGTCTCTGCCGATCTTGGTGCACCATGAGCAAACGCTGGGTGTCGCCCCGGACCCGATGCGCCGGCTCGCCTGCCTCGGCGGCGAAGATCACATGGAGCGGCTGAGGCTGTCGAAGGCGGAAGCGCGCCACCTTGCGCGGCTGTTCGAGCACCAGGGGAGCGCCGCCAGCGGGGCGGAGCTTGGTTATTGGCTCGGCGCGAAAGAGGGGCGCGACGTGGCTCTTCTCAATTCCGCCGTGCTGGAACGCCCGCTCCCCGAAGATCTCGAATCCTTGCTCGAAACGGGGGCGTCGGCCGTTTTTCCCGTTGAGCCGCGCGAGCTTATGCCTCAGTTCGAGGGCGCAGCTCTGGGGGCGCGGCTGAAGGAGCTGGAACGTTGCTGGGTCAAGTCAGGATTCCGGCTTGGGCGCGATGACCTGCTTGGAGAGCAGGAATGATGCAAGCGCGAATCGAGCGGCTTGGACATCACGGTGACGGGATCGCACCGGGCCCTGTATTTGTGCCCCGCGCGCTTCCGGGCGAGCTGGTAGAGGGTGTGCTTGAGGGCGACAGGATTGAGGTGCTGCGCAT
>MNZL01000103.1 GCA_001873585.1 Rhodobacterales bacterium CG2_30_65_12 | reverse complement strand
GCGGCGGCCGGCTTTTCCGGCGCGGGCGCGTCGGTGGCCTGGGCCTTGTCCTGCTCCGGGTTTTCGGCCTTTTTTGGCGTCGGTTTGGCCTTTGCGGCGGCCTTGGGCGGCTTTTCCGCAAGCGCCGGCTTGGCCGTTGCCGCAGTCGGTGTGCCGCCGCCGGCCCGGTTTGAAAGTCCCAGCCGGTGCACCTTGCCGATCACCGCGTTGCGGGTGACGCCGCCCAACTCCTTGGCAATCTGGCTGGCCGATTGCCCCTCGGCCCACATCTTCTTGAGGGTTTCCACCCGTTCATCGGTCCAGGACATCGACGTTTCATCCTCTCGGCAGCGCGCTTTGCGGCTCTCATACAGCAAGCCGACACTTTAGTCAGCCCCGCGGGGAGACACAAGGCGCCACCCGGCACCACGGGCGAAGCCGGGCAAATTCGGATGGACTTTGCGGGCAATGCCGCCCATCCTGCCGCCATGACCGCGCTTCTCGCCGATACCGAGATCCGACGCCGACGCATCTGCGCCTGACGCAGCGCCGTCACGCCCCGCGCCAAAGCGGCGCAACCTTCCGCAAAATATTGACATGAGCCTGCCCCTGCGGCACCCAAAGGCTTCTTCTGCAAGGAATGATCCGATGATCCCGTCCGTTTTGCCCACCTACGCGCGCAGCCCTCTTGCTTTCGAGAGCGGGCAAGGCTCCTGGCTGACCACGGTAGACGGGCGACGTTACCTCGATCTGGGCGCCGGGATCGCGGTAAATGCGCTGGGCCACGCCCATCCCGCACTTGTGGCAGCGCTTACCACGCAGGCGGGCAAGCTCTGGCACGTCTCGAACCTCTACCAGATCCCCGAGCAGCAGGCGTTGGCCGACAAGCTGGTGGCGGCAACCTTTGCCGACACGGTATTTTTCACCAATTCGGGCACCGAGGCGCTGGAACTCAGCGTCAAGATGGTGCGCAAATACTGGTATGAAAAGGGCCAGCCCGAGCGGATCGAGATCGTCACCTTCGAGGGCAGCTTTCATGGCCGCTCCACTGCCGCCATTGCCGCCGCCGGATCGCAGAAGCTGGTCAAGGGCTTCGGGCCGCTGATGCCCGGCTTTGTCCATGTGCCCTTCGGCGACCACGACGCGCTGCGCGCCGCCGTTACCGACCGAACGGCGGCGATCCTGATCGAGCCGGTGCAGGGCGAGGGCGGCATCCGTGTGGTGCCCGACCAATGCCTGAAGGGCCTGCGCGATCTGTGCGACGAGACCGGCGCGCTGCTGGTGCTGGACGAGGTGCAATGCGGCATGGGCCGCACGGCCAGGCTCTTCGCCCACGAATGGGCCGGGATCACGCCCGATATCATGATGGTTGCCAAGGGCATCGGCGGCGGCTTCCCGCTGGGCGCGGTGCTGGCCGGCGAGGCGGCGGCCTCTGGCATGACGCTTGGCAGCCATGGCTCGACCTATGGCGGCAATCCGCTGGGCTGCGCCGTCGGCGCGGCGGTGATGGACATCGTTTCCGACCCTGCGTTTCTGGCCGAGGTGGGCCGCAAGGCCGCACGGCTGCGCCAGGGGCTTGAAGGGCTGGTGGCGGTGCACCCTGACGTGTTTGACGAGGTGCGGGGGCTGGGGCTTATGCTTGGGATGAAATGCAAGGCGAGCAATACCGATCTGGTCAAGGCCGGCTATGACCAGCACTTGCTGACCGTGCCCGCGGCCGACAACGTGGTGCGCCTGTTGCCGCCGCTCAACATTTCCGACGACGATATCACCACGGCGATCGAGAAGCTCGACGCCGCCGCAGCCCAGGTGAAAGGGGCCTAGATGAGACATTTTCTCGATATCAACAAGACCGACCCGGCCGACCTGCGGGCGATGATCGACAACGCCCGGGCGATGAAGGATACCCGCGCCGGCCTGCCCAAGGGCACGCCCGACCTCGAACAGCCGCTGAAAAACCACATCGTCGCGCTGATCTTCGAAAAACCTTCGACCCGGACCCGGGTGAGCTTTGACGTTGGCGTGCGGCAGATGGGCGGCGAAACGCTGGTGCTCACCGGCTCGGAGATGCAACTCGGCCACGGCGAGAGCATCGCCGACACCGCCCGCGTGCTGAGCCGCTACGTTGATCTCATCATGATCCGCACCTTCGATGAAACCTCTCTGCTGGAGCTTGCGGAAAACGCCAGCGTGCCGGTGATCAACGGCCTCACCGACCGGACGCATCCTTGCCAGATCATGGCCGATATCCTGACCTTTGAGGAGCACAACGGGCCGATCGCGGGTGCCAAGGTGGTGTGGTCGGGCGATGGCAACAACGTCGCTGCCTCGATGATTCAGGCGGCCGGGCAATTCGGCTTCGATCTCACCTTTACCGGCCCCACCCAGCTCGATCCCGAAATGGTCTTCGTCGAGGAGGCCCGCGCCAAGGGCGCGAAGATCGAGATCGTGCGCAACCCCGAAGAGGCCGTGAAGGGCGCCAACCTTGTGGTGACCGATACCTGGGTGAGCATGCACGATGCGCTTTCGGCGCAAGAACGGCGCCACAACCTGCTCAGGCCCTACCAGGTGAACGAGCGGCTGATGGCGGCGGCAGCGCCGGGCGCGCTGTTCATGCATTGCCTGCCGGCGCATCGCGGCGAAGAAGTAACCGACACGGTAATGGACGGGCCGCAATCGGTGATCTTCGATGAGGCGGAAAACCGGCTGCACGCGCAAAAGGCGATCATGCGCTGGTGCCTCGAAGCATGAGATCAAAGCCGAGGCCGGGGGCGCTGCCCCCGGACCCCCGGAGTATTTGCCCCAAGAAAAAGAGGTGAGAGATGCAGACGGCGCTTCTGGTGATCGACATGCAAGTAAGCCTTCTGGCGGACGAGACGCCGAACCCGGGTGAGATCGTGCCTGCGGTGCGAGCCCTGGTGGCGGCGGCGCGCGCGACCGGGGCGGACGTGATCTGGATCACCGATACGCGGGTGGGCCCCGATGCCGCGCTGATCCCGGATTTTGTGCCGGACGAGGGCGAGCTGGTGCTTGAGACGGGGCAATGCAACGCCTTTGCCGAGACCGATCTGGAAGCGGAGTTGACCATTTTTGGCGTCGAGCGGCTGGTGGTTTGCGGCATGCAGTCGGACGCCTGCATCGACGCGACGGTGCGGGCAGGCGCGGCCAACGGCTTTGCCGTGGTGCTGGCGGCGGACGCCCATACCAGCCATGGCGCTGAAGGCCGCGACTGGCGCGCGGTGATCGCAACCACCAACGAAACGCTCGCCGCGCTTGAACGGGTGCGGGTGCTGCCCGCGGCGGAGATCTTCGCCTAAAGCAAAATGCTTTAGGCGCCGAGCCGTTCGAGGATCTGCGCTTCCTGCAGGTAATGATACGACAGGAGTTTGCCGTCGTGCACCAGCGCGTAGGTGCCATAGGGCGAGGGCGAGAGGGCGCGCAGATCTTCGGCGGTTTCGATCACCCGGTCGGTGAAGGCGAGCCGCAGCTTTTTGGCGGCGCGCCTTGCGTGGGCGGCGGCGTCTTCGAGATAGGGGCACTGGGCCGTGCGCAACACCGTGAGCCCCGGCCCGCAGGCTTCAGCCTTGGTGTGCCAGCCGCCGCTGAGCCTCGGCATGCCGCCGCCCGAGAAGGACTTCACGGTGAGTTCGAAGCCGTTCTCGGCCTGATCGACGCAATCGTAGCCGCGATGCTCCAGCACGCCGGGCGAAATCAGCCAGTTGCCGCTGCCGGTGAGAGCGGCGACACCGCGAAAGCCGTGGCCGCGCGCCCAGATCTCGGCTTGGTCGACCAGCGCCTTGGCATAGCCCTTGCCGCGCGACTTGCCGACCACCCAGAGGCAGTGGATCACCACGAAAGCATCGGCATCCTCGATCGCCCGCCAGCTTTTGGCACCGGGCATGAACTCGATGAAGCCGCGCTCGCCCTCACCAAGCAGCCGCAATTGCAGCCCTTCGGCGAAGCGATCGCTGAGCCAGGCGCGCTTGGCCTGCCATGCCGCAGACTTGCGCGCGCTCATCTTGCAGAAAAATCCATATGTATCGACGTTTTCGGCGGTGACGGTGACGATTTCGACCATGGCGCAACTCCTCGCCGCCAGTTTGCCCACCCACTTCGGGCGTGTTGTTGATACCCGTCAAGGCCCGGCTGCGATCACGGCCCGAGCTTTTTGTGCACCTCGTCTAGATCGATCTCGCCCACTGGCTGCTTGTTGCCGGGGTTGTCGAAATCATATTTGAAAAGCTGGAAATCGCGCTTGTAGATTTCCCACATCAGGTGCTTCGACAGGTCGTCGAAATACGCCTCGACCGGGTGCGCGCGCTTGGGACCGTGGCCTTCGCTTTCGTTGAAGCGCGGGATCTTCTCGAGGTTCACCTTTACCGGCGTTTCGATGTGGTCGAGCACCACCTGCATTCCCTTGTCGAAGTCCTCGATGTGGAAGATGTGATCGTAGCGCCCGCCGTTGTGAATGAAGGTGGAAATGTGCCCCGACATCGAGGTCCAGTGAATGTCGGGCTCCATCGGCCGGCGAAAACGGATCGTATCGCGCGCAAACAGCAAAAAGCGGCGGAAGCTGGCGATCTGGTCAAAGGCGAAATCGTCGTCCGGGCTGCCGACCTCGATGCCGTATTTCTGGATCAGGAGCGGCACGAGGTTGCCGCGATAGCGCTTGCCGTTGCGCTGGATGCCGCAGATCTTGTCGAAGAACGACGACAGGATTCGGGTGTAGGGATTGCGCACGGCGGTGAAGGCATAGGACGTGTGCGCCAAAACGTTCGCGTCGATCAGCGGCTGGCTGGCTTCCATCGCCCATTTGTGCAAGCCTTCCTCGGCATCGTGGACGTCGCCGTCATAAAACCTGCCGTGGTCGGAAAAATACATGATCTGGCCGATCGACGAGCAGGCGCACTTGGGCACCACGCGGTAGACCACGCTTTCGCTCTCCGTCATCCAGGTTCCGGGAAAACCCATGCTGCTGCCGATCGCCTCCTGATCGCACGCCCTCGGTGGGCGAGGGACATTGAATTATCCTTTTGCGGCAAAAATGCAAACAAACCCTGTAAATTCAATGATCGTTTACGTTATCTATGTCAACAATCTGCTCCGAGTCACCCCGATGGTTTTGTAAATGGCAAAGATCGCCTTCATCTTGCTCAGTCACAAGGACCCGAAGGCCATCATAGATCAGGCCGAGCGGCTGACGGCGGCGGGCGATTACATCTCGATTCACTTCGACGCGCGCTCGCCGAAGGCCGATTACGATATGATCCGGGGTGCGCTGGCCGAGAATCCGTCTGTGACTTTCGCAAAGAAGCGGGTGAAGGCGGGGTGGGGCGAATGGTCGCTGGTGGCGGGCACTCTGGAGGCGGTGAAAGCGGCGGTGGAGGCGTTTCCGCGCGCCACCCATTTTTACATGGTCAGCGGCGATTGCATGTCGATCAAATCGGCCAAATACGCCCACGAATTTCTCGATAGCGATGACGTGGATTACATCGAGAGCTTCGATTTCTTCGAGAGTGACTGGATCAAGACGGGCATGAAGGATGACCGGCTGATCTTCCGGCATTTCTTCAACGAGCGGACCCGGAAATGGCTGTTTTACGCCGCCTACGGGGCACAAAAAAAGCTCGGGCTCACGCGCAGGATTCCGGACGATCTGCAGGTTATGATCGGCTCGCAATGGTGGTGTCTGCGCCGACGCACGATCGAGTGGATCCTCGAGTTCATCAACCGGCGGGCCGATGTGATGCGCTTTTTCCGCACCACGTGGATTCCCGACGAGACGTTTTTCCAGACCCTGGTGCGCCACATGGTGCCGGCGGACGAGATCCGCACCCGTACGCTCACGTTCCTGATGTTTACCGATTATGGCACGCCGGTGACCTTCTACAACGACCACTACGAGATGCTGTTGAGCCAGGATTATCTGTTTGCGCGCAAGATCAGCCCCGAGGCGCATGAGCTCAAGCGCCGGTTGGGGGCGCTCTATGCCGCGCGTGGGGCGGCATTTCAGCTTTCCAACGAGGGGCGGAGCCTGTTCAAGTTTCTCACCGGGCGCGGCCGGATCGGCCACCGCTTTGCCCCCCGGTTCTGGGAAAGCGAAAGCACGCTCGGGCGCGAGCGCGAGCTGCTCGTCGTGGTGGCGAAGAAATGGCACGTTGGCAAGCGTCTGCTTGAGCGGATCAGGCAAGTGACCAACATTCCCACCGTCGACTATCTGTTCGACGAAGAGGGCACCGTGCTGCCCGATCTCGGCGGTATCCAGTCGACGCTTGAGAAACGCACCCGCCACCGTCGGGCGCTGATGCGGATGCTGTTTGATTATTTCGACACCGACCGGCTCGCCATCGCCATGGACCCGGGCGACATCGAGCTGATGCGCGATTTCTACGCCGACCGGTCCACCACCCGGCTCCTGGAGGTGGAAAGCGAGTTTACCGACGACTGGATCCTTGGCCACGCCAAGCGGGTGGGGCTCGCCGGCGAGGGCACGCCGCAGGACGCGCTTTTGAAGCTCCTGCCTGCGGTGCGGGCCGATTTCTACTTCGAGAGCGACCGTATCCGGGACGCCGATTTTGCCAATACCGGCCTCTTGCGCGAGACGGCGGGTGCGGAGGAAAACGCGCGCGCCCTTGCCAAGTTCCTCACCATCCCTGAAGAAAGGGCGCTGGAAATCGCCCGAACGGATTACCTGTTCACCGACTAGGAGTAAGGCATGGGCTACGTTTACGACGCCGACAATATCTTTGCGAAGATCCTGCGCGGGGAAATCCCGAACGATACCGTGGTTGAAACCGAGCATGCCCTCGCCTTCAACGATATCGCGCCGCAGGCGCCGGTGCATGTGCTGGTGATCCCCAAGGGGCCGTTTGTGAACTGGGATCACTTCGTGACCGCCGCCGCCGCCGAGGAAATTGCCGGGTTTGCCCGCGCCCTGCACCAGGTGATCGAAAAGCTCGGGCTTGAGCCCGGTGTGGGCGGTCAGGGCTACCGGCTGATCATGAATGCCGGCGAGGCAGGGGTGCAGGACGTGCAACACCTGCACGCGCATATTCTCTCCGGCCGTGTGCTCGGGCCGCTGATCGAGCGCGCCTGAGCCGGGCCGCCCTTCGCCCTTGCCCGCACCGGGCTGGGCGCTATCATGCACCGGCATAACGAAACGAGGCGAGACCATGACCACCCCCGTTCCCGAAACGAAGATCGTCGACAAGAAAAAGATCGCCTGCGATGGTGGCGGTGGGGCTTCGGGCCACCCGCGCGTGTGGCTGACGATCCCCGATGATCGCGGCTGGGTCGAATGCCCCTATTGCGATACAAAATACGTCTACGGCGAAGAGATCAAGCAAGCGGGTTGAGCCGGTGGGGATTGATGCCGGCAGGGATTGACCCAGCCACGACGACCTGCCCCAGCTTTCACCGGAAAACGGGAAATAGCTATCCTTGAATGTGTGGCCGGGGTGGGTGTGCTGCGCCGGCCGCGAGACCGGAAAGGACGCCGCCCATGAGTTTCGGCAAGGGATGCCACCTTCACCTGGTCGACGGTTCGGCCTTCATCTTCCGCGCCTACCACGCGTTGCCGCCACTCACCCGCAAGTCTGACGGCTTGCCGATCGGCGCTGTGGCGGGCTTTTGCAACATGCTGTTCAAACAGATCGAGGCCAACAAGGGCGAGGACGCGCCGACCCATGTAGCGGTGATCTTTGATTATTCCGCCAAGACCTTTCGCAACGATCTCTACCCTGAATACAAGGCCAACCGCCCCCCCGCACCCGAAGACCTGGTGCCGCAGTTCCCCCTCACCCGCGACGCCACCCGTGCCTTCAACATCGCCTGCATCGAAAAGGATGGCTTCGAGGCCGACGATATCATCGCTACCTATGCCCGCCAGGCCCGCGAGGCCGGGGGGCGGGTGACGATCATTTCGTCCGACAAGGATCTGATGCAGCTTGTCGGCGGCGGCGTCGAGATGCTCGACGCGATGAAGAACAAGCGGATCGGGCGCGAGGGTGTCGAGGAAAAATTCGGCGTCGGCCCCGAGCGGGTGGTCGATGTGCAGGCGCTGGCGGGCGACAGCGTTGATAATGTGCCGGGCGCGCCGGGGATCGGCATCAAGACGGCGGCGCTGCTGATCAACGAGTTTGGCGATCTCGATACGCTGTTGGCGCGGGCTGGCGAGATTCCGCAGCCCAAACGGCGGCAGGCCCTGATCGAGAAGGCCGACCAGATTCGCATGAGCCGCGATCTCGTGCGGCTTGATGATCATGTGCCGCTCGACGATTCGCTGGACGCGCTGGAGCTGCGCGATCCCGACCCGAAAGTGCTTCTGCCCTTCCTCGCGGAAATGGAGTTTCGCTCGCTCACCCAGCGGATTGCCGACACGCTGGGTGTGGAGAGCCCCGACATTCCCGAGCCCACCGCGCTGGGTGGAAAAGCGGCCGATGCGCCCGATCTGCCGGCGATCGACCCGGAGAACTACGAGCGCGTCAGCACCATGGAGGCGCTCGCGCGCTGGACTGCGCTGGCGGGCGAACGCGGCCATGTCGCTGTCGACACCGAGACCACCTCGCTGGACGAGATGCGCGCCGAGCTTGTCGGCATCTCGCTCGCGGTGCTGCCGGGCGCGGCGTGTTACATCCCGGTGAGCCACAAGAAGGGCGGGGCCGACGATCTGTTTGGGTCCGACGCGTTGGCTGAAGGGCAGCTCTCGCGCGAGGAGATTCTTGCCGCGCTCAAGCCGATGCTGGAGGACGACAGCATTCTCAAGATCGGCCAGAACATGAAATACGATGCCAAGATCTTTGCCCGCCACGGGGTGAACGTGGGCCCGATCGACGATACCATGCTGATGAGCTATGCACTCTATTCCGGCCTGCACGGCCATGGCATGGATGCCCTCAGCAGCCGCTACCTCAACCATGACCCGATCCCGATCAAATCGCTCCTCGGCTCGGGCAAATCGGCCATCACCTTTGATCGTGTACCGATTGACGCCGCAGTGAAATACGCCGCCGAAGATGCCGACATCACCCTGCGATTGTGGCAGACCTTCAAGCCGCAGCTCCACCGTGCGCAGGTAACGGCCGTTTATGAAACGCTGGAGCGCCCGCTGGTGCCGGTGCTGGCGGCGATGGAGATGGCGGGTGTGCAGGTCGACCGCGATACGCTCAGCCGCATGTCGAACGCCTTCGCCCAGAAGATGGCCGCGTTGGAGGCGGAAATCCACGCGCTTGCGGGCGAAAGATTCAACGTCGGCTCACCGGCGCAGCTTGGGCAAATCCTGTTTGAGAAAATGGGGTTTGAGGGCGGCAAGACCGGCAAGACCGGCAAATATTCCACCCCGGCGGACGTGCTCGAAGATCTCGCGGCCGAGGGCCATGAGCTGCCCGCGCGGGTGCTTGATTGGCGCCAGCTTTCCAAGCTCAAATCCACTTATACCGACGCGTTGCAGGCCCATATCAACCCGCAGACGGGCCGGGTGCACACCTCTTATCTGCAGACCGGGGCCAACACTGGCCGCCTCGCCTCGAGCAATCCTAACCTGCAAAACATCCCTGTGCGCAGCGAGGAGGGCCGGCGCATCCGCGAGGCCTTCGTCGCCCCGGAGGGCAAGCGGCTGGTCTCGCTCGACTATTCCCAGATCGAGCTGCGCATCCTCGCCGATGTCGCCGATATTGGCAGCATGAAAAAGGCGTTCCACGAGGGCGAAGACATCCACGCGGCCACCGCCAGCGAGATGTTCGACGTGCCACTCGACGAGATGACGCCCGAGACCCGCCGCCGTGCCAAGGCGATCAATTTTGGCGTGATCTATGGCATCTCGGCCTTTGGCCTCGCGCGCAACCTGCGGATTCCGCGCGGCGAGGCGCAGGATTTCATCGACCGCTATTTCGAGAAATACCCCGGCATCAAGGAATATATGGACGAAACCGTGGCCTTTGCGAAGGAACACAAGTTCGTCCAGACCCTGTTTGGCCGCAAGATCCATACCCCCGAGATCGACGCAAAGGGGCCGCAGGCGGGCTTTGCCAAGCGCGCGGCGATCAACGCGCCGATCCAGGGCACCGCCGCCGACATCATCCGCCGGGCAATGATCCGCATGCCGGCGGCCATCGACGGCCTGCCGGCGAAGATGCTGCTGCAGGTCCACGACGAGTTGATTTTCGAGGTTGAGGCCGACGCGGTGGATGAGGCGGTGGCGGCGATCCGCGTCGTGATGGAACGGGCGGCAGAACCGGCGGTAAAACTGGCGGTGCCGCTGGTGGTCGATGCAGGCCAGGGCGCAAACTGGGCCGAGGCGCATTGAGCGGGGCAGGGATCGCCGCCGCCTGGACTTTGGCGTTGACTCCCCGCCCGCGCGCGCTATAAGCGCGGCTTCATTGGTGTTGGTGGCCCCCGCGAGGGGTAGCCTGTCGTGGCGACAAGCCAAAAGGACAACGCCCTTTACATACGGCACAAGGCCTTCTGCCTTCCACCCCACGGGACGGGTTGAGACGCGATTTCAGCCCGAAAAGTGGGGACAGGTTTGTGGAATCAAGCTGAAATGCCACTCATAAAGGAGATCAGACGGTGACCAAACGCACCTCTGCCAAGTACAAGATCGACCGCCGGATGGGCGAAAACATCTGGGGCCGCCCGAAATCCCCGGTCAACCGCCGCGAATACGGCCCCGGCCAGCATGGCCAGCGCCGCAAGGGCAAGATGTCGGACTTCGGCCTGCAGCTCCGCGCCAAGCAGAAGCTCAAGGGCTACTACGGCGATCTGACCGAAAAACAGTTCCGCCGGATCTATGCCGAGGCCGAGCGGGTGAAGGGCGACACCGGGGAAAACCTCATCGGCCTGCTTGAGCGCCGGCTCGACGCGGTGGTCTACCGCGCCAAGTTCGTGGCGACCGTCTTTGCCGCGCGCCAGTTCGTGAACCACGGCCACGTGACAGTGAATGGCAGCCGGGTCAACATCCCCTCCTACCGTGTGAAGGAAGGCGACGTGATCGAGGTGCGCGAGAAGTCCAAGCAGATGACCGTATTGCTCGAAGCGGTTGGCCTGCCCGAGCGCGACGTGCCCGATTATATCGAGGCCGATCACTCAAAGATGACCGCCACCTTCGTGCGCACCCCGGGGTTGGGCGATGTGCCCTACCCGGTGATGATGGAACCGAACCTGGTGATCGAATACTACGCGCAAAACTAAGCGTCGCGCGCCAGATCAACACCTGAGGGCCCGTTGCGCGTGAATGCGCGGCGGGCCTTTCTCAATCCGCACCTTTGGCGGGGGGATACCTGGAGCGAGCGTTTGCGCAAATACATTCGCGCCAGGCTGGCTACGGGCGCCACCCGGCCCGCCGGGATATTCGTGGCAAGATGAAAGGGGCGGAGTTTCCCGC
>MNZL01000042.1 GCA_001873585.1 Rhodobacterales bacterium CG2_30_65_12 | reverse complement strand
CAAGGTGCTATAGTCAGCGCCGACAAACGCATGGCTCAATACAAGTGCAAATAGAATACATGCAATCCCCTTGACATGAAAGTGTAGCATTGGCCGTGGGTGAAAATAGTCCGGCTCTGGTTGCACTGGGGGCAAACCTGCCGTTTCAGGGCCGCAGCCCGGCAACGAACTTGCGCGCGGCGCTGGCGGAATTTACTTCCGAAGGGCTTGAAATCGTTGCGCTCAGCCGGTTTTTCGCCACCCCCTGCCTGCCCGCCGGGGCCGGTCCCGATTATGTGAACGCCTGCGCCGTGGTTGACGTGGGGGCAGGCAGGGATGCGGCCGCGATCCTGGCGGCTCTGCACCGAATCGAAGCGCGCCATGGCCGTCAGCGCGGCGCGCGCTGGAGCGGGCGCACACTGGATCTTGATCTGCTGGCGCTGGGCGACATGGTGCTGCCCGATGCCGCCACCCAGACGCGCTGGCGCAACCTGCCGCCTGCCGATCAGGCGCGCGCGACCCCCGATCACCTGATTCTGCCGCACCCGCGGCTGCAGGACCGCGCCTTCGTGCTGGTGCCGCTGGCCGAGGTAGCACCCGACTGGTGCCACCCGGTGCTGGGCCGCAGCGTGGCGCAGATGCTGGCCGCCCTGCCCGCCGCCGCGCGTGCCGCCATTGTGCCGCTGTAAGCCGGATGCGGTGGATTACCTGCTTGTCAAGGGTGTTGGCGGCGCTTACATAGGCGCTTTCATGCCCCAATCCCAGACGGAGTATCCCCATGGCCCGCGTGACGGTAGAAGATTGCGTTGACAAGGTTCCGAACCGGTTCGACCTGGTAATGCTCGCCGCCCACCGCGCACGCGAGATCACGGCCGGCTCGCCGGTCACCATCGACCGCGACAACGACAAGAACCCGGTGGTGGCACTGCGCGAGATCGCGGAGGAAACCCAGACCGCCGAAGCGCTCACCGAGCGGATGATCGAGAGCCACCAGACCCAGATCGAGGTGGACGAGCCGGAAGAAGACCAGATGGCGCTGCTGATGGGGGCCGAGGCGGCTGACAAGCCCGCCGACGACGACATGACCGAGGAAAACCTCCTGCGCGCGCTGATGGAAGCCCAGGGCCAGGGGTAAGGACACCGCGTTGCCCGGACAGGTTGCGACAACGCTCGCCGAGCTTGATCCCGAAGAGCTGGTCGCCCAGGTCCGCAGCTATAACCCGAAATCGAATTCGGCGCTGATCCGCGAAGCCTATGCTTACGGGTTAGAGATGCACGATGGACAATTTCGCCACTCGGGCGAGCCCTATTTCATTCACCCGGTCGCGGTGGCGCATATTCTTGCCGAGCAGCGGCTGGACGATGCCACGATCATCACCGCGCTGCTACACGACACGATCGAAGACACCAAGTCGACCTATACCGAGGTCGAAAAGCGCTTCGGGCACGATGTGGCCGAGCTTGTCGACGGGGTGACCAAGCTTACCAACCTGCAGCTTTTTTCGACCGAGACGAAGCAGGCGGAAAACTTCCGCAAGCTGTTCATGGCGATGTCGAAGGATTTGCGGGTGATTCTCGTCAAGCTCGCCGACCGTATGCACAACATGCGCACGATCAGGCACATGCGGCCCGAGAAGCAGGCGCAGAAGAGCCGCGAGACGATGGATATCTACGCGCCGCTCGCGGGCCGGATGGGTATGCAGTGGATGCGCGAGGAACTCGAAGACCTCGCCTTTCATGTGCTCAACCCCGAGGCGCGCGCCTCGATCATCCGCCGCTTCATCCGCCTGCAAAAAGAATCCGGCGACGTGATCAACAAGATCACCTCCGATATCCGCCTCGAACTCGACCGCGCCGGGATCGAGGCCGACGTATTTGGCCGGGCCAAGAAGCCGTATTCGATCTGGCGCAAGATGCAGGAGAAAGAGCAGCCGTTTTCGCGGCTGTCAGATACCTATGGGTTTCGGGTCATCACCAACAGCGAGATGGATTGCTACCGTGTGCTCGGGGTGATCCACCAGCGCTGGCGGGCGGTGCCGGGGCGGTTCAAGGATTATATCAGTCAGCCCAAATCAAACGGCTACCGGTCGATCCATACCACTGTTTCGGGGCGCGATGGCAAACGCGTGGAGGTGCAGATCCGCACCCGCGAAATGCACGAGGTGGCCGAGGCCGGGGTGGCGGCGCATTGGTCCTACCGCGACGGTGTGCGGGCCGAGAATCCGTTTGCCGTCGATCCCGCAAAATGGCTTGCCGCGCTCACCGAGCGGTTTGAGAACGCCGACGATTACGACGATTTTCTTGAACACGTGAAGCTCGAGATGTATACCGACCAGGTGTTTTGCTTCACCCCCAAGGGCGAGGTGGTGAAGCTGCCGCGCGGCGCCACGCCGCTGGATTTCGCCTTTGCGATCCATACCAGGATCGGCGATTCCTGTGTCGGCGCGAAGGTCGATGGTATCCGCGTGCCGCTCTGGACCCGGATCAAGAATGGCCAGTCGGTCGAGATCATCACCGCCGAGGGGCAGAGCCCGCAGGCGACCTGGCTTGATATCGTCGTCACGGGCCGGGCGAAGAGCGCCATCCGCCGCCGACTGCGCGAAGAAGACCGCGAACGCTTTATCAAGCTCGGCCGCGAGTTGGCACGGGTGGCGTTCGAGCACGTTGGTCGGCGCGCCACCGACAAGGCGCTGGAGACGGCGGCGAAACTGCTTAGCCTCGGCACCAGCGACGAGCTGCTCGCCCGGCTTGGCTCGGCCGAGATCGCTGCGCGCGATGTGGTGTCGGCGCTCTATCCGCTCGCCCGCGAAGGCGGCGAGATCGACGCGAGCCGCGCCGTTGTCGGCCTTGATCCGGGCCAGAGCTTTCAGCTTGCACAATGCTGCCAGCCGGTGCCGGGCGAGCGCATCGTCGGCATATCCTACCGCGGCAGGGGCGTGATGGTGCACGCGATCGACTGCCATGTGCTCGAAGAGTTGGCTGAGGATTCGAGCCGCTGGGTGGACGTGCAATGGCACTCCGGCAAGCATGCGGCGGTGCATACCGTGAGCCTCGACGTGGTGATCGCCAACGATGCCGGCGTTCTGGGGCGAATTTGCACATTGATCGGCGAGCAGAAGGCCAATATCTCGGATCTGAGGTTCGTGGACCGCAAACCCGATTACTACCGGCTCTTCATCGACGTAGACCTGCGCGACATCGAGCATCTGCACACTGTCATGCTGGTGCTTGAAGCCGACAGCGACGTCGCCGAGATCAGCCGCCACCGGGATTTGTCCCGCGCTCCCTGACCGTAACCGCCCGCGAGGGGATCCAGAGGTGTTCAAGCGAAACCCGCGCACATGGGCCCGAACCGCGCTCGAATTCTTGTACCCGCGCGGTGGCTGGTATCGCGCCGCGCGTTATGTAATTCATCGTCTTCGCCGCCTGCCAGACCCGGCCCATCGCATCAGCCGGGGGATCGCCGCCGGGGTGTTTGTCTGCTTCACCCCGTTGTTTGGGCTGCATTTTTTGTCGGCTGCGCTCGTCGCCTGGGTGGTCCGGGGCAATATTCTCGCGGCGCTGCTCGCCACCTTCGTCGGCAACCCGCTTACCTTTCCGCTGATCGCAGAGCTAAGCCTTGATCTGGGTTCAAGGTTTCTTGGCATGCCGGTCGATATGCATCTGCCGCAGGTCATCGAGGCAGTGGGCAAGGCGATGGGCGAAATCTGGAACAACTTCTTGGCGCTCTTCACCCCGCGCCGCGCCGAGTGGGGCGGCGTTCGACATTTGTTCTACAGGGTCTTCCTGCCCTATACCGTGGGTGGGCTGATGCCAGGCCTCGGGGCCGCGCTGATCGCCTATGGCCTCGCCAATCCGGTGATTTCGGCCTACCAGAAAGCCCGTATCAAGCGCTTGAAAAAGCGTTATGAAAAGCGCATGGCCGATCAGGTGGCGCGGTTGGCTGGCGAGGAACCGGCCAAGCGAGGCATCCTGCGTCGCGGTAAGGGAGAGGCAAAATGAAAGCGTTGGACAAGCTGAGATTGGGCGTCAACATCGACCATGTGGCGACGGTGCGCAACGCGCGCGGCTCGACTTATCCCGACCCGGTGCGCGCCGCCGAGATTGCCGAGGCCGCCGGGGCCGACGGCATTACCGCGCACCTGCGCGAAGACCGCCGGCACATTTCCGACGAGGATATCGACCGGCTGATGGCGGCGCTAACCTTGCCGCTCAACCTCGAGATGGCGGCAACAGACGAGATGCAGGCGATCGCGCTGCGCCACATTCCCCATGCCGTTTGCATCGTGCCTGAAAATCGCCAGGAGGTTACCACCGAGGGCGGGCTTGAGGTGGCGCGCCAGGAAAACCGGCTGGGCGATTTCATCGCGCCGCTGCGCGAAGCGGGCATCCGCGTGAGCCTGTTCATTGGCCATGAGCCTGAGCAGATCGAGGCCGCCGCACGGATTGGCGCGGCGGTGGTGGAGCTGCACACCGGGGCCTACTGCGATTTTCACCATGCTGGCGAGATCGCCCGGCGCGACGCCGAACTTGAGCGCCTCACCAAGGGTGCGGCGCTTGCGCGCAGGCTCGGGCTGGAGGTGCACGCCGGACATGGACTGACATATGATACCGTGCAGCCCGTCGCCGCCGTGCCGGAGGTGAGGGAGCTCAACATCGGCCATTTCCTGATCGGCGAAGCGATCTTTCGCGGCCTTGAAAATGCGATCACCGAGATGCGCCGCCTGATGGGAGAGGCCCGGAAATGAACCGTTTTCTGTCTGCACTTGCGCTCGCGCTGGCAGCCACCCCCGCCGCCGCGCAATCGGTATCCAACTGCGACTGGCTCGCGTTGGCCGGGAACCTGGTTGAGCCGTGGGAAACCCACAGCCGAACCTTTGCCAATGGCGCGGTGCGGCTGGCGCTGCTTGATGCGATGGAGCCCGGCGCGGTGCCCTTTCATCTGCTGCTGCTGTCGCCGTCCGGCGAAGAGATGGGCGGGCGGATGTGCAATGTGATCTCGCTGGAACCGGGGTTCGGCTTTCACAATATCTTCTGGGATGAGCTGGAGGCAGTTTACGATCCGGCGGTGGGGCTGACGTTTGACATCCCCGTGGAGATCTGGATCGACACCGGCAATTCGGTGATGCGCGGTTTGCGGGTGACGATGAACCAGGCCACTGGCGCGGTTGATGCCGAGATACTCGACGGCACGGAGGCGGCTCAGTGACGGTGCGCGGCGCGGCGCTTGCGCCCGGCCCGGAGGAGGAGCGGCAATGATTCTCGGCATCGGCTCGGATCTTGCCAACATAGAGCGCATCGCCGGGGTGCTCGCGCGCCATGGCGACCGCTTTCGCAACCGGGTGTTTACCGAGGTGGAGCAAGCCACGGCTGGGCATCGGGCCGACGTGGCAGGCACATTTGCAAAGCGCTGGGCCGCCAAGGAAGCCTGCTCGAAGGCTCTGGGCACCGGGCTGCGGATGGGGATCGCGTGGAAAGACATGGAAGTGCGCAACCTTCACAGCGGCCAGCCTCGGATCGACCTTACCGGCTGGGCCGCCGCGCGGCTGGCGGAGATTACGCCCGAGGGCCACGAGGCGCTGGTGCATGTGACGTTGACCGACGACCACCCTTGGGCGCAAGCCTTCGTGGTGATCGAGGCACGGCAACTCTGGGTTCAACCGCACTGACGCCGAGCCGCGCCTGTGTGGTGAATGATCCATGAATCGTAACGAAAAACTGGCACGATACGCCGCTATACCATTGACAATATGAAAACCGGGAAGCTGGTTATCAAGGCATTTGAGAGGCTAGGCGTAACTCGGCTTCGCCCGGTGGAGGGGCTCAAACGTCTCGGTTGATCCGCTTGGGCGTCGCCGGTCTCAATCACCCGCAGGCGGCAGCCCGGTAAACCCGGCCTCTTGCATCAGCCGGTTGGAATTGGCCTCGACCACCTGTTCCAGCTTCGCCATGAAGACGTCGATCTCCAGCCCTGGAGCGATCGGGGGCAGGAACTCGACCACCGCAAGCCCGGGGTCGCGCATGATGCCGTGACGTTTCCAGAAAACTCCGACGTTGGTGGCCGCCGGCACCACCGTTTGCCCGGTTTCCTTGTAAAGCACACCGGTGCCGATCTTGTAGGGTTTCGCCGCCCCAGCCGCCACGCGGGTGCCTTGCGAGAAGATGATCAGCTGGCCCGGCTGCGCTTGCCCCGCCTTGACATCTGCCACCATCTGCCTGATCGCCGCGCCACGCTTGCCGCGATCCACCGCGACACAGCCGATCGCCTTGGCGAAAAAGCCCACGAACGGGGTCCATCTGAGTTCTTTCTTCATGATGAACTTTGGCCGGGGCACGGCGGCGACAATCAGGATGATGTCAAAAAAGCTCTGGTGCTTTGCCGCAATGATCACATCGCCCGTGGGCGGAGTGCCGCGGATCTCACTCTTCAGCCCCACCAGCGCCGCGGCAAGCCAACATACGATGCGGGCATAGCCGTGGACAACACGAAACGCGAAATCGCGCCTCACGAGGGTGATCGGCATGCCCAGCAAGGCGATCACCGCCATGGCAAGATACATGGCGATGATGAACACGAGCGAGCGCAGCCATTGCAAAGCGGTTTTCATCAACTGCGCTCCTTGAGAGTGGTGAGGGCGGCGTGGTGGGTGGCGGCGAAAGCCACGAGCGCTGCCAGCTGCGGGATCAGCAGCGGCCAGAGCCATGCGGTGCCCTGAAAGCCAAGACCGGTGAGAAAGCTGCCGCCCGGATCGGCCTCTGGCAGGAGCCAGACGGCCATCATGCCGAGCGCCGTGCCCACCGATGCCCCGGAGTGCGCGCGCAAGGTGTAGCGGCGCACGAAGGCGCGGGCGATATAGGCATCGCGCGCGCCCACCAACCGCAGCACCCGAATCACCTGGGCGTTGGCGGCGAGGGCTGCGGCGGCGGCCAGCGTGATCATCACCGCCGTCGTCGCGGCGATCAGGAGGATCGAGACCAGCCCGAGCAGACGCAGCCGCTCGGCGGCGCGCACCAGCGGTTCGCGCCAGCGGGTATGGTCATCAAGCACCGCGCCGGGCGCCTCGCCCGCGAGCCGGGCGCGCAGGCCCTCGGCATCGTAGCCATCGGGCGTTTCCTTCACCTCGATCAGGCGTGGCACCGGCAAGGTGTCGAGCGGCAGGTCGGGGCCAAACCAGGGCTCGAGCAGGGCGCGCTGTTCGTCGTCGGTAAGTACGCGGGCGTCAGCGATGCCGGGCGTGGTTTCGAGCACGTCCATCACCGCGAGCACCTGTGCCTCCATCTGCCCCTCGGGGGCCGAAATGCGGATGGTTGAGCTTTGCGCCAGCGCCGAGCCCCAGTTTTCGGCCAGCCGCCCGGTAGCGAGCGAAAGCGCCAGCGCGAAGACGGTGAGAAACGCCATCGCGGCGGAGGCAAAAAGCGTGAGCCGCGCGGTAAAGCCGGTTGGCGGCACCACCCGGTCGGCCTGGGCATCGCCGGCGAGGAAGGCAAGTAATGGCGACATCCGGCTCACAGGTCTGCCCCCGCGAGTTGCACCCGGTGGTTGGAGATTCTCAGCACCCGCGCCTGCACCTGGCTCTTGGCGGCGCGGATCAGGTTGAGATCGTGGGTGGCGACCATGATCGCCTTGCCCATCTTGTTAAGCTCGACCATCAGCTTGAGCAGGCGCAGCGACATCTCCCAATCGACGTTGCCGGTGGGTTCATCGGCCAGAATCACGTCGGGGCTCATGATGATCGCGCGGGCGAGCGCGGCGCGCTGGCGTTCGCCGCCCGACAGCTCCGGCGGCCGCGACTCACGCTGGGATTCGAGCCCGACCCAGCGGATCAAATCGCCAAGATCGGCCTCGGTGGTAGAGCGGCCAGACACGGTGAGCGGCAGGGCAACGTTTTCGGCAAGGCTGAGATGGTCGAGGAACTGCTGGTCCTGGTGCACCACGCCGATCCGTCGGCGCATCATCGCCACGTCGTCGCGCGACAGCGTGCGCGCATCGCGGTCGAAGATCGCCACCCGCCCCTGCTGCGCGATCAGCTCGCCATAGCACAGCTTGAGCAGAGTGGTCTTGCCCGCGCCGGAGGGGCCGGTGAGGAAGTGAAACGATCCGCGTGCGAGCCGGAGCGAGACATCGGCCAATAGTGGACCGCCGCTGTAGCCGTAGGATACTTGCTCGAATTCGATCACGCTTCTGTCCCCGCTGCCGGTGGCGACAGTTTTGCCCCACCGGGGGAATTGTTGCAATCGCGGGATTGCAAAGGTTTGATTTGTGGTGTTTCCCTCCCCATACTGCCAGTGTGCCGCGCACCGCCGGGTGGATCGCGCCGGTGCGCCAAGGGATGTGAGGAGCAAGGGCACGATGCGTTTGGTTTGTCCGAATTGCGGCGCGCAATACGAGGTGGACGACCGGGTGATCCCCCAGGGTGGGCGCGACGTGCAATGTTCCGCCTGCGGCCATGGCTGGTACCAGATGCCGGCCGGGCACCAAGATGAAGCGGCGGACGAGGAGCCGCTGGTCGACGAAGATCTCACCGATGATGGGGCTGACGCCGAGGCGGACGAACCCAAAGAGCTAGCGCCGGAAGACGATCTGGCCGCCGCAGATGCGCCTGAAAAAGACAAAGCTGAAGACGACGAAGCTGAAGACGACGAACCGGACAAGGACGAAGCTGGCGGGGACGAAAGCGCCGCGATGCCCGCCGGTGCCGCCCGCCCGCGCGAGATCGACGACGGTATTCGCTCGATCCTGCAGGAAGAGGCGCAGCGCGAGCTCGAAGCGCGCGCCAATGCGCCGAAACCCGCACCAGAGCCGGTAGAAACTCAGCCCGATCTCGGGCTTGATGCCGGGCCGTCGCCCGATGAAGAGCGCCGCCGGATCGCCCGCGAGCGGATGGCGCGGATGCGCGGGGTCGACGAGGACGACCTGCCAGAGCCCGATTTCGATGCCCATGCCGAGCCTGCAGAGCCGCCGGCGCAGCCGGTGCAGGGGCGTAACCCCTTTCCCAATATCGAGGAAATCAACTCGACACTTGACGGCCACGCGCCAGGCGCTGCGACTGGCACAGCGCACACGGCGATGGCCGCAGGTCGGTCGCGCGGGTTCAGCCGCGGCTTTGTGCTGGTGCTGTTGCTCGCCGCGCTGGCGTTTGCGCTCTACGTTCAGGCGCCGAAGCTCGCGCAAAGCGTACCGGCACTGGAGCCGGTGCTCACGGGGTATGTCGAGGTGGTGAACAGCGCCCGTATCTGGCTTGATGAAACCCTGCGCGGTATGATCGACAAGATCGAGGCGGCAGCCGGCGAAGGGCGTTGATGCCAAGCGCCCTGCTACTGGGTGCCGCAGACGTTTTCAGAACAAATCGAGCAACCGCTTGAGATAGTCGCGTTCCAGCTCGGGCCGGTCGGCTTCGCCGGAGCGGCGACGTAGCTCTTCCATCAGCTCCTGCGCGCGGCGGTAGACGTCTTCACGGTCGCCCAGCGGGTTGTCGGTGGCAGTAGCGCCGGAGCCGCCGGGGGTGCGCCCGAGCGGATCGGCCTGCTGGCGGTTGCCGGGCTGGCCGGCAAGCTGGCCCTGTTCACCGTGCTCGCGCGCCTGAGCCTCGCGCCGCATCTGGTCTTCGAGGGTGCGCATGCCGTCGCGCAAGCTCTCCATCGCCTCGGCCTGACGGTCGAGCGCGCCGGGAATGTTGCCTTCGTCCAGCGCATCGGCGGCCTCGTCCATCGCCCGCCCTGCGCGCTCCAGCGCATCGCGCGCGGCGTCGCCCTCGGGGGTGCCGGCGCCCGGCAGGCCGTCGCGCTGGCGCTCCAGCTCACGCTCCAGCGCGCGTTGGCGCTCGGTGAGGGTTTCGCGCTGGCCTTGCCCCTGGCCCTGGCCGTCGGTCTCGCCCGCTTCGCCCTCCTCGCCGGACGTCCCCGGCTGGCCAGACTTGCCGCCCGGGTTGAGCTGCTCTTGCAGGTTGCGGAACGCCTGGTCCGACAGGCCCTGCTGCTGGCGCAGCGTGTCGGCCAGGTCTTGCATCGAGCGCTCCCCCTGGCTCTGGCCCTGTTGACCGGACGCGCCCTCGGTGATCTGCATATTTTCCATCATCTGCTGGAGCTGGTCGAGCAGCGCTTGCGCCTCCTCCATGCGGCCTTGGCGCATGAGCTCCTCGATCCGGTCCATCATCGCTTGCAGATCTTGTTGCGTCATCTCCATCTGCTGGCTGCCGTCGTCGGGCTCGTCGGTGCGGTTTTCCGGCTCCTGTTGTCCAAGCTGGCGTGTGTAGTCGCGCAAGGCTTGGCGGTAGTCGTCCATCAACTCGCTGAGTTCTTCCGGCGTCGCGCCCTGGCGCATGGCCTCGGACAGCCGCTCCTGCGCCCGGCGCAGCCGGTCGAGCGCATTGGCAAGGGCGCCGTCTTCGATCTCGACGGCAATCTCCCAGAGGGCCTGCGCCACCGCATCGCGGTCTTCGCGTGTGAGGCTTTCGCCGTCCAGCGTGCGCACGACGGTGCGCAGCTTCAGGTATTGCGCGTTTTTGGCAAACAGCCCCTCGGGCCGGTTCGAAACCGCGCGCAGGATGCGGGCGGCGCGGGGGGCGTTGGCGATCGTCCACAGGATGTCGCGCCGCTGCTCCACCAGCGCGGCGGCGAGCGGGTCGAGAAACCGCCGGCCCGGCAGCACGATTTCAAACGGTGCGCTTTCGCCCGATTGCCCGGCCGCATCGGTGGCGCTGAAGGTGACGGTAACGGGCAGGCCGGCCCAAGGGTTCTCGGAGAGGTTTTCCACCAAGAGCTCCTGCCCCTCGTGCCGGTCGCCGCGATAGGGCATCGCCAGATCCACCACAACATCGTCGCGCGGCTCTGGCTCGGGGCCAAGGCCATGGCGGCGGTCGGCGCGGAGAAGGTCGAGGCCGATCCGGGCTTGCCCCGCGCTCACGCCGTAATCGTCGCGCGCGGTGAAGGGCAGGCGCATCTCACCCGCGAGCGTCCGGGTAAGCTCGCCCGAGGGCTGAATCCGGGGAGGCGCGTCGGGGGTGGCGCTGATCTGCCAGGTGTCATCGCCAATGGCGAGCGTGCCATCGCCGGTGATCCTGAAGGCGCGGGTGGTGGCCTGCGGATCCGGCGTTTCGCCGGAAAAACTCTCGGCAACGTCGATCGCGTCCACCCGGCCGTAAAGCCGCAGCGTGACCCGGCTGCCGGTAGGCACCTCAAGCGCGCCGGGCGGCTGGTCGGCGAGGTAGAGCGTGGGCTTGCCGGTGTAGGAGGGTGCCTCGATCCAGCCCTCCCAGCTTGCTTGCGAGATCGCCGCTTGCGCCGCGCCGGGCAAGAGCGCGGCAAGGTCGCCCTGCCGGGTGCCGGCGCCGAACAGGAGGGCGGCGGCGAGCGCGGTGGCGGCGATCAGGCGAAGGCCATAGGGATCGCGCTGGGAAAGGCCGGGGCGCGGCGGCAGAGCCCTGAGCCCCGCAAGCCGCTCGGCCATGCGGCGGCGGTGGGTGAGCCAGACGGCTTGCGAGGCGGGATCGTCGGCGCCGATCGCCTGGGTGTCGGCAAGTGCCGCGATCGGGCTGCCGGGCAGGGTGGCGTCAAGCCGGGCCAGCGCTTCGGCGCGGTGGGCGGGGCGGAAGCGGCGGATGCCGTAAACGAGGCTCGCCAGACCGGCCAGCGCGAGGGCGGCAATCAACGCCTGGCCGATCCAGGCTGGCCAGAATGCGAGCACACCCCATAGAATCACTGCGGCGGCGGCCATGACCGTGGCGGCGAGCGGCC
>MNZL01000035.1 GCA_001873585.1 Rhodobacterales bacterium CG2_30_65_12 | reverse complement strand
CAAATGCCCGCCGGCGTTATCGACGATAAGCTGGTGGCTCACCCCCGCCGCGTTGAGTTCCCAAGCCGTGAGCTGCGCGCCCTGGTTGCGGGGGCGGGTTTCATCGACGTAGACGTGCACGTCGATGCCGTCCTCGACGGCGTGGTAGATCGGCGAGGTGGCGGTGCCCCAATCCACCGTCGCCGGCCAGCCGGCGTTGCAGTGGGTGAGAATATTCACCCGCCCACCATTTTTCTTGCGGGCGATTTCGCGGATCAGCTCCAGCCCGGCAAGGCCGATCTGACGGTTGATCTCCACGTCTTCGTCACAGATCTCGGCGGCGCGGGCATAGGCGGCTTCGGCCCGCGCCTCGGGGGCCAGCGGGGCGAGCACACGGGTCATCTCGTCGAGCGCCCACTTGAGGTTGATCGCGGTGGGCCGGGTGGCGTGGAGCACGTCATACGTCTCCTTCAGCGAAGCGTCCGACGGGTCTGCCGCCATCTGCACCGCCACGCCGTAAGCGGCGGTCGCGCCGATCAGGGGCGCGCCACGCACCCACATTTCGAAGATCGCATCGGCGAAGTCCTTGCGATTGGCCAGCGTGACGACGCGCAGCTCGTGCGGCAGCCAGCGCTGGTCGATGATGCGGACTTCCCCGGATGGCTCGCGCCAGATCGAGCGGTAGGGTGTGCCGTTGATTTTCACAGGTAGTCCTCCATGTTGGTCTGCCGGGCGAGGTCGATCACCTGCGCCATCGAGGTAATCGCGCCGCGGCGCACCGCGAGCGTGCGCCCGAGCATCAGCGACCGAGCCTCAAGGCGGGCACGCACCGCCTCGTTCTCGATTTTTTCAAAATCGGCGTTGTGGGCGAGGCTGAGGATGCGCCGGTGCATCTCGATGCCGCAAAAGCCGAGTGTGTCGCGCCAGATTGCGGCGAGCCGGTCGATCCGGGCCTGCTCGGCTCCGCGCGCATGGCCCTGATCCTCAAACAAGCTGGCCTGGTAGAGCATACCCGTGCGCTCGGTCCGCCAAAGGTGGGTGAATTCGGCCTCGAACCCGGCCCAGATATCGGCGACCACGCCGAGAATCCATTCTTGGTAATCGTCTCGCGCACCGGGGGTATCGGCATGGCCGGGTTGGGAAAGATAGGCCATCAGGAAGTTGGCAATGAGCATGCCCAGGTCAAACCCCATCGGCCCATAGGTGGCAAATTCCGGGTCGATCACCTTGGTCTCGGTCTCTGTCACCATCACCGAGCCGGAGTGAAAATCGCCGTGCAGCATGGTTTCGGCATTGGTGGCGAAGGCCCATTTCATGTGCTGGGCTGTCACTTTGAGATCAATATCGTCGCGCAAGACCTTCACCACCGGGTCTAGCGCCGGGGTGTGATGGTTCATTTCGGCGTCGAAATACGGGTCGGAAAACACCAGGTTTTCGGTGATGTCGCAAATCTCCACGTTGCCGAGAAACATCGCCGCGTCGGCCTTGCGTTTCGCCGTCGGCATGGAGAGGTCGGAGCCACGAAACAGCGTGCGGGCGCAGAATTTGCCCAGCATATCGGCCAAGCCCTCAACGCGCCCACCCTCGATCAGCACCTTGCGCAGGATCGCATGGGGGGAGAGAAACTCCATCGCCACGATCGCCTGCACCTCATCGAAATGGTAGATCTTGGGCACCGATCCGGGATCGCGCGCGTCTTGTCGCACCAGCGCGTTGTATTCGAAAAAAGAGCGCTTGAGCGGCAAGGGCCAGCTATCGCCGACAAGGCGCACATACGGCAGCGCCTGCTTGACGATCACGCTGCCCTCGGGGCCGTCGACAATGAACACCAGGTTCAGGTTGCCGTCGCCCACCTCGCGCACCGTCCATTGCGACGGGTCGCCCAGCCGGGCCCTGATCGACTCAACCGAGCCGAGTCGGCTGGCCAGTGTTTCGGGGCTCAACGCCTCATAATCTTGCTGCGTCATGGGTCTTTCCCCCTTTCAAAAGCGGCAGTATCGAACGGCTCCCTGCGCTGTGCCGAGCCAATTTCAAACCCAGAATTTCCAGTTTTCATCCATTTGTCAAATTATATTGACATTTGAAAGCTTCGGAGACTAGCTTCCTCTGACGGGAGGAAAATAACGTGAGCGAACCGGCTATTCGCATCTCTGGCCTGCACAAGGCCTTCGGCAGGAACCTGGTGCTTCGAGGGATCGATATGAAAATCCCGCGTGGCCAGGTCACCGTGCTGATGGGGGCCAACGGGGCTGGCAAATCCACCCTCGTGAAGGTGCTCTGCGGCGTGCATCAGGCCGACGACGGCACGGTGATGCTGGGCGACACGCCTTTCAAGCCCGAAACCCCGTCCGAGGCGCTGCACAGCGGCGTGGTGACGGTGCACCAGAACATCAACGATGGCGTGGTGCCTGATCTCGACGTCGCCTCAAACCTCCTGCTCGACACCCTTGCCTCCGGTGGTGGCACCTTTCTCAAACGCCGGCAAATGCGCGCCCGCGCCCGTGAGATCGCGGTGGCGGTGGGTCTCGATATCGACGTGACGTTGCCGGTGGCCAGCCTCGCGCTGGCTGATCGCCAGCTCGTCGCCATCGCCCGCGCCATGGCGCACGATCCCGAGCTGCTGATCCTTGATGAGCCGACGTCCTCGCTTTCGGCGGCGGAAACGAAACGGCTGTTCGAGATGGTCGAACGGCTGCGCGACAAGGGCGTTGCCATTCTCTATATCTCGCACCGGATGTCGGATATCCGTCGGCTCGCCGACCGTATCCTGTCGATGCGCGATGGCCAGATCGTACAGCAGTTCGAGCAAAAGCCGCTTGATTACGCAGGCGCGGTGCGCGCCATGCTGGGCCACGAAATCACCGAGGTGGATATCACCATCCCCGCCAACGGCAAGCCGGTGCTGGAGCTGCGCGAGCTTGTGCTGCGCGAGGGTGCGGCGCCGTTCACCATGACCGCCCATCAGAACGAGGTGATCGCGGTGGCCGGGCTGGTGGGCGCGGGCAAATCGGCCTTCGCCGGGGTGCTTTTCGGCCTGAATGCACCGGTGGCCGGCACGATGCTGCTCGATGGCAAGCCGCACAAACCCCGCTCGTCGGGCGATGCCGTGGCCGCCGGCGTTTACATGTGCCCGAAAGACCGGCTGGTAAACGCCGTGGTGCCGGATTTCGACATCACCGCCAACATCACGCTGCCGTTTTCCCGGCGTCATTCCCACCCCGGCGGTTTCCTCTCGTTCCGCTCCGAGCGCGCGACTGCAAACCGGATGATCGGCGAGATGGGCGTGATCTGTCAGGGCGCGGGCGATGGCATTCTCACCCTCTCGGGCGGCAATCAGCAAAAGGTGATGGTGGCGCGCTGGATGGCCGAGGCCAGCCGTGTGCTGATCCTCGACGAACCCTTCCAGGGCGTCGATATTCAGGCCCGGCGCGACATTGGCCGCAAGATCCGCGAAACCGCCGCCACCCGCACCACCATCGTTTTCGTCGCCGAACTCGACGAGGCGCTTGAAGTGGCCGACCGCATTCTCGTGATGAGCGAGCATTCCGTGGTTGGCGACCACCGTAACGAACACATCGACGTGTCCGCGATCATGGCCCAGGTGGTCGAAGCGGGCGCCGCACGCGCAGCAGGATAATAAAGAGATGCACAAAAGCTCCTCCTATCTGGATATCGCCATCAGGTATGGGTTTCTTGCCCTGATGGCCGGTCTGCTGATCTTTTTCAGCGTCACCGCCGAAGGCTTCCTGTCGCCATTCTCGGCGGTTTTCATCCTGCAATCGGTGGCGATCACCGGCATTCTCGCGCTCGGCGTTACGGCCACGCTGGTGGTGGACGGCTTCGATCTGTCGATCGGCGCGGTGGCCACCTCGGCGCTTATGCTCTCGGCCTATGTGATGGTTGTCTGGGAGATGAGCGCGTTCTGGGCCGTTGCGATCAGCCTGGCGATGGGTGCCGCAGTTGGCGCGGTGAACGGCTTTCTCATCGTCAAGTTCAAAGTGCCCGATCTGCTGGCGACGCTTGGGATGATGTTTCTCCTGCTCGGCGCGCAGCGCATCCCCACCGAGGGGCGCTCGGTGTCCACTGGCATGGCGCTGCCCGATGGCACCATTGCGACCGGCACGTTTTCCGATGCCTTCCTGATGCTGGGCCGTTACCGGATCAGCGATCTTGTGCCGCTCTCAGTGGTGTTTCTCATCGCCATCGCCGTGCTTGTCTGGGGGTTTCTCGAACTCACCCGCCACGGCCGGCTGATGTATGCGATCGGCTCGAACGACAAGGCCGCGAGCCTCGCCGGTGCCAACGTGAACCGCTACAAGATCATTGCCTACATGATCTCGGGCACGCTGGCCTCGTTCGGCGGGGTGCTGCTTGCGGCGCGGCTCGGGCGCGGCGATGTGGCCTCCGGCAATAACCTGCTGCTCGACGCGGTGGCGGCGGCGCTGATCGGCTTTGCCGTGCTCGGCGCGTCCAAACCCAACGCGTTCGGCACCGCCATTGGCGCGCTGTTTGTTGGCATCCTGTTGCAGGGTCTGACGATGCTCAACGCGCCTTACTACACCCAGGATTTCATCAAGGGCGCTGTGCTCGTGGTGGCCCTGGTGTTTACCTTCGCGCTTTCCGGCCGCACTGGCCGGGGGGCTGCGTGATTTGAATCCACAGGGAGAATAGGGAGGATACCATGATCTCCAGACGAGTGTTTACCAGCCTTCTTGGTGCCGCGGCGATGCTGCCCACCATGGCCTTCGCCGCCGACATGCCGGCACCGTTCGACAACCCCGGCGACGTGAAGATCGCGCTGGTGCGCTATCTTTCCACCGGCGATTTTTTCCAGGCCTATCTTTCGGGCGTGGAAAAGCAGGCCGAGGCGATCGGCGTTGATCTGCGGGTGTTGGACAGCCGCCAGGATGCTGCCCTTCAAGCCGACATGGTCGACCAGGCCATCGCGCTTGGCGTCGATGGCATTATCATCCAGCACGGCCTGACCGAATCGATGCAGGCCGCCGCGCAACGTGCCGTCGAAGCCGGCATCAAGGTTGTCGCCTTCGACGTCGACGTTGAAAACGAGGCGATCCCGCAGGTCGAGCAATCCGACCGTGACCTGGCCCGCCTCGCGCTCGAAGCCGCGCTTGAAGACAACGGCACCGAGTTCGTCGCCGGCTACGTCTATGTGCCCGGCATCGCGCCTCTCGATCGGCGTGACGAAACCTGGGTGAAGGTCAAGGCCGATAACCCCGGTATCAATCAGGTGGCCGAATTTGGCACGCTCGACAACCCGATTGCCAACTCGGTCGCCAACCAGGCGCGCTCGGTGCTTACGGCCAACCCCAACATCACCGTGATGTTTGCTCCCTACGACGAGTTCGCCAAGGGCGTGAAGATCGCCGTTGATGAAGCTGGCATGACCGACCAGGTGTCGATCTACTCGGCCGACGTCTCGACCGCCGACATTTCGGCGATGCGCGAGGCAGGCTCGGCCTGGAAAGCCACCGCCGCGACCAACCCGGCGGTGGTCGGCGAAGTGTCGGTGCGGACGCTCGCCATGCTGTTGGCCGGTGAAAACCCGGGCGCAAGCGTGATTGTGCCGCCGACGCTGATCACCCAGGCGATGCTCAACGAGCTCGACATCACCAACATGGAAGATCTTGGCGCCAAGCTGCCGGCCTTCGCCCACGCCGATGTGGCCGTGCCGGAGTGGATGCCGCTTCCGGCGCGCTGATCGCACACAGTTGACATCAACGGGGGGCCGGGGCGTGATGTTCCGGCCCCCATTTGTTTTGGAGAACAGACGATGCTCAAGGGAATCGATGCTCGCATGACGGCCGAGCTGCTCGATGTGCTGATGCGGATGGGCCATGGCGACGAGATCGCCGTGGTCGACTCCAACTTTCCCAGCCATGCCACGGCTGCCGAAACGGTGACGGGGCAGCTGGTGGAACTTCCGGGCTTTACCGCGCCGGAGGCGATTTCGCTGATCTGCGCGCTGCTGCCGCTCGATGCCTTCGTGCCGCAAGGCGCTTTGTGGATGCAGCATGACGGCCAGGGCGATGTGCCCGACGCGGTGCACGCGGAAGCGATTGCCATTCTTGAAGCGGAAATGCCCGAAGGTGGCGCGGTGGGCTCGCTGGAACGGCAGGCTTTCTATGCCCGGGCGCGGCAGGGCTTTGCCGTGGTGCGCTGCACCGAGAACCGGCCCTTTGGCTGCTTCATCCTGCGCAAGGGGGTCATATTCTGACCCCCTTGGCCGGAGCGGGTGGGGATGTAAAACCCGCCGTGACAGCGCGCGGCGGCTATCAGCCGCGCGCTATTTCCGCCGCGTCGATCGCGGCGCGCATCGTTGCAATGCCTTCGCCAATCTGCTCGCCGAGGCGCAGGAGCGATCCCCCAAGCAGGTAGACGACATCTTCGCCATACATGCCCACCATGTCGGCGGCGCGGTCTGCGCTCATGCCGCCGCCGGGGCTCGGGAGCATCGGCTCGCCGGGGCCATCCATGGTGCAGCAGGCGGTTGCGATCTCGCCGCATTCGCCAGCGCTGAAGCCAAAGCGCCCGCCAACATTGGGGAACACTGAGATATCGGAGCCCGCGAGGCGTTGGAGCGTGCCAAACATCATGCCATGGGTGAAGCCGGTCTCCTCCGACAGCACGAAAGGCCCGAGGAAGGCCGGGTGCGTCATCACCGGCAGGTTCAGGCTGTCGTCTTGCGCGATCCGGTCAATCACACCGAAGCCAAGCAGGCCCGGCATAATCAGGAGGCCATCCGCCCCAGCATTTTTGGCGAAGTGGATATTGTCGTCGATGTCCTGCGGCCTGCCTGCGAGCGAGGGGAAGTAGAGCGAGCGCCCCCCGGTTTCGGCATTGGCGCGGGCCACGGCGGCGGCGGTTTTCTCCACCCGCTCGCGGAACGGCGCCATGTGCTGATCGGTGATGCCGTGATCTTCCTTGACGATATCGGCCCCGGCCCTGGCGCTGAGATAGGCGATATGCGCCAGCGCATCGACGCCGAGCCCCTGCGGTTTGAGCACCGGGGCGATCAGGCCGCCATGCGCCCGCCCGGACAGCGCCCGGATGCCCTCAATGCCAAACCGGGGGCCGGGGTGGCGCGAAAGCATCTCGGTGCCGGGGTCGATGGCGATGGCCTTGAGGCCCTTCTGGATCGAGGAATTGCCGAAAATCACGTTGAAAAACTGGGTGAGCTCGTGCCCGGCGCTGTCGGGGCTGTAGGAGAGCGTGGCCAGATACCGCCCCTCGCCCTCCCGCCCGATCTCTTCGATCTGGCCCACGATTTCGTCGGCAATGTAGCCCCCAGGCACCACGTCGCGCGGCACTTCCACGGTCTGCTCCAGCGCGATCCCCTCCGCGCGCGCCCGGGCCTCGGCCAGATCGGCGGCAAAGATCCGGTAGGTAACGGCGAAGCGTGGCATCAGAGCGCCTCGGCCTTTACGGCGGAGTGCACCGCATCCACCCGCACCGCTTCCAGTGCGCCCTCGTCGATGCCGGTCTCGATCGCCATCAGCCGCTCGATCCCGCGCACCAGCGCAAGCGCATCAAGGCCGTAATAGTGCATCAGGTAAGGCCGCGAGCCGCCGTGGGCGTAGGTATCTTGCAGGCCCAGCCGGATGAGCTTCTTGCCCAGCCCGGCCTCGGCCAGCGCCTCGGCCGTCATCGAACCGATGCCCCCGGCAACGAGGTGGTTTTCCAGCGTCACCACGCCGTGCTTCACGGCTGCGGCATGGGCCACGATGGCTTCGGCGTCGAACGGCTTGAGCGTGTTGAGGTGCAGATGCCGCACCGAGACGCCGGCCTGATCGAGCGCGCCGCGCGCCCGGATTGCTTCCTCGGTGGTGATGCCCGCCGTGATCACCAGAACGTCGGTGCCTTCGGAAAGCACGCGCAGTTCGCCCACCTTCAAGGGCGTATCAAACAGCCGCGGCACCGAACCGCGCAGCACCCGGCAGTAAACCGGCCCGTCGATGCTGTCGGCAGCCTCGACAATACCCTCCACCTCGGCGGCGTCGCCGGTTTCCAGCACCGTCATGTTGGGGATCGTGCGCATCACCGAGATATCCTCGATTGCCTGGTGGGTCATGCCGCCGGGCGTGGTGATGCCGGGCAGAAAGCCCATCAGCCGCACCTTGCGGCGCGGGTAGGCGATCGAGGCCATGAGCTGATCGTAGGGCCGGCGGTAGAGAAACACGCCGAAGGTGTGCACGAAGGGGCGATAACCCGCGAGGCCCAGACCGCCGGCGAACGAGAGCATGTTCTGCTCCGCCATCCCCATCGACAGGAACTGCTCGGGGTGGCGATCACGGAACCCGTCGATCTCGACCGAAGACGTGAGGTCGGCCGACAGTGCGAGCACCTCGGGGTGTTGAGCCGCATAAGCCTCGAAGGCGGCGGCGTAGGGGCGTGCGACCATTTCAACCATGATCTTTCTCCTCAATACGCAATGGGGTCGATGCCGAGCTCGGCCGCGATCGCCTGGTTAAAATCTGCGCGCTCGTCTTGCGACTTGAAGCGCACGTAATGCAGGCGCGGGAAGCGCCGCTCGAGGATCGCCATGCCGTGCGTGGGCGAGCTGTAGGCGAGGATGATGAGCGGCTTGCCCTCGTGCTTTTCCGCTTTCGCCTGCCGCATCGCCGAAAGGTCGTGGCCGTCGATCTCGACGCAATGCGCGCCGAAGTCGGTGAACTTCTGGCGGATGTCGCCCACCTGCATCACGTCCTCCATCGCGCCGTCGCATTGCTGCCGGTTCACGTCCATGATCGCCCAGAGATTATCAATCCCGTGGTGCGCGGCGGCCTGCACCGCCTCCCAGGTCTGGCCCTCCTGCACCTCGCCGTCTGACATGAACACGCAGACATCGCCGGTGTCGCCATTGCGCCGGCGGCCCCAGGCCAGCCCCGCGCCGGTAGATAACCCGATGCCCAGGGTGCCGTTGTGCACCTCCATGCCGGGGGAGTGCTCGGCGCCGATCATCTCGACCGACGAGCCATCCTTGTTGAACATCTCCAGCCCCTCGGGCGCCATCCGCCCGGTTTCGATCAGCGTGGCGTAGGCGACCAGCGCGTAATGGGCGGGGGCGATGAACAGCCGGTCATGCTGCGGCTCGAACGGGCCGTTGTAGCCCGCGCCGGTGACGTAATCGGGATTGTTGGCCGAAGGCACGCCGCCGAACGGCTCCGGGATCATCGGCAACGTCGGCTCGCCGAGGTGCAGCGCCTCGTTGTAGAGAAACGCGAGTTGTTCCGCCGACGAGCAGGCCTGGCTGAGGTAGCCGCCATTATTGCGAATCGTGTGCTCAAAGACGCGGCGGCGAATGCCGAGCGCGATCTCCTCGGTGGTTTTTTCGTTGCGAAGGGGCAATTCGCTAGGCAAGGCGGCTTCCTCCCGAATATGGGCTGCCCGAATATGGGCTGCATGGGTTGCGTTGGCGACACATTACAAAAGTCAGATTGCATTGACAAATGAAATATCACGATGCAAGATCAGGTCTGATCCGGTGCCTCTGTGCCGGCAGACGCACACCAAATGAAAGGGCTCACACATGGCCGATCTGGACGACATCAAGGACGGGAAAGACTTTGGGCTGGATCGGCCGGCCGACACCTCCGGGTTTTTCCTCAAGGGCAGCGCGCATCTTGACTGGGGGATGAAGAACCGGCTGAGCCGGATTTTCAACCCGAAGACCGGGCGCACGGTGATGCTGGCCTTCGATCACGGCTATTTCCAGGGTCCGACGACGGGTCTGGAACGGATCGACCTGAACATCGCGCCGCTGGCGGAATATGCCGACGTGCTGATGGCCACGCGGGGCACGATGCGGTCGTCGATCTCGCCGGCGACGCAGAAGCCGCTGGTTTTGCGCGCGTCTGGCGGCAACTCGATTCTCGGCGAGCTGTCGAACGAGACGGTGGCGGTGGACATCGAGGACGGCCTGCGGATGAACGCGGTGGCGATGGCGGCGCAGGTCTACATCGGCGCCGAGTTTGAGCACCAGTCGATCAAGAACGTGATCAAGCTGATTGATACCGGTATGCGCTACGGGATGCCGACGCTGGCGGTCACCGGCGTGGGCAAGGACATGGTGCGCGATGCGCGCTATTTCGGGCTGGCAAGCCGGATCGCGGCGGAGATCGGCGCGCAGTATGTCAAGACCTACTACACCGACGAGGGGTTTGAACGGGTTACGGCAGGCTGCCCGGTTCCGATCGTGATCGCGGGTGGCAAGAAGCTGCCGGAGCTCGACGCGCTCAACATGGCGTGGAAGGCGATCGACCAGGGCGCGTCCGGCGTCGACATGGGGCGCAACATCTTCCAGGCGGAAGATCCGGTGGCGATGATCCAGGCGGTATCGAAGGTGGTGCACGAGCTGGAGAAACCTGCGCAGGCGTTCCAGATGTATAACGATCTCAAGGCCAAAAGCTGACGCGAAGCGCGCACCGCGAAACAGACCACACGCAGCGCGCCCCGGCCCCCGGGGCGCGGTTGTATTTGTGCGGGGCGGCGGCGTCGATCAGTTGCCGAACGCCTTGCGCCAGCGGTCGATAAACCGGGCCGATGTCATTGCGTCGTGCGCCACCAGAAGCTCGGGGCCGAGCACGATCAGGCGCCGCACCCCGTCTTCGCCGCTCTCGGGGTCTTCCCAGTCGCCCTGCGCCCCTTTCACCGCAAGATTGCTTGCGGCCATGACGATCTGCCCGCGCGGCGACAGGAGATAATCGAGAAATGCGCCCGCTTGCGGGTTGGCCACGGTGCCGGGCAGGATGGCGGCGCGCGCAAGAACGAGGGTGTAATCGGCGGGCGTGATGATGCCAAGATCGGGGTTCTGCTTCGCCGCCGCTTCGGCGTAGGAGCCGAGCACGTTGTAGGCGATCAGGTATTCGCCGCGCGCCACACCGTCGATGATCTCGGCCGAGCAACAGGTGGCAATCGCACCAGAACGGGCGAACGCCTCCATCAGCGCGCCGAAGGTGGTTGCCTCCTGCGCGTCGACGAAGGCGAAGAGAAAGCCGAGGCCGGAGGCTTCGATATCGTAAGTGGCCACCCGGCCGGCATAGCGCGAGGCTTCGGGGCGCAACAGATCGAGCAGATCGAACCGGGTGCGCGGCACCTCTTCGGGCGGCACCAGAGCGCGGTTGTAGACCATCACTGCCGGCTCGCGCGACACGCCAAAAATCTCGTCGCGCCAGCGCAGCCGAGCGGGCAGGGTGGCGGTTTCGTCCGACCGCCAGGGCGCGGCGCAGCGATCGTTGACGAGCTTTACCATCTGGTGAACCCCGGAGCTTATCACCAGATCGGCTCCGGGCGTGCCCGCGGCACATTCCTGTGCGGTGAGGGCAAACAGATCGTTCGACCCCCATTGCTCGTAGTCGACGGCAAGGTCGGGCCGCTCGGCAAGAAAGGCGTTTACGGTGGCGGAAAAGATCGTGATGTCGGTCGTCGTGCGCAGGGTCAGGCGGCGCGGCGCATCGTCGGGGCCGAAGGCGCGGGTCGCTTCCTGCGCGATGCCCGGCGCGGCGATGAGAGCAATCAGCGTGATCAGCGCAGCGAGCCGGGTCATGCTGCGTTTTCCTCCAGTGCGAGCGTGATCGACACGCGAAAGCCATCGGGCCGGTCTTTCAATTCGAGCCGGCCGCCGAACGCCTCGCAGACCGAAAGAGCGATCGCAAGCCCCAGCCCGGAGCTTTCGCCCCGCGCGGCGGCA
>MNZL01000121.1:2726-14817 GCA_001873585.1 Rhodobacterales bacterium CG2_30_65_12 | reverse complement strand
GCTGGCCCCGTTACCGCTGCCGCCGTGGTGCTCGATCCCGCCCACATTCCCGAGGGGCTGAACGATTCAAAAAAGCTCAGCGCACGGCGGCGCGAGGCGCTGTTTGCCATCATCATCAAGGTGGCGGATGTGTCGATCGCCCATGCCAGCGTCGAGGAGATCGACCGCCTCAATATCTTGCGCGCCAGTCACCTCGCCATGGAGCGCGCCATCGCCGGGCTTTCCATCGCCCCCGACCATGTGCTGATCGACGGCAACTTGCTGCCGCGCGGGCTGCGCCTCTCGGCCGAACCGGTGGTGAAGGGCGATGCCCGTTCGCTCTCGATCGCCGCCGCGTCGATCATGGCGAAAGTGACGCGCGACCGGATCATGGTGGGCCTGGCGCAACAGCACCCCGGCTACGGCTGGGAAACAAATGCGGGGTATCCGTCAAAAAGCCACATTTCGGCACTTCAAGGTCTTGGGGTGACCCCACACCATAGGCGTTCTTTCAAACCCGTACACAATATCTTGTATCAAGAAAAAACGTAAACCTTTGATTCAAAAAAGAATTTGACGCCGAATCGGCTTTGACTCATCTTTGATCCCAACAACGAGCACGAAACGTGCCGGGGACAGAGGCAGAGAAATGACAAAACCCAAGGCTGTGGCGGCACCTGACTTGCCACTCAATCAAATTCTTGCCGGCGATACGATAGAGCTGATGAACGGCCTGCCCGAGGCCAGCGTCGATCTGATCTTTGCCGATCCGCCCTACAATCTTCAGCTCAAGGGCGATCTGCACCGGCCCGACAATTCCAAGGTCGATGCTGTCGATGATGACTGGGATCAGTTCGCCTCGTTCCGGGCGTATGACGATTTCACCCGTGACTGGCTTGCCGCCGCCCGCAGGCTGCTCAAGCCCAACGGCGCGATCTGGGTGATCGGCTCCTATCACAACGTCTTTCGCATCGGCGCGGAGCTGCAGAACCAGGGCTACTGGATTCTCAACGATGTGGTCTGGCGCAAATCGAACCCGATGCCAAACTTTCGCGGCAAGCGGCTCACCAACGCGCATGAAACGCTGATCTGGGCGTCGAAGAGCGAAGACAGCAAATATACCTTCAACTACGAAGCCCTGAAGGCGCTCAACGAAGGCATCCAGATGCGCTCCGACTGGGTGCTGCCGATCTGCACCGGTCACGAGCGGCTGAAAGACGATAACGGCGCCAAGGCCCATCCCACGCAAAAGCCCGAGGCGCTCCTGCACCGGGTGATCCTCGGCACAACCAACCCGGGCGACGTGGTGCTCGATCCGTTCTTCGGCACCGGCACCACCGGCGCGGTGGCCAAGATGATGGGGCGCGACTACATCGGCATCGAGCGCGAACAGAACTACCGGCGTGCCGCCGAAAAACGCCTCGCGCGCATTCGCAAGTTCGATAGCGAGGCGCTCAACGTGTCCACCTCGAAGCGCGCCGAACCGCGCGTGCCCTTCGGCCAGCTTGTTGAGCGCGGCATGCTTCGCCCTGGCGAAATGCTGGTCAACACCCGTGGCCAATTCGCCAAGGTGCGCGCCGACGGCACGCTGATCTCGGGCGAGGCCCGGGGCTCGATCCACCAGGTCGGCGCGGCGCTGGAGCACGCGCCCTCCTGCAACGGCTGGACTTATTGGCACTTCAAGCGCGAGGGCAAGACCGTGCCGATCGACGTGCTGCGCCAGCAGGTGCGGGCCGAGATGAGCTGACGATCAACAAGGATCGCGGGAAAACCCGCACACGGCGTACCGCCTGTGCCTGTGGCCAAGCCGCCACGGCACCAACTTCAAGCCCCGCCCTCGTGGCGGGGTTTTTTTGCACCCCCACCGCTTCTTTGGTCCAGAAATACCTCGGGGAGTTTGAGGGGCAGCGCCCCTCATCCAGACATGAAGCGCGGCGCAGCCGCACCGCCTGGCTCTTCCTAACGGATCTCCGGCACCGGAAAATCGCCGCGCTTATAAGGTGCCCAATCCTCTATCTCGGGGTAATGCTCGCGCCGCCATTGCCGCACGCGCGGGTTCATCACCCGGCGCCACAGCGGTGGGATCATCGCCGCGATGCCCATTGCGGCGTAGCCTGACGGGAGTTGCGGCGCTTGCGCCTGCGGGTAGGTCTGCAACAGCGGGTAGCGCCGGGCGGGTTTGTAATGGTGGTCGGAATGGCGCTGAAGATTGATGAACTGCCAGCTTGTTGCCTTGTGGTCGGCGTTCCACGAGTGGTGCGGGCGCACCGGCTCGTATTTGCCGTTGCCAAGGTATTTACGGCTGAGCCCGTAATGCTCGACGTAATTGGTCAGCTCAAGCTGCCAGATCGCCACGATGGCCTGGAAGGCGAAAAGCCCGAGCCCTTCCCAACCGCCGACAATCAACGCCGCGAGCGCCGCCACCCCTTGCAGCGCCCAGTAGCGCCAGAACGGGTTGGCGCCGTCGAGCGCCGAAAGCTCGCGCCGGCGCAGCATCGCCGCCTCTGCGCGCCACGCCGAAGCGAGGCCAGCGGCAAGCACGCGAATAAAGTAGCGGTGAAAGCCCTCGTTGTAGCGCGCCGTCACCGCATCGCGCCGTGTGCCCACCCAGGGGTGATGCACCAGCAGGTGCTCGGTGCGGAAATGCGAATACAGCACCGTGGCCAGCAAGAAATCGGCGAGCCAGCGCTCGAAGCGGTCAGACTGGTGCATCAGCTCGTGGGCATAAACGATCCCCACCGAGCCCGAGAGCACCCCAACGCCGAAAAACACGCCGAACTTTTCCCAGCCGGCAAGGTGGCTGGTGTGGGTCACATACCAGATTGTGCCGTAGATCATCACCAGCTGGATCGGCAGCCAGATCCAGGTGATGAGCTTGAACCAGAGCAGCGCGGAATCGCGGGTTTCGGGATCGGGGTTCTTGGTGTTGCGCCCGAGCACGGCATCGAGCGCGGTGCAGAGCCACCACGCGCCGGCAGGGGGCAGCAGCAACGCCCAGCCGCCATAATGTGCTGACAGCGCCACCAGCGGCACCAGCAGCAACGACACCCAGTACGGCAGGGCGCGGTGCAGGCGCGAGATGTCGGACGCGGGAACCAAGGGGAGTCCTTTCAAAATCCCGCCCAGCATACGCCGGCGCGGATGGTCGCAGCAAGGTCAGCCGTCGGCGTCAAGCATCGCGCGGGCGATGTCATGCGCCTTGCGCATCACCGTCGGCAGATCGGAGGGGCGCAGCAGCGCAGCGAAGTGGCCGCGTTCGGGGGTGCAGTCCATCGGCAGTATCGCCGCACGCAGGGCAAGGCGCAGGTGAAAATGGGTAAAGGTGTGGCGCACGTCGTCAGGCAGAGCGCGCCAATCGGCGGCGACCGGCGGCAGGTCTTCGGCGCTATCGCCCCAGGGGCCGCCGGGCCAGCCGAGCATTCCGCCAAGCAGACCTTTGGCAGGCCGGGTTTCCACCAGCCAGGCCCCATCTTCGCGCCGCCCGAGGTAGGCAATGCCCTGGCGGATGGGTTTGGCCGTTTTCTCTGCCCGGGCAGGGAGCGCCGCCTGCATCCCCACCGCGCGCGCCTGGCAGTCGCTGTTCCACGGGCAAAGGCCGCAGGTGGGGCTCTTTGGTGTGCAGATCGTCGCGCCAAGGTCCATCACCGCCTGGGCGTAATCGCCGGGGCGATGCGCGGGCGTCATCGCCGCCGTCTTCGCGCGGAGCACCGGCTTGGCTCGTGGCAGCGGCTCTGCAACCGCGAAAATCCGCGCCATCACCCGCTCGACGTTGCCATCCACCACCGGCTCGGGTCGGTCAAAGGCTATCGCGGCTATCGCGCCGGCGGTGTAGGGGCCGATGCCCGGCAGCGCGCGCAAGCCTTCGGCGGTATCGGGAAAGGTGCCGCCAAGCTCGCCCGCCACAGTCCGCGCGCATTTCAGCAGGTTCCGCGCCCGGGCGTAGTAGCCAAGCCCGGCCCATTCGCCCATCACTCGCGCATCCTCCGCCACCGCCAGCGCTTCAACGCTGGGCCAGAGCGCCATGAACCGGGTGAAGTAGCTCTTCACCGCCGCCACGGTGGTTTGTTGCAGCATGATCTCGGAGAGCCAGACCGCGTAAGGGTCGGGCCGAACACCCATCGCCCGCTCACCCGGCCCCACGCGCCAGGGCAGGGCGCGGGCGTGCCGGTCATACCAGGTCAGGAGGTCTGTCACCATCGCGGCTGTGTCACGCATGTTTTATTCTCCCGTGAGCCTTAGAAGTGGCATGAACCCGCTGCCCGACGTAATATCCTCCAAACCGATGGGGTGGCCAGTGACCACGACGGAATCAAAAAGGCCGATACGGCGGATGCGGGGCTTTGAGCGCACCGCGAGCCTGCTCACCACGCGCATCCGCAAGGCCGGCGAGGCGCGCGGCTTTGCCGTTTCGCGGCTGCTGACCCATTGGGAAGAGGTCGTCGGCCCAGAGATCGCTGCAATCGCCCGCCCTGTCGAGGTGAGCTATGGCCGCTCCGGTGGGTTTGGGGCCACGCTCGTGCTGCTCACCACCGGGGCGCAGGCGCCGATGCTGGAGATGCAAAAAGAACGCATCCGCGAAAAGGTAAACGCCACCTATGGTTATGCCGCGATCTCGCGTGTGCGGATCACCCAGACCGCGCCCACCGGCTTTGCCGAGGGCCAGGCGCAGTTCACCCGCGCCTCGCCCCCTGCTCCGGTGCAGCCCGATCCCGAAATCGCTGCCCGCGCGCACCAGACGACGGCGGGCGTTCACGATGAAAACCTGCGCACCGCTCTTGAATCGCTGGCGCAAAACGTCCTATCCCGCCGCAAGACACCGGCTGACCGAAAGGGAAATACATGAAACGTCTGTTGCCCACCCTCGCTGCCCTCGCGCTCGTGATCGCCGGCGGCGCCTTGTATCTTGGCCGTCCGGCTGCGGATGCCGTTGTTTCGCCGGCGCTGGCGCAGGAAGATACAGCGAGCACGGATGCCCCCGAGATCGAGCTGTTGCCCGATATGGTGCTGGGCGATCCCGCCGCGCCGGTTACGGTGATCGAATATGCCTCCTACACCTGCCCGCATTGTGCAAATTTCCACGGCGACCAGTTCAAGAAGCTGAAAGCCGACTACATCGACACCGGCAAGGTGAAGTTCATCCACCGCGAGGTGTATTTTGACCGTTACGGTCTGTGGGGCGGTCTGCTCGCCAATTGCGGCGGCGAAATGCGCTACTACGGCCTGTCCGGCATGCTTTACGATCAACAGAAGGAGTGGATCGGCTCGGGCGAGGCCGAGGAGATCATCGCCAACCTCACCACGCTTGGCAAAACCGCCGGCCTCAGCGAAGACGAGATCAGCGCCTGTCTGGAAGACGATGTGATGGCCACCCGGCTTGTTGCCACCTTCCAGGCCAATGCCGAGGCCGATGGCATCGAAGCCACGCCGACGCTGGTGATCGACGGCGAGAAGCACCCCAACATGTCGTTTGACGATCTCGCCTCGATCATCGACGCCAAGCTCGGCGAAGACTAGGCGAGCAAGGCGTCGAGCGGTGCCCAGTCTTCAAGCGCGAGGCGCACCGGCAGGCTGACCACGTTCTGACGAAAGGCGCGCGGCAGGCGCACGGCGTCTTTCTCGGTGGTCACGAGCTGGGCATTCGCAGCCCATGCCTCGTGCTCAAGCCGGGCCATGAGCGCGGGCGTGAGTTCCTGGTGGTCGTCAAGCGCCTGCGCCCGCACCAGGTTGGCGCCCAGCCCCTTCAAGGTGGCGAAAAAGCGCTCCGGCGCGCCGATCCCGGCAAAGGCCAAAACGTCGAGTCCGGCCCAGTCCAACCCGGTTTCCAACGGGGCGAGATGGGCGGGGGCGATCGGGCAGCGCAGCGCCGCGCCCCACTGTGCGCGAAACGCCGCCTGCGCCGGGTCGGGGCCGATGGCAATAACAAGGTCAACCTCGGCAAGCCCAGCGCGCAGGCGGCGCTTCAAGGGCCCCAAGGGCCAGGCGAGGCCGTTGCCGAAACCGCGCACGGCATCCTCGACCACGATTAGCGCCTTCGCCACGGCAACCGCATCGGGCACGCCGCCGTCGAGCACCACCACCTCGGCCCCCGCGCGCGCCGCCGCGCCGATCCCCTCGGCCGGATCGGCGGCCACCCATGTGGGTGCAAAGGCGGCGATGAGCAACGGCTCATCGCCCACCTCGACCGGATCAAGCGAGCGTTCGTCCACCATCAGCGGCGCGCCCGGCCCTTTCGTGACCACATGCGCCCGGCTTCCCTGCATCGCCAGCCGCTGCGCGATGGCGATTACCGTTGGGGTCTTGCCCGTGCCGCCGAGCGAAAGACTGCCCACGGCGATTACCGGGATCGGCGGCGCGACGGCCACGCGACGGCCAGCCTTGCGCCCCGGCGCGAGCGGGCCGATCAGGCGCAAGAGCGGGCCGGCCGGATGATACCAGAACCCCGGCGCCACGATTACACGCTCTTTTCATCAAGCACGGTGAGCACCAGTTGCATGATCCGGTCGGTCGCCTCCGCGCCCGAGGTGGTCACCTCCCAGGCGGCAGCGGCCATGCTCGCCACCTTGTCGGGCGAAAGCAGGAACTCGACCGCATGCACAAGGCTGGGCAGATCAGACACCATGCGCGCCGCGCCCGCCTCGCGCAGCCGTTCGTAGCTCTCGCGCCAGAGCCCCATGTGCGGGCCAAACAGCACCGCCGAGCCGAGCGCCGCCGCCTCGAACGGGTTACGGGCCTGGCCCTCGCCCGCGAGCGTGCCGCCGATCAACGAAATCGGCGAAAGCCGATACCACAGGCCCAGCTCATCGGGCAAATCGGCGATAAACACCTCGACATCAGCCTCCGGCTCGTCGTCGCGCGAGCGCAGGCCAACCACCCAGCCCTCGGCCTCCAGCGTATCGGCCAATGCCGGCCCATCGTCAGCGCGCTCGGGCACGAGAACAAGCAGCAGCCGGTGCGAGTGGCGCGTTGCCTGACGGTGGGCTTCGACCACCATCACAACCTCGCCGCTGGTCGCCCCGGCGGCGAGCCAGACCGGGCGGGCGGCGATAATCTCGGCCAGCGTATCGCGTTCGGCCTGGCTGCAGGGCAAAGGCGCCGTGCCCTCCTGCAGGAAACCCAACGCCTCGATCCGCTGTTGCGCAACGCCAAGCGCTTTCAAGCCCTCAGCCGAGCGTTCATCGCCCGCGAGCACGTGAGCAAAGCGTCTGAGCAGCGCCCGGCGCAGCCCCGGCACCCAGCGCCAACCGGGCCGCTCGGGCACGCGGGCGTCGATCAGAAAAAGCGGGATGCCGGCGCGGTGGGTCTCCTCGATGAGCGCGGGCTCAAGCCGATTGTCGGCCCAGACGCAGACATCGGGCCGCCAATGGGCGAGAAACGCGGCCACGCCGGGGCCGGTGCCATAGGGGGCATATTGCACCACCACGTCGCGCGGGAGCCGGGCGGCGAGCAGTTCGTCGGGCCCGTGCCGGGCGGTGGTGATCAACATGGCAAGATCGCCGTTTTCCTCGCGCAGCCGGTCGATCAATTCAGGAATGCCCAGCGCCTCAGCCTCGCTGCCGACGTGGAGCCAGACCAACGGGCCATCGGGGCGCGGCGTACTGGTTGCGCCAAGCCGTTCGGCCCCGCGTTCGACCGACTCGCGCCCGGCCGCCGTCTCATGTGCAAGCTGGCGCTCGGCCCAAGCGCGTCCGCGCAGCTTCTGCAGCGCGAAGTAGCCCGCGAGAGTCAGGCCGGGAAGAGAAACCATGCTCTGCCCCCGATCATAGAAACGCCGAAAGACGAGAACCGCGCGCCATGACACCTCCGCTTCGCCAGACAGGCCCAAGCGTAAAGCATGGCGCGCTAAGGGAAAAGGGCTCAGCCGATCTCGCTGGCGTCGTAGCCTGCCTGTTTCAGCGTGGTGATCACCTCGGCCGGTTTCAGCACCGTGTCGATGTCGATCTCACGCGCGGTCATGTCGAACCTCAGGTCGCCAGCTGCATCGGCCTTGGCAAACGCGGTTTCGATCGTGGCCCGGCAATGGCCACAGCTCATCTCGGGAACGGAAAAACGGCTCATCTCTGTCTCCTTTTTCAACCCCCAGCTTGGGGAGACGGTGCGGTGCGGTCAACGATAATTTCCCGAAAGCCGGGCTTGGCCCGCACCCCTGCGAACGGGCGTGGCTCGGCTGCGAGCACGGGGCCAGGGGGGCCGGACCGCGCGCGTATGTCATCTTGCGAGGAAGGCGTTACGGTCCAGCAGGAAACGCTCGGAGAGCGGCAGGCTGGCCGCGCCGAGAGAGCGGGCATCACTGCCGATGGTGCCCTCCTCCACCGCCGGTCGGGTAAGCCCGGTAAGGTCGAACCGGTCAAGCGCGGCGCGGGTGCGGCTCACAAGGGTTTGGCGCACCTCGTCGGGCAGCCAGCCGTCGATTACCACGCAGGTAAACTCGATCACGCTGCACGCCGAGACGATGGCCCAGGCCAGCCCGTTGGCTGCGTCCTCCGTCCAGCGCTCGACCAGCTCTTCGGGCACCGTCCAGGCTTTCGGCGTTTCCCAGATCATGTCTGCGTTGCCGCCAGCCGCGATCACCGCCCGTTCCAACGGCGCGAGCGAGGCCACGTTGATGAGCTGTTCGACACGGCCGTCGGGCATGGCGATCGGCAGAGGGCCGAGCGCGCCGGCATTGCCGCTCTGCCCGGTGTGCAAGCGGTTATTGAGCACGACCCCGCCGCCGATGAAGAACCCTATGAAAAGGTGCAGAAAATCCGGCGGGCGTTCGACCGAGCCAAAGACCAGCTCGGCACTACACGCCGAGGTAGCATCGTTTTGCAGGTAGACCGGAAACGGGTGCCGGGCGCCAATCTCGGCGGCAATGTCTCGATTGCGCCAGGCATCCATGACACTTTGCTCAACCCCCAGCGGTTTTGCCCAGGCCCAGAGATGGAACGGAATCGCAATGCCGAGGCCCGCCACCCGGCGGTTCTGTTCGGCCGAGAGGGCTGCGAGCAGGCGGTTGATCGATTCGTTGGCGAAGGCAAGCACACCGTCCGGATCGGGGTAGCGGTGGGTGCGGTGGATACGGTTGAGCACGGTGCCGAGAAAATCTGTAAGCACAAGGTCGAGGCTGCGCCGCCCGACCTTCATGCCGAGAAAATAGGCACCCTCCGGCACCAGCCCCATCGGCACCGAGGGCTGGCCGACACGCCCGCGCACCGGCGCGCGTTTTTCGAGCAAGCCATCGGCTTCGAGGCCGCGCATGATTACCGATACGGCCTGCGCTGAAAGTCCACTCAAGCGGGCAATATCGGCCTTGGCGAGCGGCCCGCTCTGGCGGATCAGCGTCAGCACCAGCCGTTCATTATGCGCCCGTATCCCGCTCTGGTTCGATCCGCGCAAGTCGGGGTTAGGCCCTGCCATGGCGGGGAACTGACGCGGGAACGAGGGCGGAACGGGATTCGACATGGCCGGTCTCTACCGTGCCGGCGCGGGTCTGACGACCCCCTTGCGCAGGATCACATTGGCGAAAAGCTCGGTTTCGCCGGTGGCAACGATGGTGTGGGCGGCGCGGATTCGCGGGTAGAGCTGGGTGCCCGGCAAGGGCATCACCGCGACGCCTGGCGCGCGCTGTGCACAAAGCGCGTCGATCCGATCATGGATCGCGCCGCGCCGTGCCGGGTCGTTCTCGAACCCCGCGCGCAGGATCGCCGGCGCGCCTTCGTCTAGCGGCAATACCCGGAGGATCGCATCGAGCAGCGCAAACAGAGAATGGCCATCGGCGCGCACCAGGCGGCGCGCATGCTCTTGCGCCGGGTAATTTCCATCGACCAGCGCGATCTCGTCGCCATGGCCCATGGCGCGCAGGGTAAACAGCAGCTCGGGGCCGAGGATCGGCGGAAGTCCAATCAGCATCGTTTCTCCTGCCTCCCTTTTTGCACGCCAAGTTCGCGTGCCAAGCCGGGCGCGAGCTGCACGAGTTTGCCGTAGCTTGGGCGCAACGGAGACTCTTTGTCAATAAATAAATCAACGTGATTTATTTATTGACAAAGCCCACACACCTGGTGTTTCCTGACATATGCGGGCGTCGGATTCTCCGAAGCTCCGGGTATGCGGGATCGCAGTTCCGCTTGCCTCTAGACACATTGACGATCTGGGAGGATGTCATGAAAGCTCTGAAAACCAAACTGATGCTCGCGGGTGCCGTGGCCGCTATATCCGTCGCCGGGTCGGCCTATGCCGAAAGCCATGGCGGCGTTGGTGCCTGCCTTATTACCAAGACCGACACCAACCCGTTTTTCGTCAAGATGCGCGAAGGTGCGGCGGCGAAGGCTGAAGAACTGGGCATCACGCTCAAATCCTACGCCGGCCGGATTGACGGCGACAACGAAAGCCAGGTCGCTGCGGTCGAAACCTGCATCGCCGATGGCGCCAAGGGCATTCTGATCACCCCGTCCGATACCCGCGGCATCGTGCCCTCGATCCGGAAAGCCCGCGACGCCGGCATTCTCGTGATCGCGCTCGATACTCCGCTCGACCCGATCGAAGCCGCCGACATGACCTTCGCCACCGACAACTTCCTCGCCGGTGAGCTGATCGGCCAATGGGCCGCCGCCAAACTGGGCGACGAGGCCGCCAACGCCAAGATCGGCATGCTCGACCTCGCCGTGAGCCAGCCCACCGTTGGCGTTCTGCGCGACCAGGGCTTCATGCAGGGCTTTGGCATCGAGCTTGGCGACCCGAACAAGTGGGGTGACGAGACCGATCCGCGCGTCGTCGGCCACGACGTGACCGCCGGCAACGAAGAGGGCGGCCGCAAGGCGATGGAAAACCTGCTGATCACCGACCCGGACATCAACGTGGTCTACACCATCAACGAACCCGCCGCCGCCGGTGCTTTTGAAGCGCTGAAAGCCATGGGCCGGCAGAACGACGTGCTGGTCGTCTCGGTCGACGGTGGCTGCCCCGGCGTGCAGAACATCGCCGACGGCGTGATTGGCGCCACCTCGCAGCAATACCCGCTACTGATGGCATCGAAGGGCATGGAAGCAATCGCCGCCTACGCCGCAGATGGCTCGAAGCCGGAAGCGACCCCGGGCAAGAACTTCTTCGATACCGGCGTGGCGCTCGTGACCGGCGAACCGGTTGAGGGCGTCAGCTCGATTTCGATCGAAGAAGGCCTGGCGCTTTGCTGGGGTTGATCTCCTGAAATCGCATAACGAAGGGGCGGGCACCTCCGCCCCTTCAACCTAGACGGGGCCATACCCGCCCCGCTACACTTCTGCGAAAGAGCGTCCGCCAAGACGCCGGGGAGTGGCCAGGAGGGACATCATGGCAGACAGTGATTTCAAGGGCCAGGACTTCGAGAAGAGCCTGGCGGGTGCCACAACATCCGTTGCCGAGTTTACCGACTCCAAGGGCGGGCCGCTGTATCGACTTCAGCACATCCTGCACGGCACACCATCGCTTGTGCCGATGATCGTGCTCGTGGCCTCGCTCGCGGTTTTCGGGGTTTTGTCGGAAAACTTTTTCCGGGCTGCAACTCTCACCCTGATCATGCAACAGATCGCCGTGGTTGGTATTCTCGGGGTGGCCGAGGGCCTTATCATCCTCACCGCCGGGATCGACCTTTCGGTGGGCGCCTTCGCGGTGTTTACCTCGGTGATCATGGGGCAATTCACCTTCCGATACGGCATTCCGGCCCCGCTTGCGATCGTGATCGGCCTCGGCGTGGGCACCGCGCTCGGCGCGATCAACGGCTGGCTGGTGGCGAAAATCAAGCTGCCGCCCTTCATCGTTACGCTCGGCACCTGGCAGATCGTGCTGGCGGCCAATTTCATCTATTCGGCCAACGAAACGATCCGCAGCCAGGATATTGAAGCGCAGGCGCCAATTCTGCAGTTCTGGGGCACCTCGTTCCGGATCGGTGGCACCACCGCCACCCTCGCTGTGCTGCTTCTCATCGCCATCGTGCTGGTGATGGCCTACATCCTGCGTCAGACCGCCTGGGGCCGCCACACCTATGCCGTGGGCGACGATCCCGAAGCGGCCGGGCTGGCCGGTGTGCAGGTTGATCGCCAGTTGATTCAGGTCTACGCGCTTGCCGGCTTTTTCACCGCCGTCGCGGGCTGGGTGATGA
>MNZL01000121.1:0-2715 GCA_001873585.1 Rhodobacterales bacterium CG2_30_65_12 | reverse complement strand
CTCGGTCAGCCCGGCCGCCTCGACCGGCCAGATCGGCAACATCCAGGCGATCACCGCCGTGGTGATCGGGGGGATCTCGCTGTTTGGCGGGCGCGGCTCGATCATGGGCATGTTCTTCGGGGCCCTGATCGTGGGCGTGTTCGAGCTTGGCCTGCGCATGCTCGGCACCAACCCGCAGCTCACCTACCTTCTCATCGGCGTGCTGATCATCTCGGCCGTCGCCATCGACCAATGGATCAGAAAGGTTTCGGGATGAACACCGCAGTGGACCCCATCCTCAAGGCCCGTAGCCTCGTCAAACACTTCGGCAAGGTGACGGCGCTGAATCATGCCAATTTCGATCTCTACCCCGGCGAGGTTCTGGCGGTGATCGGCGACAACGGCGCCGGCAAATCGGTGATGATCAAAACGCTTTCGGGCGCGATCCGGCCCGACGCCGGCAAGGTCTGGCTCGAGGGCCAGGAGGTAAACTTCGCCTCCCCGCTCGATGCTCGCAAACAGGGGATCGAAACTGTTTACCAGACCCTCGCGCTCAGCCCGGCGCTGTCGATCACTGACAACATGTTCATGGGCCGCGAGCTGCGCAAACCGGGAATAATGGGCATGATGTTCAAGCAGCTCGACCGCTCGGCGATGAGCGCCTTTGCCCGCGAAAAGCTGAACGAACTCGGCCTGCTGACGATTCAGAACATCAACCAATCGGTTGAAACGCTATCCGGCGGCCAACGCCAAGGTGTGGCCGTGGCCCGCGCCGCCGCCTTCGGCTCGAAGGTGATCATCCTCGACGAGCCCACCGCCGCGCTCGGCGTGAAGGAAAGCCGCAAGGTGCTGGAGCTGATCCAGCAGGTGCGCGATCGCGGCATTCCGGTGGTGCTGATCTCGCACAATATGCCGCATGTGTTCGAGGTGGCCGACCGCATTCACGTTCACCGCCTCGGCGAACGGCTCTGCACGATCAACCCGAATGACTACACGATGTCGGACGCCGTTGCCTTCATGACCGGCGCGAAGGAGCCGCCGGAGGAGGCCCGCGCGGCCTGAACGGCTCCAGACAGCAGACATTGCGCCACCGTCACGCCGCGTGTCGGTGGCATTTTTGCGTGGCGTGAATCGTCAAAAAAGTGACGCATCCAAGAAACGTTTTTTGCGCAAAGCCACTAACGTGAGCCAACGGCGCAGGCAGCGCTCGACATCAACCCGGGAGCCAACGATGGCGGTGGTAAACATGGTAAATGCGGTGAGCCCGCTGAAAGCCTTCCTTGACGGCGTGTCGCTTGAGGTCATGCCCCGAACGGCGGCGAAGATAGACGATTTCAAGCCGCTGCTCGCGCCGGGGGCACGGGTCTATATTGCTCATCTCGAAGGCACGCCGATTGCCGACATGGTGGCGACGGCCAAGCGGCTTGCCGATGATGGCTTCGAGGTGATGCCGCACTTCCCGGCGCGGATCATAGCCGATGCGGCAATTCTGGAAGACTGGATCAAGCGCTATGCCGGGGAAGCGGGGGTAAGCTCTGCCCTGGTGATCGCCGGCGGGGTGTCCAGGCCCGTCGGGGCCTTTGCAAGCTCGATGCACCTGATGGAAACCGGGCTGTTTGAAAAGCATGGCTACACCCGGCTGCACGTTGCCGGACACCCGGAAGGCAACGCCGATATCGACCCGAAGGGCAGCACGGCGGCCGTCGATGCGGCGCTTGACTGGAAGCAGAAATACGCCGCCCAGACCGGCACCGATATGGCCATTGTCACACAATTTGCCTTCGATGCCGCCCCGGTGGTCACCTGGGCCGAAAGGCTGGCAGCGCGTGGTATAACCCTGCCAATTCACGTCGGCGTGGCCGGGCCGGCCAAGCTGCAGACGCTGATCAAATATGCCGTGGCCTGCGGTGTTGGCCCGTCGCTTAATGTGCTGCAGAAGCGGGCGAAAGACCTCACAAAGCTCTTGAAGCCCTTTGAGCCGACAGAGGTGCTCACCGCGCTCGCGGCGCACAAGGCCGCGCAGCCCGAGAGCCTGATCGCACAGGCGCATGTGTTTCCGCTTGGCGGAATCCTCGCGAGCGCCGAGTGGATTGCGGAAAAAACGGCCTGAGGCGTTTGCCAGTTTTCTTCCCGCGTGTGGCGGCGTAAAGTTTACTCGTGTAAACCGGCTGCTGAGGCACCCGCCGGTGCCCTGTGGCGGCCCCGATCACCGGAACGCACCATGACCAAACGCCTCGACCACAAGCTCGCCAAAATCCGCGCGGGGGCCTACGCACCCACCGATTTCATCATCGCCGACGCCAAGGACGGCGACATGGCTTTTGGCTGCACTGTTGCCGGCAAGGGCGCCGATGGCCGGATGAAACCGCTCCGCGCCTACCGCGATGACATGGTGAAGGTAACCGAGAGCGATCTGGCCGATATCATGCTGATGTCGGTCTCCTCGGCCGAGGTGCTTACCCGCGAAGGGGTGTTTGCCGATACGCCGGTCACGCCCGCCGTGCGCTTCAACGATACCACCGACATCTGGCATCCGCGCGGCGCGGTTTACGCACAAAGCCCGGCGTTGCCGTTTCGCACCGCCGTGCTTGAGCGCGTCAAGCCGGTGGCCGATCTCGGGCTCTATGCCGTCACCTTTTATAACGATCTCGAACGCGATATTCACACGCTGGAGAACTACGCGCGGTTTCGTGAGGAAGCGTCGCAGGCGGGGCTGCGTCACTTTCTCGAAATCTT
>MNZL01000119.1:12138-17864 GCA_001873585.1 Rhodobacterales bacterium CG2_30_65_12 | reverse complement strand
CCTATGTGGGCTTGCGTATCGCCGGGCGCGTCGTCGGCGGCTGGCTCGGTGCGCGCGCAGCCGGCAGCCCGCGCATCGAAGCGCCGTGGTTCGGCCCGGCACTGCTCGCGCAGGCCGGGGTGGCGGTTGGGATGGCGCTGGTGGCGGCCGAGGAATTTCCCGAGTATGCCAACACCATTCTATCTCTTACGATCGGCGCCACCGTGCTGTTCGAGCTTGTGGGCCCGATCGGCACACTCTGGGCGGTGCGCCGCAACATGGCGTCTTCCCTCCGGCGCAACCGCAACATATAGTGCGGCAAGGCGCTCGCAGCGGCGCGAATGGGGCGGGAGACGCGAGTTGGCGCATATCATCGTGGTCGGAAACGAAAAGGGCGGTGCGGGCAAATCGACCGTGTCGATGCACATCGCCACCGCGCTGGCGCGGATGGGCTACCGGGTGGGGGTGCTCGATCTCGACCTGCGCCAGAAGTCGATGGCGCGCTACATTGCCAACCGCAAGGCAACAATCGAGCGCCACGGGCTCGACTTGCCCACGCCGGCCTACGTCGATCTGCCCGAGATCGACCAGGCCAGCCTCACCCCGGGCGAAAACCTCTACGACCGGCGGCTGAGCCAGGCGGTGGCGGGGCTGGAAACAACGAGCGATTTCATCGTGATCGACTGCCCCGGCTCGCACACCCGCCTTTCCCAGGTGGCACACACACTGGCCGACACATTGGTGACGCCGCTCAACGACAGCTTTGTCGATTTCGACCTGCTCGCCCATGTCGATGGCGAAACCGGCAAGATCACCGGCCCCTCGGTGTATTCCGAGATGGTCTGGAACGCCCGCCAGCTGCGCGCCCAGGCCGGACTCGCGCCGATCGACTGGGTGGTGGTGCGCAACCGGCTCGGCGCGCAGGCGATGATCAACAAGGAAAAGATGGGGCACGCGCTCGACGAGCTCGCGCGCCGAATCGGCTTTCGCACCGCGCCCGGGTTCAACGAGCGGGTGATCTTCCGCGAACTCTTCCCGCGCGGCCTGACGCTGCTCGACCTGCGCGATGTCGGCGTGATTGGCCAGATGAACATCTCCAACGTCGCCGCCCGCCAGGAGCTGCGCGAGCTGATGAAGGTGCTGCGGCTGCCGGGCGTCGAGATCAATTTCTGACCCCGCACAGGCGGCCTTGGGGGGCCTTGACGGCGCAAAAATCCTTCCTACCTCGATGAAGCGGGTGCCGCGTAGCGGGCCCGTTCTGCGCCCGTCCGATCAGGAGGGCAACCAACAGGTATCGCTCAATGGAGGATTTCCCATGCGTAACTTCGATTTGTCACCGCTCTACCGTGCCACTGTCGGTTTCGATCAGCTTGCCGAGATGATGGACCGGGTGTTTGCAAACGACGTGAGCCGCGAAAGCTACCCGCCCTACAACATCGAGAAAACCGGCACCGATGCCTGGCGGATCACCGTCGCCGTGGCCGGGTTTTCCGACGCCGAGCTGAACGTCGAGGTGAAGGAAAACGCGCTGCATGTCACCGCCCGCAAGGCGGCCGAGGACGAGGCGCCCACCTACCTGCATCGCGGCATCGCCACTCGCGCCTTCGAGCGCCGTTTCGCCTTGGCCGAGCATGTGCGCGTGACCGGTGCGTTGCACGAAAACGGGCTGTTGCACATCGACCTGGTGCGCGAGGTGCCCGAGGCGCTGAAGCCGCGCCGGATCGAGATCGCGGGCACGAAAAACATTGAGGGCGCGGCCAGGGCAATCGAGGCCTGACCCTGCCCCACGGCGGACGACGGGCGCGCGGGAACTCCCGCGCGCCTTTTTTGTGCGCCTGAGGCGCACTCGGATTGGTGCGAGGGGGGCGTTGCCCCCCTGTGACCCCCCAAGGTATTTACCGACCAAAGAAGATCAGTCGAGTTTGAAGACCTTGTCGCGCGACGTGACGCCACGGATCAGGGTGAGGCTCGATTTCGGCACGCCAAGCGCGGTGGCGAGGAGTTTGATCACCGCCTTGGTGGCCTTGCCGTCTTCCGGCACGGTGGTAACGCTCACTCGCAGCCCGTTATCGGTTTCGATCACGCCATTGCGTGCGGCTTTCGGCGTGACCCGCACGGCGATCTCGGCGCCGGGCGTGGCGAGGTGGGCGAGTTCTCCCTTTTTCATCGGCCGAGATTGGCGCAAGCGGCTTGCGGGTGCAAGGCCGCCCGGCCTGGCGCGAGGCGATCCGGGGCAGAAATCCATGCCGCCTGCTGCGCCAACACCGCCTTTTTCGCTCAGCCGGCTTGACCTCGCGCGCGCCGGCCCCGACATCTCGTGCAAGCAACGGAGAAAAACATGCCCGAAAAGAACCAGGCCGCGCTCGATTTTCTGCTCACCCGCCGCTCGCGCCCGGCAAAAACGCTGGCCACCCCGGTGCCGACGCACGAAGAGCTCAGGCCGATCCTCACCGCAGCGGCGCGCTCGCCCGATCACGGCAAGCTCGAGCCCTGGCGCTTTCTCGTGCTGGAGCGCGCTGCGTTGCAGCGCCTGGCGGCGGAGGTCGAGCGGCGCGGCCCGGCACGGGGAGACGCGCCCGAGCGGATCGACAAGGTGTATCACCAATTCGCTGACGCGCATCTGGTGGTGGTGGTGGTGATGTCACCCAAGGTATCAGACAAGGTGCCCGAGATCGAGCAGATGTTGTCTGCCGGGGCGGCGTGCCTGGCGATGCTGAATGCGGCGCTGGCCAGCGGTTGGGGCGCAAACTGGCTTTCGAGCTGGGTCTGCCACGACCGCGAATTTCTCGACGTCGCGCTCGGCCTCGGGCCGAGCGAAAGTGTGGCCGGCTTCATCCATATCGGCACCGAAACCGTGGCCCCGCCCGAGCGCCCGCGCCCCGACATCGACGCTATCACAACTTGGGTGGACGGGTGATGCTGGGCGATTTTTCCAAGGCTCTCGGCCAGTTGACCGACCCGCGCTTTCGCCGTGTGCTGCTGATGGGCCTCGGCCTGACCATCGCCCTGCTTGCGGGCGCAACCATCGTGTTTGGCTGGGTCGTTGGCCTGTTCGTGCCCGACGCAGTGAGCCTGCCCTTCTTCGGTGAAGTGACCTGGCTCGACAGCGTGGCAAGCTGGGCCACGGTGCTGCTCATGCTGGTGCTCTCGGTGGTGCTGATGGTGCCCGTTGCCGCCGCCTTCACCGGAATATTTCTCGATGACGTGGCCGAAGCGGTGGAAGACCGCCATTATCCCGGGCGCGAGCCGGTGGGGCACATTCCGCTCACCGACACCTTGCGCGACTCGGTCTCGCTCATCGCGGTTACGGTCGGGGTGAACCTGGTGGCGCTGGTTCTGTTTTTCTTCGTCGGGCCGCTGGCGCCGGTGCTGTTCTGGGTGGTGAACGGCTATCTGCTGGGCCGGGAATTTTTCCAGATGGCAGCGATGCGGCGCGAGGGGCGCGAGGGGGCGACGCGGTTGCGCCGCCGCCACGCAGGGCAGATCTGGTTTGCCGGCACGCTGATGGCGGTGCCGCTCTCGGTGCCGGTGGTGAACCTGCTGATGCCGATCCTTGGCGCCGCCACGTTTACGCACATGTATCACCGACTGGCGGCGCGGTAAGGCCACGATGGACAAGGGCGTGATCTACGTCGCCACGGGGCCGGACTACCGCGCGCTGGCGGAGGCCTCGGCCCGCTCCTTGCGCGCGGTCGAGCCGGAGCTCGCGGTGGATCTGTTCACCGACGATCCGGGCGCGGCGGCGCCGGGGCTGTTCGACGCGGTGCACCGGATTGACGATCCACATCCACGCTCGAAGCTCGATTGCATGGGTGCCACCCGGTTTGCGCGCACGCTGTTTCTCGATGCCGATACGCGGGTGCTCGCGCCGCTCGGCGATCTGTTCGACGTGCTGGAGCGCTTCGATCTGGCGCTCGCGCATGATGTGCGGCGGGCCTCGGCGCTGATCCGGGCCGGGCACGAGGTGGCCACACCTTACGCCTTTCCCCAGCTCAATTCCGGCGTGGTGCTCTACCGCCGCTCTCCGGTGATGCTTGGCTTTCTGGCCGAATGGGCGCGCCGCTTTGGCGAAAGCGGGGCGACACGCGACCAGCCGGTGCTGCGCGACATGCTGTGGCAGAGCGATCTCCGATTCTGGGTGCTGCCGCCCGAGTTCAACCTGCGCCGGGTAACGATGCTCGACGCATGGGAACCTGAGGACGCGGTGCCGACGGTGCTGCATTCGCATCGGCTGATGGACCACATGCGCGGGGCCGGGCCACGGATAAACGATGTGGCGGCGCTGGTGGACCAGGAGCGCGCCGCGCTGAAGGCGGAATGGGACGCCGTGGGCGGGCGCGATTCTGATCCGGTGGCGCGGTTTCTCAAGCCCAGGCCCTAGGCGAACCGCTCCAGCGCTTTGCAAAACACCGGTGCATCGACGTTGCCGCCAGAGGCCACCGCGATCACCGCATCGCTTGCGGTTTTTTCCGCGTGGAAGAGCGCCGCCGCCAGCGCTACCGCACCGCCCGGCTCGATCACGATCTTGAGCCTTTTAAAGGCGTCGGCCATCGCCCGCAGCACCTCATCCTCGCTCACCGCCAGCCCTGGCCCACAGAGCCGCGCCATCACGGGAAAGGTGAGCACGCCCGGCGAAGGCGTGATGATCGCATCGCAGATCGAGCCGGTGAGCCGGGCGTTGTGCTGGATCGTGCCCACCGCGAGCGAGCGCGCGGTATCGTCGAATCCCTCCGGCTCGACCGGGCGCACGGTAAGGCCGGGCGCGTTCGCTTCCAGCGCCAGCGCGATGCCGGAAGTAAGCCCGCCACCACCACAGGGCACCAGCACATCAGCCGATTCTATTCCGAGCGCGGCGGCGTCTGTGGCAATCTCAAGCCCCACGGTGCCCTGCCCGGCGATCACCTGCGGCTCGTCGAAGGGCTTGATGAGCGTAAGCCCGCGATCTTTGGCCAACGCCGCGCCGATCTCGTCGCGGTCTTCGCGGGTGCGGTCGTAAAGCACGACCTCGGCACCGAGCGCGCGGGTGTTGGCGATTTTCAAGGCCGGCGCGTCGGTCGGCATCACGATCACCGACGGCACGCCAAACTCGGCCGCCGCCAGCGCCACACCCTGCGCATGGTTGCCGGAGGAATAGGCGATCACGCCCTGCGCGCGTGCCTGTTCGTCAAGCGCCGCGACAGCATTGCGCGCGCCGCGATACTTGAAGCTGCCGGTGTGTTGCAGGCACTCGGGCTTGACCAGCACCCGCCGCCCGGCGATCTCGTCGAGAAACGGCGAAGTGAGGAGCGGCGTGCGCCGGGCGTGGCCCCGAAGCCGGTCAGCGGCGGCGCGGATCATCTTGATGTTCATCTCATATCTCCCAACCAGGCGCGGATCACCGCGAGGGCTTCGGGCTCATCGAGCCAGGGCACATGCCCCCGGCCTTCGAGCCGCACATAGCGCATGTCGGGGCGGCGGGCGCGCATTTCGCCTGCAGTGGCCTGCGAGAGGATGTCTGACCCGGCACCATGGATGAGCGCGAGCGGCAGGCCGGCGAGGGCATCGAACAGCGGCCAGAGCGGCGCAATCTCGGGACCGGCGGCGCGGAATGCTTTGCGCAAGGCTGGATCGTAATTGATCGCAAGGCCGGTTTCGGCCTCGGTAAAGAGGTTTTTCACATCGGCCCGCCAACGCGCCTCGGGCACGCCCGAGAAGCCCACGGCCGTGCGCGCCCGGGCGATGGCCACCGCTTCAAAGCTCTTAGCCGC
>MNZL01000119.1:0-12123 GCA_001873585.1 Rhodobacterales bacterium CG2_30_65_12 | reverse complement strand
CGATCCCGGCGAGCCCCGCAGGCTCGATCACCGGGCCGATATCGTTGAGGCAGACGCCAAGCATCCGCGCATGCGCGGTGGCGGCCAGGAGCATTGAAATCAGCCCGCCGCGAGAGGTGCCAAGAAAGGCGGCTTGCTCAAGGCCAAGATGGTCCATCAGCGCGAGCACGTCTCGCGCCTCCTGCTCAAGGGTGTAGCTGGCCGGATCGGCCCATTCTGAGGCACCCCTGCCACGATAATCGGGCCGGATCAGGCGGACGCCATCGAGATGCGGCGCGACGAAATCGAAATCCCCGCCGTGGCGGGTGAGGCCGGCCAGCGCGATCACCGGAAGGCCCTTGCCTTCGTCGAGGTAGGCCAGCCGAATCCCGTCTTCAGAGGCGTAATACTGGTGGATCATATTGCCGCCGCGATGTCGGGGATCAGGGCGAGATCGCGCAGCTCCTCGTGCGGCGGGTGGTCGAGCCTGTCTTGCGGCTCACCTGTGCGGTTCACCCAAGCGGTGAAAAAGCCAAAGCCCCCCGCGCCGTCGATATCCCAGCCATTGGACGAAACAAACAGCACCTCGCCGGGGGCACAGCCGAAGCGCGTGGTAGCAAGGCTGTAGACCTCGCGCGCAGGCTTGAAGATACCCACACGCTCGACCGAGAGCACATCGTCGAGCAGCGCCTCGATTCCTGCCGAGCGCACGGCGGCGTCGAGCATGTCGGGCGAGCCGTTGGAGAGGATCGCGGTGGCGATGCCGGAGCGTTGCAGCCGGGCAAGCACCTCCGGCACTTCCGGGTAGGGCGAAAGCCGCCAGTAGAGGGCGAGGAGGCGTTCGCGCAGATCGGGATCGCGCAGGCCCTGGGCATCGAGCGCCCAATCGAGCCCGTCCTGGGTGACGCGCCAGAAATCGCGGTGCGCCCCGGTGATCGCCCGCAACCACGAATACTCGAGTTGCTTGCGCCTCCAGTCGAAGGCGAGGCGCTCCCAGTTCTCTGCAATCATTTCGTTTTCCGGTGCAGCAGCGGCTTCGCGCGCGGCGGCCGACACATCAAACAGGGTGCCGTAGGCGTCGAAGATGCAGGCTTTGATCGGCATGGTCTCTCCCCTTGTGCACCGACAGAGTGGCACGAGCGGCACGGGGAGAAAAGGCCCCTGACGTTGCGAGGTGCCGGGCGGGCATTGCACGGCGTGGAGCGGCGCGGTGATCCGTCGACGCGCCCCGGCTCGGAAAACGAAAGATTTCAAAGGATCCTTGGTGAAGGATTTTTCTTCCACATTTCTGCGCTTTACCAAACATTCAAGAGTCCGGTTTTCCGGTTGCTGAAAAAAGAAATTTCTCCGGTTTGGCAGTTGCCGCCAACGGAATATTGCCCGTCCCAAGCCACTCTCGCGGCGAGGCGGCTGCCCGAAAAGCCAAGCCTGTTCGGCATTGCAACTAACTGACCAGTCAGTTATTTTTGATACATGGCCGCTTCCGACTCAGCCCGCCCCAAGTTTCGCCGCCGCGCCGCGGACCGGCCCGACGAGTTGCTCGACGCGGCACTGACCCTGTTCGTCGAGAAGGGTTATGCCCACACCTGCGTAGCCGAGATCGCCCGGGCTGCCGGGCTCTCGAAAGGCGCCGTCTACCTCTACTTCCCGTCAAAGCAGTCGATCCTCGAAGGGCTGGTAAAGCGGGCCGTCGCCCCCGTCGCCGCGCATGTTCTCGCCGCCGCCGACCTTGCCGCCGGCAATATCCGCGACACCTTGCGCACGATTCTCACAATCGTCGCCACGGCACTGGGCGACCCCAAGGTTTTCGCCGTGCCAAGGATCGTCCTCCGCGAAGCCGCCGTCGCCCCCGAGATCGCCGAGATGTATCGCCGCGCGGTGTTCGATACCGTCTTTCCAGCGGCGACCCGGATGATCGAGCAGGCCATCGAGAGCGGCCAGATGCGCCCGGTCGACCCCGAGCTCACCATCCGCTCGCTGATCGGGCCAATCCTCGCCCACCTGCTGCTGGCGGAGGTTTTTGGCGTTCACCCGACCGACGGCCTCGCCCTCGACCGATTGGTCGAAAACCACCTCGACATCCTGATTAATGGCCTCATTCCGGCCCCGGAGCCTTGCCATGATTGAAACCCTGATCGCGTGGATCACCGCCCTGCTCACCGCCCTCCTGCCCGGCTTCGGCGATGATCCCACGCCCGTTTACAACGGCTATGTCGAGGCGGACTTCGTTCATGTCGCGGCCTCGGTCACCGGGCGGCTGCGCAATCTCGGCGTGTCGGAGGGCGATCGCATCGTCGCCGGGCAGTTCCTGTTCGACATGGACGCCACCAAACAGCGCGCCGCGTTGCGCGCCGCCAATGCCCGCATGGCCCAGGCCGAAGCCAACCTGCGCAACCTCGAAACCGGCTCGCGCGACGCCGAGATCGCGGTGATCCGCGCCGCCCTGGCCGAGGCCCGCGCCGCGCGAGACCTGGCCGAAACCACGCTCACACGCACCGAAACCCTGTTTGCCCGCGAGCTCGTCACGCCGGCGAAGGTCGATGCCGACCGCGCCGCGCTCGGACAGGCGAATGCCCACGTCGCCCAGCTCGAAGCTCAGCTCGATGTGGCGGATCTGCCGGCGCGCGGCGAACAGGTGATCGCCGCCGAGGCCACGCTTGCCGCCGCCCGCGCCGAGGCCGACCTGGCCGCCGCGCAGCTCGACGATCTGAGCGTAACCGCGCCGGGGCGAGGCACCATCGACAAGGTCTATTTCAAGGCCGGTGAGGTAGCCGCCGCCGGCACGCCCGTGATCTCGATTCTGCCGCCGGACGCGCTCAAGGTGCTATTCTACCTGCCCGAGGCCGAGCGGGTGGACTTTGCCGTCGGCCAAGTGCTCGCGCTGTCCTGCGATGGCTGCGCGCCGGGCCTCACCGCCAAGATCACCCGCATGGCCGCCGATCCGCAATATACCCCACCGATCATCTATTCGCGCGACGAGCGCGCCCGGCTGGTGTTTCGCGCCGAGGCGCGGCTGGCCCCCGGCACCGGCCTTCTACCCGGCCAACCCGTGACCCTGGAGCGGATCGAATGAGCGCCGAATCCGCCATTTCCGTGCGCGGCCTGACCAAGGTGTTCGGCGCCAACACGGTGGTCGATTCCGTCGACATGGAGGTGCCGACGGGGGCGATCTATGGCTTTCTCGGGCCCAATGGCTCGGGCAAGACCACGACGATCCGCATGATGTGCGGCTTGCTCACCCCAGATGGTGGCGAGGGGCGCACGCTTGGCCACGACATCCGCACCGAGGCGCGCGCGATCAAGGAAAACGTCGGTTACATGACCCAGAAGTTTTCGCTCTACGGCGATCTTACGATCCGCGAAAACCTCGATTTCATGGCCCGGATGTATGGCCTGAAAAACCGCAAGGCGGTGGTGGCCGATACTCTGTGCGCGCTCGGCCTCGAAGGCCGGGGAAACCAGCTTGCCGGCACCCTTTCGGGTGGCTGGAAACAGCGCCTCGCGCTTGCCGCCTGCATGCAGCACAAACCGCTACTCTTGCTTCTCGACGAGCCGACCGCAGGCGTCGACCCGAAAGCCCGGCGTGATTTCTGGGACGAGATCCACCGGCTCTCACGGCAGGGCGTGACCGTTCTGGTCTCGACGCATTACATGGATGAAGCGGTGCAGTGCGATTACATCGCCTATATCGCCTATGGCAAAAAGCTGATCGACGGACCCGCGCGCGAGATCCCGGCGCGCGTCGGCCTCACCACCTGGCGCGTTGACGGCCCCGAGCTCATCGCCCTCGAAGACGCCCTGCGCGCCGATCCGCGCGTCGAGCAGGTGGCGCGCTTTGGTGCACAGCTTCACGTCTCGTCAATTGACGCCGCCGCGCTTGATGCGGTGGTCTGCGAATGGACGCAGAAGGATGGCACACATACCTGGGTGAAAAAAGATGCCGAACTGGAAGAAGCCTTCATCTACCTGATGACCACCTCCGCCGACAATTTCGGCCAGACTGGCGCGGCGGCCCAATGAGCCTGTTTTCCCTCTCCCGCTTCGCCGCCGTGTTGTTCAAGGAATTCGTGCAGATGCGGCGCGACCACCTCACCTTCGGGATGATGATCGGCATCCCGATCCTGCAACTGGTGATCTTCGGCTTCGCCATCAACGCCGATCCGCACAACTTGCCCACGCTGGTGGAAATGGCCGACGAGAGCCCGGTGGCGCGCGCGGTGCTCTCGGGCATGGAAACCTCCGATTACTTCGATTTCGTCGGCGTCGTCACCGGTGCCGAGGCGGGCGATGCGGCGCTGCGCGAAGGCACGGCCAATTTTGTCGTGGTGATCCCGCCCGATTTCGAGCGCGACATCATCCGAGGGCTCTCGCCCGAAATCCTGATCTCGGCCGACGCCTCCGATCCGACGGCGGTGGGGGCTGCCATGGGCGCGCTGAATGGCATCCTCGATACCGCGATCCGGCAGACGCTCACCGGCCCGCTTGCCGCAGTGGCGGCGCGGCCCGCGCCGTTTTCGGTGGTGTTGCACAAGCAATTCAACCCCGAAGGCGAAACCGCCGTCAACATCGTGCCGGGCCTGCTCGCGGTGATCCTCGCCATGACGATGGTGCTGATCACCGCCGTCGCCATAGTGCGCGAAACCGAGCGCGGCACGATGGAAACCCTGATCGCCACACCCGTGCGACCGCTCGAGGTGATGCTGGGCAAAATCCTGCCTTACGTCTTTGTCGGCTATGTGCAGACGGCGGTGTTTCTCGTTGCCGCGCAATTGATGTTCGACGTGCCGTTCACCGGCTCGGGGCTCGCGTTCTTCGTTGGATTCAACGTTTATATCGTGGTCAATCTCGCGCTCGGCTTCCTGATCTCCACCCTCGTGCACACCCAGATGCAGGCGATGCAGGCAAGCTTCATGCTGATTCTGCCGACGATCCTGCTCTCGGGCTTCATGTTTCCCTTCGCCGGCATGCCCGGCTGGGCGCAGACCATCGGCACAGCGATTCCGGCCACGCATTTTCTGCGCATCGTGCGCAAGGTGATGCTGAAAGGTGGCGGAATGGCCGATATCACCGGCGACCTGCGCGCTATCGTGCTGATTGGCCTCGTGATCACCGCGATCTCGCTCCTGCGCTACCGCCAGACGCTCGATTGAGCGCACCCGTCACCGCAGGTGACAGGCAACTTTGTGATCTTCGCCCGTGTCTCTGAGCAGCGGCTTTTCCTCGGCGCAACGCCGCTCCGCAATCGGGCAGCGGGTGCGAAACACGCAGCCCGAGGGCGGATCGAGCGGCGACGGCAGATCCTGGTCGAGCAGCATGATCTGCTTGGCCTTCTCCCGTTTCGGGTCGGGGATCGGCACAGCCGCGATCAGCGCTTCGGTATAGGGGTGCATCGGCTTGGCGTAGAGCGCCCGCGCGGGTGCTATTTCCATCACGTTGCCAAGATAGAGCACCATCACCCGGTCGGAGATGTGCTTCACCACGCTCAGATCGTGGGCGATGAAAATCAGCGCTACGCCGGTTTCTTTCTGCAAATCCATCAGCAGGTTGATCACCTGCGCCTGGATCGACACATCGAGCGCCGAAACCGGCTCGTCGCAGATGATAAGCTGCGGATCGACCACCAGCGCGCGGGCAATGCCGATGCGCTGGCACTGGCCGCCGGAAAATTCGTGCGGGTAGCGATTGACGAGGTTGGGCAGGATGCCGACCGTATCGAGCACGTCCTGCACCCGCTTCTTCATCTCGTCTCCCGAGAGGCTCGGAAAATGCGTTTTCAGCGGTTCGGCAATGATCTGGCCGATGGTCATGCGCGGATTGAGCGAGGCGAGAGGATCCTGAAAGATCATCTGCATCTCCTTGCGGTGGCTGCGCATATGGCGGGTATCGAGCCCCACCAGTTCGGCGCCAAGCCAGACCACGCTGCCCGCTTCCACCGGCAACATCTGCATCACCGCACGCGCGAGCGTCGACTTGCCGCACCCGCTCTCGCCGACGATGCCAAGCGTTTCGCCGGCCTTCAGCTCGAAGCTCACACCGTCGATCGCCTTGAGCTTGCGCGCCTTCACCCACGGCATGGCACCCTGCTTTTTCACGTCGAACCAGACCTTGAGATCATCGACCTTGAGGATCGTCTCGTCGCTCATGCCAGTTCCTCCAGGCTGCGGTGGCAAGCACGGGTGCGGGTCTTGAACCCCTCGGCGCGCTTCAGCTCGGGGCGCTCGTTCCAGCAGCGCTCATCGGCAAATTCGCAGCGCGGCACAAACGGGCAGCCTGCCGGCATGTCCATCATGTTGGGCGGGTTGCCGGGGATGGTCTCAAGCTGCGCCGTTTCACGGTCAAGCCGGGGCACGGCCTTGAGGAGGCCCATCGTGTAGGGGTGTGTGGGGCGGGCAAAGAGGCCCTCGGTGGTGCCCTTTTCCATCACCTGCCCGCCATACATCACCAGCGTGTCAACGCAACTCCCGGCGACCACGCCCAGATCGTGGGTGATCAGGATGATCGCCATGCCGAAATCGGCCTGCAGATCGGCCAGCAGCCGCATGATCTGCGCCTGCACCGTCACGTCGAGCGCGGTGGTCGGCTCGTCGGCGATCAGGATATCGGGCTGGCACAGAAGGCTCATTGCGATCATCACCCGCTGGCGCATACCGCCGGAAAACTCGTGCGGATACATCGTCACCCGCGCCTTGGCTTCGGGTATGCGCACCGCGTCGAGCATGCGCACGCTCTCGGTGATCGCCGCCCGCTTCGACAGGCCCCGGTGGTGCTGCAACACCTCGGCCATCTGGTCGGAAACCCGCAGGTAGGGATTGAGCGACGTCATCGGATCCTGGAAGATCATGGCGATCTTTTCCATCCGGATCCGGTTCATCTTGTGGTCAGGCAGGTTCAGGATTTCCTGCCCCTCAAGCCTGGCCGATCCGGTGACGCGGCCGTTGGCGGCCAACAGCCCGGTGATGCCAAACACGAGCTGGCTCTTGCCCGAGCCGCTTTCGCCCACCACGCCAAGGGTTTCGCCCCGCCCAAGGTCGAACGAAATATTGTCGACCGCCGTCACCGTGCCATCGGCGGTATCGAAGTTCACTGTCAGGTCGCGGACTTGCAGAAGTGTCATGCCATGATCCCCTAGCGGTCTTTCGGGTCAAGCGCATCGCGCAGCCCGTCGCCGATGAAGAAGAAGGCGAAGATGGTGATGACGAAGAAGGTCAGCGGGAAGAACAGCTGCCAGAGCATTCCGTAATTCATCGTCTTGACCCCCTCGGAGATCAGCGCCCCCCAGGAGGTGAGCGGCTCCTGCACGCCAAGCCCGAGGAAGGAGATGAAGCTCTCGGTGAGGATCATGCTGGGCACCAGCAGCGTGGCATAGACAGCAACCACGCCGAGCAGATTCGGCACGATGTGGCGGCGGATGATGGTGAAGGTGGGCACACCGGTGGCCACTGCCGCCTCAATGTATTCCTTGTTCTTGATCGAAAGCGTCTGGCCGCGCACGATCCGGCTCATGTCGAGCCAGGCGGTGAGGCCGATACCGACGAACAGCATGACGATCGAACGGCCAAAGACCACCAGCAGCAGGATCAGCACAAACATGTAAGGGATCGACATTGCGATATCGACAAAGCGCATCATCGCACTGTCGACCCGGCCACCGACAAAGCCCGCGACCGCGCCGTAGATCGTGCCGACGATCACCGCGATGGCGGCGCCGACAACACCGACCATCAGGCTGATCTGGGTGCCCTGCACCACTCGGGAATACAGATCGCGCCCGCTTTCGCCAAAGCCGAAGTAATGGCCGTTGGCCAGCGAGGGCCGGCCCAGTTCCTTGGTATTGCCGAGCACGTTCCAATCGATCGTCTCGTTGTCCCAGGGCGTGAGATACTGGCCGAAAAAGGCAAACAGCGCCACGAGGATCAGCACCACGAGGCTGACCATCGCCGCCTTGTTGCGCAGAAAGCGGGTGCGGGCGTCGGCCCAGAGCGAGCGGCCGCTTACTTCGGCCATGCGCTCGGCCATCGCGGCCGTCTTGGGCTGCTGCGGGTTAAGGGAAATATTGGTCACGGGCCTCTCCCTTACAGCCGGATTTTCGGGTCGATCCACGCGTAGAGGATATCGACCACCATGTTGAATGCTATCGTCATCGTGCCGAGCAGGATGGTAAGGCCCATCATCACGGCGTAATCGCGGTTGAAGGCGGCGTTAACGTAGAAAAAGCCGATCCCGCCAGTGGAAAAGATCGAATCGATGATGAACGAGCCGGTGACCATGCCGACAAAGGCCGGGCCGAGGTAGGAGACCACCGGCAGGATCGAGGGCTTGAGCGCGTGGCGCCAGATGATCACCCGGTTGGGCAAGCCCTTGGCCCGCGCGGTGCGGATGAAGTTCGAGCGCAGCACCTCAAGCATCGACGAGCGGGTGAGCCGCGCGATCGAGGCCATGTAGGAGGTCGAAAGTGCGATCACCGGCATGATCAGGTAATTCCATTGCCCGCCATTCCAGCCGCCGCCGGGCAGCCAGCCGAGCCAGAGCGTGAAAATCAGCAAGAGGATCGGCGCCATCACGAAGTTTGGCAGCACCTGGGCACCGATGGTGATGCCCACGGCGATGTAATCGAGCCAGGAGTTGTGCTTGATCGCAGCGGCGATGCCGAGCAATCCGCCGACAAACACCGCGACGATGAAGGAAATCGTGCCATAGGTCAGGGTAACGGGAAAGCCCTGGGCGATGATGTCGTTCACCGTCCGGTCCTTGTATCGGTAGGATGGGCCAAAATCGAACGCGGTGACGATCCCGGTGATGTAGTTGGTGAACTGTTTCCACATCGGATCGTTCAGCCCGTATTTGGCCTCGATATTGGCCAGCACCTGCGCCGGCAGGGGTTTTTCCGAGGTGAACGGTCCGCCCGGCGCGGTTTGCATCAGCAGGAAGCTGATCACCAGCAGGACGAGTAGCGTCGGGATCGCCACGGCGATCCGGCGGGCAACGAAGCTGAACATCAATGTATCCCCGTCAAAGGCAGAACGCCGCGGGCACTTCCCCGCGACGTCCTTTCATTTTGTTCCGGATTACTCGGCGACCCTGTAGAGATCTCTCGAATACCAGTTTTCCTGCACGTTCTCAATCGGCCAGCCCTTCAGCGACGGGTTCATCATGAGGACGCCGGTGTAATGATAGATCGGGATGATCGGCATATCTTCGGCGATAATCTCTTCCACCTTGGTATAGATCGGCTGCGGGTTGTCCGAAGTCTTGGCCTCGGCAAGAAGCGCATCAACGTCGGGGTTGTTATACTTCGAGTCGTTATAGCCCGAGCCCGATTGCACGAGGTCGAGGAAGGTCGAGGCCTCGTTGTAGTCGCCGCACCAGCCCCCACGGGCCACATCATAGGCCTGATCGGAGCGGGTTTGCAGGAAGGTCTTCCATTCCTGGTTTTCGAGGGTGACGTTCACGCCGAGGTTTTGCTTCCACATCTGGCTGACAGCGATGGCGATCTTCCTGTGGCCCTCGTTTGTGTTGTAGATAAGCGTCAGGTCGAGCGGGTTTGCGCTGTCGTAACCAGCTTCGGCCATCAGCTCGATCGCCTTGGCGTTGCGCTCGTCCTGGCTCCAGTTGCCATATTCGATGGAGTCGGGAACGGTGAAGCCTGCGGTGGCCGCCGGGGTAAAGTTGTAGGCCGGAAACTGGCCGCCCTGCGTCACTTGGTTGACGATGATATCACGGTCGATGGCATAGGAAAGTGCCTGGCGGATCCGCTTGTCCATCAGGTATTCCGGGCCGTTCCCCGAGACGTTGAACATGTAGTAGTAGGAACACAGGCTCGGGTAGACCACCACCTCGTCGGGGTTCGATTTTGCAAGCGTCGGATACTGTCCGGTCGGAATGTCGGTCTGGTCGAGCTCACCGGCCTGGTATCGGGTGAAGGCCACGTTTTCATCGGTGATGACCAGCGCGGTCACTTTCTCGATAATCGTGTTGGCATCGTTCCAATACATCGGGTTGCGCTCACGCACGAGGCGCTCGTTGGGCACATGCTCGGTCAGCACATAGGCCCCGTTCGATACCATGTTGCCCGGCTTGGTCCAGTCAGCGCCATGCGCCTCGATCGCCCATTTCGGTGCCGGGAAGGTGGAACCATGTACCAGCGTATCGGGGAAATAGGGCAGCGGATTGGCCAACGTGGCCTCAAGGGTGTGATCGTCGATCGCGCGCACACCGAGCTCGCTCACCGGCATTTCGCCCGCAACCACGGCGCTGGCGTTTTTCAGGCCCATGACTTCGGCATACCACTGGTAGGGCGAGGCGGTTTCGGGATCCGCCAGACGCTGCCAGGCATAGACGAAATCGCCTGCCGTGACCGGCGCGCCGTCTGACCACTTGGCTTCGGGGCGCAGAGTGAAGGTGTAGGTGAGCTTGTCGTCCGACACCGTGAAATCGGTCGCCACGCCGGGAATGCGATTGCCCTTGGCATCCTGGTTGAACAGACCCTCGAACAGGTCGCGCAGGATGTCGCCGCCGTCGACGTCTTCGGCGATCTGCGGGTCGATCGACGGGCTCTCATCGCCGACGCGGTAGGTGAAAGTCTGGCTATCGGCGAGGGCTTCGCCGGTTACCGGGTGTGTGCCGGCGGCCAGCGCCGGGCTGGCAAGGGCAAACGCCGAAACCAGCAGGACAGATTTGATGGACAGGTTCATATTCGTGACTCCTCTCTGTTTTTTTCGGGTCGCGCGAGCGCTATTCTTTCTGTGGTCGGCGCGAAAGACTCACGCTCCTGATGCGCACGCGGATCAATCAAGTTATCCACAGTGCAGAGATTTTCTCAACTCCTTCCCCTACGGAAAGAACACTCCCCTCCCGGCCACCGAAACTTGCGTGATTTCATTGCCTTGGCGTTGCCCAATCGCTAGGCACACTGCCGAAAGGCGCAGCGCCACCGCAAATCATTTGACCTTTCGGTAAATCTTGCCAATCCGCCGCTCCCGTGCGACTCTCATTCCAGACCGTTACCTTGGGAGGTGACATGCAACCGACCAGCGAAAAAAAGGCAGGCACACGCCTGGCCGGGTTGCCGCAAGCCATCGCGGCGCGCAACCCGGGGCTGCCGCTTGATATGGACTGGGTAATGAGCGCCCAGGCCAACACCTCGGCGATCGAGCGCCGGGCCAACACCATCGGCGCGCGCCGCTCGGTCAAGAAAGAGCATCAGGCGGCATGGCTGCTGAAGGCCGTCACCCTGATCGACCTCACCACCCTCGCGGGCGACGACACGCCGGGGCGCGTGCGCCGGCTCTGCGCCAAGGCCCGCCACCCGGTGCGGCAAGACCTGCTCGACGCGATGAACATGCGGCCGATCACCACCGGCGCAGTTTGTGTCTACCACGAGATGGTCGCCCCCGCCGTCGAGGCTTTGCAAGGCTCGGGGCTGGGGGTTGCCGCCGTGTCTGCCGGCTTTCCGGCGGGGCTGTCGCCCTACCGGCTACGGCTGGAGGAAATCCGCGAAAGCGTGGCCGCAGGGGCGCGCGAGATCGACATCGTGATTTCGCGCCGCCATGTGCTCACCGGCAACTGGCAGGCCCTCTACGACGAGGTGCGCGCGTTTCGCGCCGCCTGCGGCGAGGCGCATCTGAAAACGATCCTCGCCACCGGCGAGCTCGGCAGCCTGCGCAACGTCGCGCGCGCCTCGCTGGTGTGCATGATGGCCGGCGCCGAGTTCATCAAGACCTCGACCGGCAAGGAAAGCGTAAACGCCACCCTGCCCGTCTCGCTGGTGATGATGCGCGCAATCCGCGACTATCACGAGCGCACCGGCGTGCGGGTCGGCTACAAGCCCGCCGGCGGGATCTCGAAGGCGAAGGACGCGCTCACCTACCTCGCCTTGGTGAAGGAAGAACTGGGCGACGACTGGCTCACGCCCCACCTCTTCCGCTTCGGCGCCTCCTCGCTGCTCGGCGACATCGAGCGCCAGCTTGAGCACCACGTCACCGGCCACTACTCGGCCAGCTACCGCCACGCGATGGGGTAACGCCATGACCATCAAGGACATCTTCGAGAACATGGACTACGGCAAGGCCCCCGAGAGCGATGCCGAAGCGCAAGGCTGGCTTGAGCGTCACAACCGCCGCTTCGGGCTGTTCATCGACGGCGGGT